>DAHXKX010000010.1 GCA_027366165.1 Actinomycetota bacterium
AAACATCACGATGCTGGGTTCCCAGAGTCTGTGTGTTACGAGTCCTCCCTCTGGCTAAAGGAGCTACCATTTTGACCTAAGCTGCTGATCCGTGCTCGACTGCTCACCGGGGGTCTTTGGCGGTCCAATTTGCAGTATCGAGAATCCTTCAGGATGAACTTAAGCCACCAAACCAACCCCAATGTATCCACCAGGCACAGCTCCCACCCCAAAAGGATTTCCGGTCAACTCCGATAGCCAAAGGCCAAACCCAAAAACAAGTTATAAAGACACGGTGGTGTCTACGCGTCAGGGGGAAGGACTCATTGGAAATGCAGGCGAATCCTAGATGTGACATGGGCTATAGCTGGGGCTGAATGGCTGGGGGAAAGCAATGACCCTCCCACAAAAGCGATCCTGCCGCTGAGAGCGGCGGCGCAGGAAGCGCGAAACGAACCAAGGTTACGACCAGGAAAGCCGCACCGCTAAATGAGAGAGGCGGTTTGGTAGTCGAGCGGCTGAGAGACTTGAAGGGTGGTCGGGTATTCAGTCGTCTATACCTTGAACTTGGGCTCAGAACTGCTAGGGCTGATCAAGAGATCAATACTCGACTTAGTCGTCCAGAGGATGGCAGTTCATGAGTTTGCTCTCTTGCGAGTCTTCGAAAATACACGGCACCAGAATGCTGGTTGAGGAATAGCGCAAAAATCTGGTGTCGTGTCACCTCAAGGCAGATTATGCAGCGCAAGTACCTTGTTCCGGCGCACAGCATGCTCGTTTCAGGGCATGCGGGCGTAGCTCGTCGATACACTGAACATGCAATCTGGATAAAAGGGCTAAATGTTGATCAACTTAGTCATGTTTCTGCTATATTGTTGGTGTGCTTTCCCTGCCGCTATTCAACAAAGACCAAACCCCCTCCCAGATTATGTCGGCCATCCTCGATCGGGGTCCTACGCTCTGGGATGACCTGCATCCAGGCGACCGAGGCTCGCTAGGGGTCGGGAAGCTCCGGCTAGTCGGAGTATACGATGATGGTTTTCCTGGCACCTTCATGCTACGGACGCGAATAGCAGGTGGACGCCTGACGGCAAGACAACTCAAGGTGATTGCGGGCGTTGTAAACGATATGTCTGTAAAATTACCGGGGTCGACGGAACCTGAGCGATTTGCGGAGATAACAACAAGGCAGAATTTTCAGATTCATTGGATCCGCTTCGAGAATCTTCCAGAGATCTGGAGACGATTCTCGCAGGCAGGGCTTTCTTCAATTGAAGCCTGTGGAAATTCTATGAGAAATATTACCGCATGTCCTGTAGATGGCATTGATGAAGCGGGATTCTTTAGCGTTGGTCCAGTGCTTGAAGAGTTGAATACGTTTGCTTTCGATAACCAGGGCCTGACCGGATTTCTGCCTCGGAAATTCAAGGTGGGTGTCACTGCCTGCCATAGTGATTGCATAGTTGCGCGAGTCAACTGCATAGCCTTTACCCCGGCACGTTTGAAGAATTCCCTGGGGTTCAACGTTCATATAGGCGGTGGTCTGTCAGACTATCCGCGACTCGCGTCGTCCACGGATCTTTTTGTCGAGCCGAGAAACGTTGTTTCGACGGTGAAGGCGGCACTTGAGGTGTTTGTGGAATTCGGTGATTTCCAAAACTCCTCGATAAATCGTTTTCGTGCCATGGTGCATGAGCTTGGAGTGGTCCGGGTGGAACAGGAGATCCGTGGGCGTCTACAATTCGAACCCGAGCCAGCCGGAGAGGATCTTTCAAGCTGGAATAGCGAAGATCACCTAGGAGTCCATAGAGCCAAAGACGGGAGTCACTACGTTGGTCTCTGTGTGCCATTGGGCAGGCTGACGGGTGATGAGCTACAGGAGCTGGCGGTTCTATCGGAAAGATACGGAGATTCGCAGCTCCGGTTGACGTTGCGGCAGAACGTGATACTCACCGGGGTAAAAGATGTTGACGGTCTCATTGGTGAGCCACTCCTGTCGCGTCTTAAGCAGAATCCGGATCCTTTCGAACGCGGTGTGATTGCCTGCACAAGTGCGCCCTTTTGCAAATTGGCTATCTTGGCAATGAAGCCTTATGGGGCCAAGCTCATAGACCACCTGAGAAATAATGTTCCCGAACAGCGGTGGGACCGTCTTGACGGGCTTCGCATCCACATGTCTGGATGCAAAGCCTCTTGCGCACAGGTGGCGCTGGGCCATGTGGGGCTACGCGCGACTATGGGCAAGGACGAGAGGTCAGCATTTGACGCGTTTGATGTGGCGCTTGGAGGCGATGCAGGTGCAGGGCGGCTTGCCAGGTGGATAAGGGGTGAGGTGCCGGCGGCAAATGCGTTTGATGCTATTACAAGTCTGTTGACCAAAATCGCCAATGGTGAAGCAGAAATTTCGAACCTCTCCAGCGAATCTTGGAACTGGACAGGTGGAACCAAACCAGACTCTGCCGTGGTTACGGAATGAGCCGGTTCGTAAGAGGGCAGGTTCACTTAGTATTTGGGGGATTGATCCCGTGACAGTTACAGTAAGCGATCCATCAGCAAATATTCGAGATGAGATAGCTCGAGAAAGTGGAATGCCTGAGCTTTCAGACAAGATCTGGTTCCACAAGACGGCTGCCGCGGTCATAGATGCCAATCGGTGCATTGGCTGTGGTGGTTGCATTGCCGCATGCCCGTCTCGTTCTATAGGCGTTGCAGAGGACGGAAAGCCAACTTTGGTCAAGATGTGCACTGGGTGTTCGGCGTGTTGGGACTATTGCCCTCTGGCCGGACTGCGGGTCGAGAGGCTTTCGAAGATCCTAATTGACGAAGCCAATCAGCGCCATGAGCCAATTTCCCAGTCCGATACGACAGATGATTCGAAGATCTTGGGCCAGCTGAGAGCGTCACACTCAGTCAAGGCCGCGACAAAAGTGCAGGGTGCCCAGGACGGCGGAGTGGTTACGACTTTGGTGGCGGCTTTACTGGAGGCTGGTGAAATAGATGGGGCCATCCTGACGAAAAAGGTGGATGCATTCCATGGTGCTGCTGTCTTGGCAACAAACACTACCGATGTCAGTGATGCTACAGGCAGCGTCTACCACCAGTCCCATCCTCTCGCAATGCTGAACCTGCCTGTGCCGACAGGTGTCACCCGCCTTGCATTTGTCGGGACGCCATGTCAAATCAGCGTTCTTAGAGCACTGCAACGCTATCCGTGGAAGTATCGAAACACCCTTGCAAGTGTCGTTACCCTCACAGTCGCGCTATTTTGTACCAGGTCATTTGACCCGGACCTGCTTGAGTCGTCGGTGGCTGGAGACGGTGTCGATACCAAATCGGTGAAACGTATCGATATCAGAGCAGGCGAACTCATTGTTCAAGGTGCGACGTCGAATGTGTTGCTGCGTAGACCGGTAAGGGAATTCTCATCGGCAGCACTTTCAGGTTGCGACGAGTGCTCTGACTTTTCCGGTTTGAATGCTGACATTTCGGTTGGAAATGTTGGGAGCAGTGAAGGTGAGAGCACGGTACTTGTAAGGAGTGAATCTGGCGAGAAAGCTTTTGCCATAGCTAGCCCAAGGCTGGTTCTGTCTCCACTTAGCGGATTGGATCCGGTTGAGCGAATTGCGTTGCAGAACAAGAGGCGGGCGGAGAGAAGTTCTGCGCGGGGGATTGATTCTGATGGTGGATTGTGGATTTCTTACACGGATCACCTCAGAAAATACTCTGGCACCGACAGAACTCCGAAACCTCCCCCTGGCTACAGGAGCTACCATTTTGACGTAAGCTGCTGATCCGTGCTGGACTGCTCACCGATGATCTTTGGTGGTCCAATTTGCATAGTATCGCGAATCCATCAGGATGAGCCACAGCTGCCACAGTCCACCACGATCTGCGACGCTCAGGTCGAGACCACGCGGGATTGAGGATGCTTTCGAATAAGTCCCGGTACGGCGCTCTTCACCGGCTGCCCCGGAGCGGAGTTTTGTTATGGTCGCAAAGACGGGAATTCTCAGATTCGTGTCAGCCGCCATGTCAGGGATGGACCTTGGATGGCTCTTGTTGCCACAAGCGCCACGGTTTGGGTTTGATTGCCGATCGACACTTTCATCGTGCCTACCTTTGCGCCTTTGCCAACGTTGTGTCCAAGCTTCGAGAATGTTGTACTGTATGCCACTCTAAGACTAGGCCACGCCAGAAGAGAGACACTTTGGGCTGCTCTAACGGGAACAGGTGCAATCCCTGGTGCGGAGATGAGCGCAACGGTCTGACCAGCGCTCAGCACTCTCATGGTGACAGGAATCTTTCGCGCTGCATCAACGAGCTTGTTGGCTTCACTAAGCGCAGCGATCAATGGCTGCGCTCCAGGCTGGTCCAAAACTGCACCTACTATGAGGTCCTTGGATCCAGACGGACCGGCAGCAGCGAAGAGAAGATTGCCGCCATTTGCCATTGATCCCGTTTCGATGCCGATAAAGCCGTTATGACCGACGTTGTAGTCGATGTTATAAGCGACGCCGACTATGGGCAAGCTGACCTGTGGCTTTGCCACTATCTCGCTTAGTACGGGATTCTTCAAGAGTGCCTGTGCTGAAATGACCAGATCATTAGCGCTGCCCACGGTGTGCGGGTTAAGTCCCGATGGGCCTTTGAACGTCATGGTGTGCACGCCTAGAGAGTTCGCCAAGGCGTTCATCTTTGCCACAAAAGCCGCAACCGACCCCGCATCCCAGTTGGCAAGCATGTAAGCAATGTTGTTGGCAGAGGGGATAAGCAACGCTTCGAGGAGCTGATACTCATTCAACTTCTCGCCTGAAGCGACCGGGATGACCGAGTCCTGCTGGCTCAACATAGTCTGATAAAGAGTGACGTCGCTGGGAGATACTGTAATAGTCGGTCCTGTGTCACCAAGACTCAAGGGGTGGTCTTTGACGATCACCAGTGCCGTGATGATCTTGGCAACTGAGCCCAATGGCAGCTCGGTGTCGGGTTTGACGCTGCCTATGGTCCCGACATTTTGAATCTCAAGCTCACCACCTCCCTGAGACGACCACGGGAGAACAGGCTTGGTGCCTGGAACCAGTGCATTTGTCAGCGATACCCGTGTTTGAGGTAATGGAACAGGCCTAAGTATTTGGACCACCGAAGCCAGTGCTACCAGCAGAATCAATAGGACCGGGATGATTTTCGTTATTCCGGCAACGGATGAACTTGATTTTCGAAAGTGGCTTCCCCGCGAATAAAAAGAGTTCGGCAGAGGAGTCAACCAAGATTCATTTCTTCTCATCTCAGAAAACCTCCACCAGACTTGTGCTTCCGGGAGACCTGACCAAAATAGGTCAGACGATACTGGCAAGACAATACACCTCTTGCATAATCGCCATCGCCGCTGCTTCTATGCCATTTCTTAGATTGTGTCTATGAAAACCTGAGGATGAAATCGTGCCGCGCAGCCGTTTAGGAGAGAGTGGCATTCAAGGGCACCAGGCCGCTTCTAAGCAGTCAAGTTTCATTGGCGAGAAAAGAGAAATATTTTGCCAAGGCGTCATGGGGACTGAGTGCGTCCGACCCGGCACTGTGCGCCAGACTATTGGCCCACTCCTCCTAAGAATTCAGACAGTGTCGCCATCTCTATCGAGGGTTACGCGCAGGCAAGGGGAGCTTTAACCCACGTAAGACGCTATCTCGTTTGCGAGCTTGCCCTCTATCTCAAGGTTCCACACCATTTCCGCGACATCGATAAATAGGAAGAGCTCTGATAGCAGCAGAGTCTCTACCGCTGCAATCCCCAGATGCTCCAACCACTTTCCAATGCCAATCCGCACTACGAAATCGTCTGGATTGCCAGAGATGTAGATCGTCAGAGCTCGGTCAGCATCTATCAGCTCTGATAGGAACTTCCCCTTCTTGGCCTGTAAAACCACGCCATGATCACTCGCCTGTGATGACTGGACGGCAAAGCCATCTGATTTCAGATACTCCTCGATCTTGCTTTGCAATTCTTGTATGTCAGTGTGCTTGTTCTGATAGTGCAGTACTTTTTCCTTGGACATCGCGCCTCCTAAGCAATTTGCGCCCGAGATGGTGGAACCCAGAGATTCATCATGCATCTCGGACTTTGGGCAAGGTCAGCGTAACAGATCGATCCACAAATGTATGGTCGGTGTGAATATGACGGTTTCCAACCGCCGATAAAGTGCGTGTCAGCCTCCTGGCCCGCTTTTCAGGCACTGCGCATCCGGTCCCAAAGTCCGCACCAACCAGCGCTGCCGACAAGCGCAGATCGATTGGTTCAGCGGGGTGGTTCGGTGTCCGTCCACTCCGCTTTGAACGAGTATCGGTCACCGCGTATCGTGCTTTCCCGCCATTCTATGGGGCGGTTGCCCGCCATGGCAAGACGCTGCACTGCCAAGGCTGCTTGGCCTTTAGGCAAGCTAAGGAGCAGGCGGTCCTCGGCCGACGGAATGACTGGCCACATTCGCTCCCAGCCACCTGTTACCCGAATATGGCGTTTCTCGGCGAGCAGATCGTATAGCGATCCAGATTCCAGGTCGGCCTCCACCAACTGGCCCCCAATATCGATCGGTAGCCAGGACCGCATGATCGCCAGCGGCTCCTCATCGGCAAATCTAAGGCGATCAAGGTAGATCACTGGAAGTGCAGGTTCGATGCCGAGTTCGTCGCAATGGTGGTCTGCCGGTATGCGGCGAATAGCGAGCACTTTGCTGCGCTCAGCCGCCCCCTGGGATCGCAGTGACCTCGAGAGACTGTACATTGCCTGCAATGGCTGTTCAAACTCCGGCCTGCAGAGGACTGTGCGAGATCCGCGATTCCTGACGAGAAGTCCATCTGCTTCCATCCGGCGGAGTGCTTCGCGGACTGTCTGTCTGCTCACACCGTATTCGATAGCGCAGTCTTTCTCGCTGGGGAACACCCGGTCGAACTCTCCCTCCGCCAAGCGCCGACGCAGATCCTGAGCTAGCTGCATCCAGAGCAGCACAGGACTGGTCCGGTCCAGCTCCACTTTCCCACTCATCCGAGGAAGAACGATGCTATGAGCACCGCTAAGACGAACAGTGTCACTATCGTCATCGGAGGATCTTTTTCATAAATGAAGCTAAGTACGCCCACAGCTACTCGCATCACCGGTGTTGCCAGCAAAATGATGAGTCCTAATACGATGACTCCCCCACCAGATCCTTGAGACAGCGCAGTACCGAGCTGTCCAAGAGTGTGCGGGAAGGAGGTGCTGGGACTAGAAATTACGTGATAGGAGACTTTGCCGGTAATAGATGCATAGCCCGGATGCTGGCTGAACACCATCACCATCCCTATGAGCACCGTGATAACCGATGCCACCACACCGATGCGTAGAACGTAGCTGATCGCGGTCTCCACCTTACGGAGCTTCTCCTCGTCAACCTCGCGATGGTGGACACGGTCGCGCCCCATTGGAGCCTGGTTAGGCATACCTCCCATCTCCACCGGTATTTTTTCAGACCTTGTCACTGAAGCACCCCCCTCTGGAACATTTCGACGGCGATGATGACGAGCACTGCCACAAAGATGAGCCGTATGATCTTGCTCTCGATTCTCCCGAGTGCCTTGGCGCCAAGCATGGACCCGCCGAGGACCCCGGCTGCTACGGGGGCTGCAATTACCGGGTCGATCTGCCCCCGTGCAAAGTAGAATGCTGCGCTTGCAGCTGCTGTCACACCGATCATGAAGTTGCTGGTTGCAGTCGAGACCTTCATGGGGAGGTGCATTGCGATATCCATGGCCGGAACCTTCAACGCGCCGGATCCGATGCCGAGCAGAGCACTCACCATCCCAGCCACATACATCATGGCCAGCCCGAGTTTGGTGCCGGTCACCTTGTAGGGGATCTCCTTTTGTTCGAACTGGTCGTAGTAGGAGCCGTGGAGGTCGAAGTAGTTTGCCAAGCGGTCGTGAGATACGGTCAAAGGCTGGGCTGAGTGCCGCTTGTGATAGGTTGCAAAGGCGGAGTATGCGAGTACCGCGCCGAAAAGGAGGAACAGGTAGTGCGCAGGCAGCACCGTCGTAAGGTAAGCACCGCTGATTGCTCCGGTGGTGGTAGCTATCTCCAAGAACATGCCAGCCCTAAGGTTGGTCATCCGTTCCCTTACGTATGCGGAGGCAGCCCCGCTTGAGGTTGCAATCACCGAGACTATGGATGCTCCGATTGCCAGGCGAATGTCGATGTGGAACAGGAGTGTCAGCACCGGAACCACGACCACTCCGCCCCCAAGGCCGACCAGGGAGCCAAGGACGCCAGCAATAACTGAGATAAGGAACAGGAGTACTACGAAGTCGAGAGGCGTCATAAATCCAATTGTACGTACAACTGTGCGACTTTACAGGTCAGCGGATTTTCCAGAATGACCAGAACGAGCTGGACTCGTTCAGTTGGCCAATGGTCTCAAACAGTTGTCGAAGACGCACCACTCAAGTTCCGGTCTCAGTTTGACCTACGGGAAGCTCGAGTTCCTGAGGTGGAGTTTGTATGCAAGTCTCTTATAGGAAACTGCTCCCAGCATCTGATCTTCGTTCGACCCACAACAACCTGCGCATCAATCGAATCGAAGCAGAGGTCGAGGGGTCGATAGTCGATATCACAGCTTTCCTCCCTGGAACTTATGAAGTGGCGAACTGGTTGATGATGCCTTAATATGCAGTTCTCAAGACCGTTGACAATATGAAACAATGGGTCTTCGCCAGTGTGTTTGACCGCGATGCTCTGAAGGTCATTATTCACTCAGATCGAGACTGTGTAGAGGTGCCCAGCTTGCTGTGTCCGCTTGCACAGGCAGCCAAGTCATTGGCATTTGCCGACGAGCTAGGAAATCGAGACGAGCGATCCATAATGAATCCATTTCCATGCAATCGCTGCTTGCTGAACCGGTAGCTCCACGCACCCCAGGCTTTGAGGGAAGCCGTAGCTGGACCTGACGAATCCATGGATCGCCACGCTTCCTTGGATGTAGTTCACCCATTTGACGCCGTGGTCGATGTAGTAAGACCCGTTGATGTTTTTGCCACGCATTGTCTGGGTTGGATAGCGCATGTAAACGAAGAAGATCCCCGTGGGAGTAGGGGTCTGGCTCACTCCTGTGTTGACGAGACTGTGCAGCACCTCATTGGCATCGTGATAGATCGTGATGGTTTCAGGTGCAACCTCGGAGACAACTGCATAGGTGTAGCCATTTGGATTCGGCATATTTGCTGCTTCAGCATTGAGCAGTGCGGGCCATATAAGAGTTCGAATTGAGGTATAGACAGGCATGCCATGAACTCTCTCAAAGCTGACCAGGGCACCTTGGGTCATTTTTCCGAAGACGCCAGGTGTGAAAGAGGCCTTGATTGAAGCGGGGATATTGGGATACCCCCAGGAAAAGCTCCCTGAAACTGGCGAGTATAGTTGTTGTGTGGGTGAGGTGCCGGAAGCAGCCTGGGTCGGGCTCCATTTCAAAGGGAGATAGCCCAAAATAGCCAGTAACTGCTGGATGCGCAGGACGGATCCGGCTTCGGTCGTCCAGGAAATGTCTATTGCGTGAGCTAGGACATCTCCATCATTAGCCACGATACCTTGGCTCCCTACTGCAGTGCTTTTTATTGTTACCGAGGTACCAGGCAAAAGGGTGTTGTCCGGAACGAACTCCACCACGTTAGGGCTTACTGATCTCCAACTTCCAGCGACTGAGGTTTGTAGTTGCGATAAAGCACCAGGCTCTACGGCTTGGTTGAAGCTGATCTTGAAAGGTCCCTTTGGTGGAGCAGTCGAAGAGGAGGCTGGCGGGCTTACGCTGACGACCTTTAGAGCGCCCGATGGTCCAGATACCGGCAAGACAGTACCTGAACCGGTGCCATAGGCCTTTGACTCCTGCCAGTAAGCCACTCCTAGAACTGCCAGCAATAGTAGAGATACAGCTGCCAGGCGGTTCCAAAATCTAGGCGAGCGTCTCAATTACATCAACCCTCAACTGGTCCATGTAACTACGGTAACAGGGGAGGGGTGTCTAGTACATGTCAGATGAAGGCTCGAGAAGGCGAGTCCGATCCTGTAAGACCCAGATAATCCGCCACCGGTGGCAAAAGCAAAAAATAGGGACTGAAAGGGGAGAGACTGGAAAATAGACGCAGCACGGAATACAGTACACCCGAGGTCAGGTTGAAGCTGCCATAAGTTTCAATCACCAACGCTAGCACCAGGGATGACGTATTTGATCGTCTCTTTCGCAGGCCACAACGCGGACGTTTCATCGTCAAAACATGAACCCTATTATAAATCTGCCGCTCAAAACAAAGCAGCGCCAGCCTGCTGCCAAAACTACAGCAGATTCCACACCACACCGGTGGCACGGCCTGATTCTTGCTCCAGTTATAAATCCAGGCTAAGAACCGGCTCTAGTCGAAATCTACTAACGCTTGGCTAGCGGCACGAAGGCTCCGGCTGCTCATTTCTGAGCGGCATCTGAAATCTGCCGCCATGTGTTTGTCTGAATCGATTGGTAGCTTGTGACCGCAGTGTGCGGCGTGAACAGAGGCGTTTTCCGAGGCGTACCCATACGTAGGAAACTGATCGAAATTGGAATCTATTAAGCGGTGCTTGTAGGGACTGGCAGGTGGTAGTGCGTATATCTATGCCCGGTATCGCAATCGTCAGATTCTCAAGATTCATGGAATGGCAGGGTCACCCTTGGGCGCCGGCTCACCGATAGGTATCCTTATTGCCGGCACATACCCTCGGCAGGGTCTGACCGCAGTGCAACGGAAATTGTATGGCAACATGACGGTTACCGGAAGAAATCGAAGCCATGCGACGATGATTGTGTGGGTGATACCCAGTTCAAAAAGGATTTTGCTGCTGTCTATACCGTATGACACGTTCGTTCCGACATACGGTACCCGTGGTCCTAAGAAGGCGGTGACGCCCTCAATTTCAGTCCGAAAACACTGGTTAAAACCATCAAAAGCAGCACATCCGCGTACCGATCAATGCCTGAATCGGAGTGAATTTCAAGGGGGTGACGCAGCTGGTGCGATCACTGGTAGGGATCAAGGTCGACTTCCGTTGCCTATCGCAAGACGCTGTGTCCGGTTTGAACGTTGGTGTAGGATGCCAGGTCCTAAATGGACCTCATGCCCTGGTGCTTGCTCGAAGTCGGTTATTCCAGTGTTGCAGATGGCCGCTGGCTGTATGACGGCAGCAGTGGTTTCGGTCGCATTCACAGGCAGTACACCGTTATACGCGCAATGATCAACGTGACCAAGGCGAGTATCGTGACAAATTCCCTTGCACGGAATGCGTTCATCGGTACCACAGTCAAAACGTGGAGATGAACTCGAAATTGAGTCTTGGACAACTTGTGCGTTTGGCAATGGATTTTCGCTCGTGTTCCGATTCAAATCTGACGACGTACACCGGTCCCACACAGATTGTCAACAACTACGGAAAAAACGGAGACGTGCCATTCCCATTAAATAGTCTTGATGCAGGCGTTGTGGCAAAGTTTCTATCAGAAGGGTACACAACTGCGGCTCCCACGTCGGGGGGGTCGGCGCTGCTGGTGCGACCACCTCATCCCAGCCGTCTTTTAGTTCGTCACTCTCCCACAATAATGGATTCGAAAGTTCAGAATCGAACAAGACCGAACTTCGATCCGGTCCCGTGTTGAACTGCTACTTTCTGACCGAGTAGAGAGCGAATCGTGTCCCATAGAGCCTTCGGACTCCGATACCACCCGGGCAGGGACTCCCGTGTCGAGTGATCCTAGATCGAACCCTCGCAAGTCGATTCACCAAAAGGCTCTCAGCTTGGAGACTCTAGGGTCTTTCTAAATTACCTCTTGATCTTCAAAATGTATCTGGTGGCAACACCTCCCACAAGAACAACGCCCACAAGGGCTAGAGTCCCAAAAAAGAAGTAAATCGCGGCAGCCAGTATTACAGCCCCACCTGCCATACGAAGCTGGACACGGTAGCGGCCCGGGTGGGCGATTATTCGCAACAGCGGTACCAATGCCCTGCCATTGCTGGGGGAAGTGCTTGACATGGTAAACCTCCTGGAGTCTACGTTAGCCCCATATGGTCTCTTGCGGAGGGTCACACTGACCTTGAAAGTTGCCTCACTCCTGGTTTCGGTGGAACTATTGGGTGCTTCGCTCTGCGCCGGCCAGGGCTAACGGATGCAAAGATCGTAAATTTAGGCTGGATATGTGAATCCCGAGAAGCGAATTAGCCCCTCTAAATGTTCCATGTGCCTAAATAGGGCGTATTCTCTCGATACTCCCGCACACATACGATTTCGGCCCTGTGGAGATGCCAACATGGAGGCCAAATTTTTCAACGTCGACTGTTGATCTTGGGTAGTACAAGAGCTGATCGTGGCGTTTCCTTGCCACGATTGCCAAGATATAGAGTTCATTACAATCACGTCGCAGTTCGTTATCTATGAACGCTATTAGTGGGACGTAATGCAAGGGATTTTCGATAATCGAGTCTGTGGATTTTCCCCTGACCCGTAGCGTCAATTCAATGCCGTAAAAAGGCAACTGTAAAACACTCCTGTGACCTCGGATAATTTGACAGAAGTCGATGCCCTGATCGCAACGCGGGCCGAGCTTGCTCGCGGAGCAGACGACGCCCTGTACGAGCTGGAAAAATGCGAATCGGATTTCTTAAAGCGATACAGCGATCATCGATCCACGCAAACCAAGCTCTATCTGCTCTCCACCTCTGCGATTGGCTGTGGCGCATATCTCGTCGTTGACACGGAATCTCCTGAAACGGTCACGCTTCGCGGCTACGACCGACCGGAGTGTCTCGCTGGCACAGGTGAAGTGCCCAATCCGCTATACATCAATGCCAATCTGACCGAAGAGGAACTGGCGCGAATAGCTGACTATCATGCCCAAGATGCTCGGGACTTCCCCAAGTATGATCCGGGAGAACCGACATCGATCAGACTTCTGGCGGAGGCTTTGTTGGTGCGCGGCCAGTACATAGAAGCGCTCCGCAACACTGACGATGCCGCCAAAATTGTGGCCCTCCGCGGCGACGACTGCCCCTCGCCTTCGCTCGCCCGAACCAACTACAGCAGTTCAAATGATCCCCCCACAATCACTTTGTATCCTTCAGGCACGTCAGCGGAGGTGCGAGCATGAGCGTGAAAGATGATGCGCTACGGCAACTCTCCGACCTCGATCTCGAACTGCGCGAGACTGTGCTCTCACTTGCCATTGCGCAGAAAATCTCTGACAACTCTCCCGCGCAGGCACGGGCTTCGATGCTCGCGGCTACAGTCCGCAAAACCAAAACGACAGCTGTAAGCAATGACAAAGAGGTCTCGGAGCTGAAGGGTCTGCGTCAGATCTTCCTCGCAAAAAATGGCGCAACAAAGTAAGAACCGGCTCTCGAATTGGCTGAACTGCGGAATGAACTTCGCCTGTATCGTGCGACCATGGACCGATTGATGGGGGTCCGCCATCTTCGTCTTGAATTCTGCGCGACGCTGTCTTTGCGGCGACATTGTCTGGATCGGTCATAGGGGATACCTCACGATACCGAACGATCCCTCATAAATTGATTAATGGTGAATATGCCAGATGAAGGAGGCTTACCAAAATTATGTTACTTAGTAGCCCCATAACTACGGCTGACACGACGGCAAATATGATTCTTCCACCTAATGTCTTGAATGCACGCCTAGTAGCAATCATGCCAAAAACTAAAAGAAAAACGACAACACCGATCAAAAAGCCGAACAAGTAGCACGCAACTATAAGGCCGACAAACCAAAAGATCCCTGCCACTTCGCGGGTATATTGCCCATCCTTTCCCCAAGAATTATCCGCAATCTGCGGAAGTTCTTGCGCAGATTTACCAAGTGCGAAAAACGTCAGGATCTTGGTGGAGATTTGGCCTGGATTCTGGAGTAGTTTAACATGCGATGTTCCCGCCGACCTCTTCTTTTGGCGGCCCAAATCACGACTTTCTCCAGGCTTAGGTGAGCTTCTCATTTTATGATACCTAAAATACCTGCGAACATCAGATGGGAATCGCCATGCTGAGCCTACTGTTAGCGCGGAAGCTCCAATCGCTGGCATCAGATATGTTGCTTTATCGTATCGGAATAATCCATAGGCTAATACGAATACCCCAGTAGCGATAAGTAGGGAATTGGTAAGAACGGCCAACAGGGGATACCCATAATCAACGTTTTCACTTTGGGGATGACTCGATGACGATGGTACTACCCGATTTTTATGCAGGAACAAAGTTCGTTCATCTGAGGTACGACCACTCTGAGTTATAGCGGGACTTTCAACGAATGCTGAGCCTATAGTGGACTCAACCTCACCGGTAGATTTATCTGCGAATTTAGCACGAGACCCCAGTTCGCGTTTGCGGTCCAATGCCTTCCAAATCAAAGCAGCTATCGCGAAAATGAAAAGCAAGTCTGCAAATGGTTGGTGCCAAAGAAAACTAAAACCGGGGAATACCTTGATCGTGAGATACACGTTTGACTCAAAAGTCGTTCCTAGCACTAGTCCAATAACGACTGCTGGCAAAGAATAGCGAAGTCTCCGCAGGGCGAAACCGACAATCACGAATACCGCCATTTCACCTACAACAAAAATGGAACCTTCTGCGGCAAAAGTACCTATTACCACTAAAGACATGACTAACGGTACAATACATAATCCAGGAACTCTTGTAATTTGAGCTAGGGTAGGCGTGAGTAACAGGCCACCAACCGTACCAATTAGACCTCCAATTGCAATTATCCATACCATTTCATACGTCAGTACTGGGTAGTGCTTAACAAAGCCGTAACCAGGGTCCACATTCTTAAGCGCAAGCACTACCAACAAAAGAGCACTCCCTACTCCACCCGGAATTCCAAGGCCAAGAAGTGGTATGAGTCCACCTGCTTCCTTTGCAAGAGAGGAACCTTCAGCTGCAATGATTCCCTCAGAAATGCCCGATCCAAAAAGATGCTTTTTCTTTCTCGATATCTGCTGAGCTACGCTATAAGACAGAAAGTTAGCGGCAAATCCTCCAATGCCAGGAACTACCCCCGTGATAACTCCAATACACGCACTGCGTATGACAACACCTAGGTGGTGAAAAGTCTCGATAACTCCCTGGATACTCTGGTTTCTAAAGTCCCTGCCGAGTTCGGCCGGTGTCGTGAGACCGACCTCTCTGCCTAGCATGTCTTGTTTTGCCACCTTTGTGGCCGAACCAAATAGCAGTACCATCTGCGGTATTGCCAACATTCCCAAAACAAGAGCAATCAAATCTATACCGCTTAGGAGTCCGAGTGAATGAAACGTGTACCGTTCAGCTCCAGTTATATAGGATTCGCCTACAGACGCAAACACAATTCCTAGGCCAGCCGAAGTAAGTGCCTTGCTCGAACTATCAGTACCAAGAGTGCTTACAAGAATCAACGCCAATGAAATTAATGCCACGTATTCAGGTGGGTGAAAAGTGACAGAAAGCTGATTTATGAACTGCAAAAGTCCTATTAGTACTGCGCATCCAATCAAACCACCAATAAGGGTTGATGAGGCAGATATTCCCAGTGCTCTTCCAGCCTCACCCCGCTGTGCCATCGGAAATCCGTCGAATGTTACAGCAAATGCCTCTGGGTGTGCAGGCGTATTCAGCAAGATCGATGTTATAGAAGCGCTGTAATAACTCCCAGCTAAAACGGCCAAAAATAGACTAGCCACTTCTTCGACGGTAAGGCGGAACGCAAAAGCTACAACAATACTCATTATGACGGGCCCGCCTAAACCGGGAATTACGCCGGCCAAAAGCCCAATGAGAGAACCAGCTATGAGAAAAATTAATGAGTCCTTGTTCGTAACGAGCGTGAATAGTGCTTGCAAGAGGTAATGGCCAACCACTTTAGAGTCTCGCCTTACAACTAAGAAGATCAGTAAAAATTGACCTCAAGGCACTTCCGTACCTGTATTCCGCATGACACATTTCATGAAAGTCCGCTGGTTGCGGACTTGACGGATGGATCTTACGAAGTTGCTTTTCAATCATCGCAAAAACTAGTTTCCTAGTCGGAGGAGCGACAAACATAACGCGCGTGGCGTAAAAATAGTATTTGACTGAATTAGTTCGCGCGTCCTTAAAAATGTTCATCACTACCCCATAAGTACAATTATCACGTTTCGTGTTGAAGTTCCGAACAAACGGCTATCTTCTGATTTTGTGTCCTCTAAGTACTCACATGCTTTTGCTTTGTCGAGGAAAACATTCGCACAACCGTTATGGAAACTTCACGCCCGATCCACGCATCCCTATTTTGGTGTTCGCATACTCGACTGCAGTGTGAATCGGATTGGATGGCAACAAATTGGCACAATAGTTTCTCCAGGTCCTCCTTTCTCGAAACAATTATTCCGCATGAAAAAGTGAGTTCGGTTCATCTGTTGTATCACTGACATAACTTTATGAGGGCTGGATGCATTGAGAGAGGTCCAGTCCGGTTCGGATGGCGGAATGAGAATCCCACCAGTTGAATGCCTGGCAGGGCGATCTGGCTCGACCCAGTTATAACTCCATGGCTCGGACACTTTAGCCTGCGAGGCGGGCAGAATAGCCAAGTTTCGCGTACTCCCATGTCCAGGTGACTCAAGCGGGAGTCGACTATTTTGGTGTCATGGCAGGATATGGTTGAAGACTTGCACTTTGGAAAGGCGAGCTTACGCCGGGTGAGCTTAAGGTCCACCAACACTTCTCTCCGAGAGACAGAAATTTCCCGTACAGCGAAACCATTTAGATTTAGGATCTGCTTTAGTCGGGTAGTAACGTGCACGGGTTCATTCTCCAATCTTTGGTCGCTTTCAACTCCAACTTTAGGGTTCGAATCCGTGCACGTTACTTGGGGGATATTTCGGCTCTAGTCAGGCTTGAACTGGGACTACTTGTCGATTCAGTGGCACTTGGGATCCACATGAGTGTCAACGGAGCCTGATCTATTTGCTAAATTTTATGCCATCGCTGGAAAGGATTTTATAACCCGCTTCAGCTGCAAGAGAGGCCTTTGCGGATGCAGATGGACCGACAAATCCAGCCGGCACACCAAGGGCTCCAAGTTCATCACCGACCTTTGACTGTGTGAAGGCAAACTTAACTGCGGCACGCAATACACTAAGCTCCGCCGCTGGGACATTTTGAGGAGCGGCGACACTTGCACCCACCGTGAAAAATGTATGTTCAGCAGCGTTGATCTCGCCAGATCTCTTTGCATTTGTCACTTGGTGACTTGATAAGTAGCTGTCAAGCGTCTCAACACCGGTGAACTTAGTATTTGTTGAAGGTACTGGCCCGGTAACCAGTACCGCGCTACCTTTGCCCGAACTTACAATTTGACCCATATTCAGCAAATTTGAACTGGTTAGGGTGCCGTCATCTCTTAGGAATCCAGCCACGAGGTCAGTTGCGTTTGCGTAACCTGTTATGTACTGTGCATTTACATTCAAGGCCTGCAAAATGCTCTCCATCATTGCCCCGCCGGTACCTGGCAAGAGCAAAGTGCTGATTGGCGCCTTAGAATTTACAATGTCGGCGAATGTCTTGTACGGAGAAGTTTTCTGCACAACAAATGCATTCGTGGCTGGCAAAGGAGACCCAAGCATATCTAAGTCCGCTGGATTAATTGGCAGCGGGGCTTCCCCTGACGACAACTTTAGAGTGGAGTAGCCTCCAATATCTAGTATGCCGATGGTTAAGCCGTTGGGAGCTGCTTTTTCAAGGGCTGCCATGCCCGCAATCGTGTGCCCGGCAGGAATATTTTCCACTACTACAGAAGCGCCGAGATATTTAGCGATGTACGGCGCAATTATATGTGCCTGGGAATTGAGAGACCCACCAGGCTTATCTGGTGCGATTAAAGTTACGGTCTTTCCTTTGAAATAGCTGATGGCTGACTGCTCTGAACCTGTAGTAGAGACTTTTGCAGCGACTGTGCTAGATCCGCAGGCAGCCAGCAAGATCGAACCCACCGCCAGTACGGAAAACAAACCAGCGGGCCTTTTTACATGACTATCACATGAACGAGAATTTTTATTCGGTGTTTTTGCCCTCAAGCGGCCGACCCAACATTGTTTGAATTCCCAATTATGTCTATTGTTTTGCCACATGACTATACCTCCCTTTTCATTTGTGATTTGAGGCCTTTCTTGTCAAGCTCGGCCTCAAAAAGCTGGGATATGCTCCGATCTTCGTCCTCATATTCAATTTGATCGCGAGGACCTTCACTTGCCACGGTTTGCGGCCGGTGGAAGGCAAGATGGAATACCGGGATGTTGCCCGTATTGAAATGTTGATGATACCAGCCAGCTGGAGGCGAGATTAGACTGCCCGGTTTCCAGTCATACCGCCTTGGTTTGTCTCCCTCAGGCCACATTAATGAATATCCTTGGCCTTCAATTATGAAGATGTGAGCTCCAGGGCCATGCCTGTGCGCTTTCTTATAAGTGCCGACTTGAAACTCAGCTAAATGAACTTTCATCAAACTCTTCGAAAGAGCGATAAATACGTGCTTCAGCCCTTTGCCACGATGCTCCACGTTTTGAAGCCTGACGCTTCTGATATCGGGCACAAAATTGGTCTCCCAAAGACCTCCCTGGTACTTCTCATAAAACGTACCATCACCATTCATGTCAGTCTGATTTCCAACAAAGCGGTCATCAAAAACAAACTGATCGTTAAAGATAAAATTCTTATTCCGGAAAAGGTCCATCATTAGGGGAGCGCTAGTGCAACCCAGAAGTAGAGTTTCGTTCTTGCCTTCCAAATTGAAGTGTTGATAACTCACGTTGAGGGGAATGGCAAACAACGAACCTTCT
The DNA here is from genome assembly GCA_027366165.1 of Actinomycetota bacterium. GTDB lineage: Bacteria > Actinomycetota > Acidimicrobiia > Acidimicrobiales > Acidimicrobiaceae > SCQM01. The sequence continues at coordinate 18,873 of DAHXKX010000010.1, forward strand.
TGCCACTCGAACTGGATCGGCTTCTTATCACCCTGGCGAAGGGTCGTGCTTCCTCGCCCTTTTAGAACGTAGACGACCTCCTCAAAAAGGTGTTTCTGAGGATTGATTTTTCCACCCGGAGCGATCCTGCAAACATATGCGTCGTCAACACTTTGTTCCGACAGATTTATAAATGTTCCCTCGGCCCCCATTCTGGACCACGGCGAAAGTGGAAGACCAAGTACATCCTCAACGCTATGTCCTCGAACTGCCGGTATACCCTCCTCACTTTGCCAGCGGCCATATCCCCAGGTATTGTCCATCAGGTACTGGACGTAAGGATGCAGCCCCTCTCTTTTTGTACGCTTAATACTTGTCACTTATTGGCCTCCTGTATACCCCGGTTGGATGTTCCACCGCGAAGGGCACTTACTGGCGTTTCAGCTACGCTAAGCAATTCGTCCGGGTCTCCATACTTTGCTGCCAACTCACGAATCTCCAGGTCATCGAACACAGATAATCGCCCATCACTTATGAATATTTCTCCATCCAAATAAACCTTTGGACTATCAATTTCTACGGAAATATGCCACATATACGGGTAGTCGTATCCTTCAACTTCTTTGGAACCTCCAAGGTGAAAATGAAATACCGACGGGTGGTTGTGCTTGCCTCGATGCCATAGCGCCGGGTTAGTTTCGGGTGAAATTTTCACACCTGCCTTGGGATTTATGCCTCCGTGAAATGAACTTAGGTTCCATGCATCTGGACCGATGTGACGGGCCGTTTCTTCAAAGAACTTCCGTAGCTGCGACGCTTCGAAGCCACCATCGATATTTACGATCTTGTTATTTTCTATCGTTACGCGCACCTCGTGATGCCAACTGAGTTCAGGTAATCCAAGATGTTGCGATTCCCATGGGATAGAGCGATCGAACACAATGATGCCATTTGCTTCACGAGAGGTTGTTGGTGAAAACGCGCCTTGAGGAAAAGGCCGATTGCGCGTTTTACCACGCTTTGTTCCGTACTGGCTAATTCCGGATTGGGTCATGCTGGGCTTGCCAAGTTTACCGGTAATGTCAGTACCATTCGCATGAACAATTCGATATTGACTGGCTCGATCGAGCGTGTTGCCAACGCGAAACGTTATTTCATCGGAAAGTTCAAATGGGAAGCGAGCCCAATCGCTCGATAAAATCCCAACGGTAGTGGCCATGTTTCTGACCATCGGTATACCTTTTGAAAACATCAGTTCGCGGACTGCTTTCAGAGGTCTGCCTATGGCCAAGGTATTGTTGATAACTAAGTCAGCATTTGCAAATGCGCCGAGCACAATCTCGGAGGGGTCGTCCCACCATCCTTTTTCCATTCCAGTTGCCCAGAGAGCGAAGGGTCGAGCTCCCACTTCCTGGCACACAGCAGCGAGAGCCTGTACCGCCTTTTCCTCCACGTGGTTCGAAATATCATCCACGAGACTAAGGATCAATACGTCCATACCTTTTTCTGCTCCACCGCATGCGAGAACACAGTTACGAGCGCCTTCAAGAGTCGCATTCGAAAAAATTTGCACTATAACCTCCTACCCCCACCAAATTGGCCGAGAAGCAGAAATCACGTCTGCATCACCATATTTTGCCGCGATTGCTCTCAGCTCTTGGGAGTTCCAAATTTCAAGCCTCCCCCTGTCCCAAACCTTTTCCCCGTCAAGGTAAACAGTTGGCTCGTTGAGAACTGCGTTTACGTGCAGGGCTTGTTGTGTATTCCTTGACTCTTTGTCGCTCAGGCTTCCTATATGGAAATGGAACCAACTTTCGTGCTCATGGATCAAATGGTCAAACCGATCTGGATCTTGCTGGGGGGCCATCGGAGTAAAAGCTCTGGGGGATGAGCCGCTATGAAAGGAGTCGATCTTGTAAGTATCATTTCCAATTGCAGGAACGTGATACTCGAAAAGCCTGCGATAAAGGTCAGCTTCTCTGCCACCTTCAAAGTTGACGACAGAATTATTCTCAATAAAGAGTTTCACAGGATTTGTAAAACGGATCTCCGGCAAGCCAACACGACGAGCGCCCCAAGGGTAAGTAGCGTGGACCCAAAGGATACCGTTTGCATTCTGAACCTCGCTCGCCCTAAACACGCCTGGAGGAAAAGTAACGTTCAAGCCGCCCGATCGCTTGGTATCGCGTCGCCACGGTGCGATCCTAGACGCGATATCACCGGCGATATCAGTGCCGTCGGCCGTGGTAACCCGAAAAGTCCGACTCTCGGCAAGCCTTGTATTAATCGCAAGTTCTAGATGGTCCTGGACTTCAACCGGGAATCGTGCCCAATCAGAGCTCATAACTGCCACATCTGTTGCGTAATTCCTGATTCGCCTAACACCTTTTTCAAGCATGAGATCCAAAAGGTGGGTCTTTCCGATGCTTACCATGTTCTGCACCAATACATCGGCTTCGCCTATAGCACCTCTTACCACACTTGAAAGGTCTTGCCACCACGCGTTAGTCAACCTCGGTGTCCAAAGAATATGAAAATTTGCACCTAGTTGCTCGAGTACTGCTGCCTGGGCGCTAACAACTATTGGTTCAACGGATGGTGCTATTTCGCTCAAGATCACCACTTCGTCACCAGTTTTGATGCCTCCGTAATTTATGAGTAGATTGCGGCATCCTTGCATAAGCTCAGGTGAAAATACGGTATTTCCCATTTATTACTAAACCGCCCTTCCGAATTTGATTAGCTTTTCATTGTGCGTCATAACGTTTACGCCTTCTCACAACAAATGAGTCATCATTTAACTTGGTTACAATCTCGAAACCTTCCTCAATGACCTCGATGAGGTCCGAAGAATAAATAATCTTTGCCTCAAAACCCGATGGGGTTAGCTCATCATTCAGGCGACGCCGCAACTGCTCTACCATCTGCTCAAGTTCTTTAATCGTTTCTTCCTGAAACTTTACGAGATAGGTGCTGTTGAGGACTTTTATGCTGTCCACTACACGATCCTGCATGCTTCCCAGTCGAGCTCCTACTTCATGAAGTGAATGCCCCTCGTCGGCATAGGATTTAAAGGCAAAAGCTTCCTCGACCTTGGTTAGATCTTCACGGTGAATATTCTCTACCAAACTGATCGCACGAGCTTCCTCGTTGTCAAGCGCAACAATTTTGGCTGAGATCTGTGCAAGACCAGCTACCTTTGTGGCTCGCCATCTTCGCTCGCCCAGAACTAGCTCATAGCCACCATCTTTGGGTCTCACTAGGACATCTTCAAGCTGGCCAATATCTTTGATAGAGTCGGCCAAAGCTCGTAGCGCTGCAGCGTCAAAAAACCTCCGCGGCTGGAACGGATTAGGTTTCACTTCATCTATAGGAAGCCGACCGTAGGCAGCATTCTTAATTTTTTCGTGAGTCCCTAGTCTTGGAGTTTGTCGCGATGAAGTTAGTTGGTCGTTCTCGCCAACATTTGGGTCTTCATAGACAACGAATTTTCCAAATCCGCAGTAACAACGAGCGTAAGGGTATGTAACTCCGGTCGCTGGAAACTCACCTGACTTGAGGCCTAAGTCGGAAGAAGAGATATCCCATGGAATGACATTCTGGCAATATGTGCAACGAAAACTTGCGCGCAAAGGCAAGTCCGCGTCTTGTCGCTCGCTGCTAGACCTTTCCATCAACCTGGCACCCCCAATTCAATTTGGGTCATGCCAGATCGCATGGATTCTGTTTTTGTGACGACATTACGGTATCGCAACTCCATCCCCCCTTGAAGCGAGTTAAAGGTCATCTGGAATTGTTCTACACCTAACAGTTACCCACGTCAACGCGGGTTCCTTTTGCAGGTTACCTAGTTTTACGCAGAGTAATAAACTTGAAATTTTAATTACCGGTTATCAAAGTGTCATATAATAAAGGTAACAATACCATCGTTAATGGTAAGCTCCTTATATGGAAGATCAGCAGATCAATGAGCGCTTTAAATTCCTATCCTGGGCATTAAATGAAAGATTACGGAGACTTCTTGCAGCTTCTGAAGCAAAAGTGATTGGACGAGGAGGCGTGACTCAAGTCTCCCGCGCCACAGGCATTTCACGCAGAGCTATTTATGCAGGACTAAAAGAGCTGGAAGAGCGAAATTATCACCAAGATCTATTATTGCCAGCAAGAAGAACAGGCGGGGGAAGAAAGAAAATAACACAAACGGACTCAAGCCTTGTGACGGATTTGGAATCTTTGCTGGAACCCACTCAAGAGGACTCACCATTGAGCTGGACCACGAAAGGATTGAGAGTGCTTTCAGCAGAACTATCTGAAAGGGGACACAAACTAAGCCATACTTCAGTGGGGATCCTTCTAAAAGAGATGGGATATAGTATCCAAACCAACGAAAGATACATGGAGCCAGCCAATGGCCACGTGCGCAACGGCCAGTTCTCTGTCATCAATGATAAAACCCACCAACGAGTTGACGATGGAAATCCTGTTATCTATCTAGAAACTGCTTGGACTGAAACTACCAATGCGCCACAGCAATCCTGCAGAGGCAATTCAAAAAATACAAATCTCAGTCCTAGTACAGCCCAAGAACACTATTCACCGGGCCAGACAAAATTCCCCAACAACAAACGCTCAAGGATTGAGCCTGCAAATTTTCATTTTCTCCAAACGTTCGCGATTCATACGTGCCGTGATTGGTGGCAGCATTCCGGAGCACGCACGTACCCAGAAGCGCAAGATTTACTTATTATTTCAGATGGAGGTGGGAGTAACGGGCCACGTACTAGATTTTGGAAGCTAGAAGTCCAGAAGTTGGCCAACTATATAGGTTTACCAGTTTTATTTTGCCATTTCCCTTCTGGTACAACGCGATGGAACTACTCTTCATATCAGGTCAACGCCCGACTTGATCATGCGTCTCGGAACTTCGTTTCAGACAATTACCGCGTCACATTGAAAGTGATTGGGCTGCAAACAATGGCCAAACACGAACTCAATGCCAACGAGCCCGATCAAGATTCTCACTTCATTTGGAACGATGTCCCCTATGAGAAGTTTTCGCAAATAAACCTAGTCCGCGACGAACACAAGCGAGATTGGAATTACGCGATTCTTCCAAACGACGTTTAGTAAAGCTCCTGGCGGCAACCAATGAGTTTTTTGATCGTAAAACGGACTTCTCACAAAGTGGCGCTCGAAACTAAAACTACGCCATATCTCCAACCTTAAAGCTCATTTTCTGTATGGAGCAGTCGTTGGTTTGACTCAGTCTTCGTCGCTACATGAAGAATTCTCAATTTGCTGCAATCCCGATGTGCCCATGAGCACCTTAACGAGCTGAGAAGTCGCACTAAGCAAGCGGACCCTACTTGAAACTGCGGCAAAATGTTGATGTATTGCGTTCGGAGGTATGTAGACAAAGTCTCCAGCCCTCCATTCGAATTGCTTAGGCTCTCGCTGCCAATCCCAGTCATATTTTTCATCTGCCGCAAAAATCGGATCCCAATGGAGGTCGTATCCATCGCCCTCAAGAATAAATACTATCTCTTCGGACAAATGCCTATGTTTGCCAGAATTTCCCCCTGGCTCAATTACCTGCTGATAAATGTTGATTGCAGATTCTGCACTATTCATTGAGTCGTTGGTCAAATGCTTGAGAAGCCCCTGGGGAGAGTTTTCCCACAACTGCTCTTCGGCCGGGATGAGGGATTGAAGCAGTTTTTTGGTTTCAGTGAAGGTCTCTGCGTCCTTCAGAGTCCTACTGTAATAGTCGTCTCCATGTTTTCCCAAGGAAAACCTTTCGCTTTCGTTCATTGAGGTTATACTCCTACTCTTCAGTTTGAAAATGGATCAACTTGATTTGGATTGACATTCTCGAAGCCAGGGATCGGATCTTTGGCATTTGGGACAATCATTTTTTGATAAATTAAATTCGCAAACATAAAGGCAGGCTTAGCCTTTATCACGAGAACAATCGCAAATTCATCCGAACTATCGTTGAAGTGCTGATGTACACAACCGGGTTCAACTATGACAACATCTCCGGCTTTCCAGTCAATCCTTTTACCGTCATGAATGTCATGCCCAACTCCCCGCAAAATATAAAACACTGCACTGTTCATGTGAGCATGGCGTTGGGACGTTGACTTAGGAACATATAGGTCCATATGACAATGAAACATTTGAGTCACGTCTGTTCTACTTGGGTCGATAATGCTCTTATGCCAGTGCTGCTGTCCCCCTGTATAAGAAATATCGCTTGAGCGGTACACTCTCGGCTGAGCGAAAATTCTTTGATATAACGTGCTATATTTACCTGAAATTTCGTGCACAAAAATTCTCTTACTCTCGTCGATTTTTTGCGCACTAACTAAATCAGCGCTTTCCTCCATGGTCTTTTCCATCTGCTATCTCCTAATTTCTCGAAATAAACTCTCTACCTGATAAGGATTTCTTGTCCCGTTAAGAATCTTCTCGATCAGGCAAGACAACCTTGGCGCCCTCTACGACTAGCCGCCGATCGTATTCTTGGCGAATGAAAGGGTCTTCCGACTCATAGCCGATCGCATTTCCTCCTTCTTCCAGATTTTTACCAGCTATGGACTTTCCGCGTCTTCCCCCGAAGTTCCTATATGGCCCACCGGGCAGACCTCCTTGAAAAACTAAAAGCCTCATTGGATCTTTCGAAACGCAAAAGTGTTGATGGAACCAATCGCCAGCTCCGGGTGCGGCAGCAACCAGTCCGCCGGGGATGTATTCAATGTGCTCCACTTCGTCTTGGCGCCCATCTTTCCAAGGTGTGGTTCCTGCAGACCCGGGCCAAGTATACGTGTAGCCTTTCCCCTTGATGCATACAAGCACTGCACCGGCACCGTGAATATGGGCCTTAGCGTAATTACCGGGAAGATACTCTCCGACAAATCCCCAAAAATTACCGCTTGCCATCTTCGGCAATTCAATCCGCCTGTAACCAGGGGATCTCACATTGTCTAGTGGTAACTCACAACTTACGACATCTGGTATTAGGTTTGTTGACCACATTGCACGACCAAGCTCGGGGGTGGCAATTGTTTCTAGACGAGGGACGTAATAGTCCTGCTCGTTATTAAAACGCTCTCTAAATGCAAAGTCATTAGAAAAAACAAAGTCAAGATTGTTGTAGATATTTATCGCTGGAGGTGCTGTATTCGCCGAAAGAAGTAAGGCTGGCCTCTCGGAGGTGTTTCTTAACCGGTACTCCGCATTTATTGGTATGGCAAATAGTGAATTCTTTCTCCAACTAAAGCTCTGAAAGGAAACTCCGTCTGCAGAGACATCGGTCATTCCCTCCCCTTCGAGCACAAAAAACTTCTCTTCATAGATATGCTTCTCTGTTAAACAAGTAAGTTTTGACGAAATTTCAAGTAAATATAAACCCGTTAGGTGAGTTAGCTGATCAAGCACCAAGAACGCTCCTCTTGCTCCCCTGCGTTGCCAGTCGCTAAGTTCCAGTTCCCTGACGTCATGAAAACCTGGCCCCTCATATATTGGTATGCCTTGACTTTCCATGTACAACTCATACGCGAAAGGCTGCCTTGCGACTACTCCGGTGCTGGCCATCTCGCCCGCTCGTGGCTCATTAAACTTTTCCATGTTCACCCTCCCATCAAAAGGCTCAAAAGTTGAAAAACGAGATCAATCTAGTCAAAATTTCCCGCACTATCTGAGAGGCTGATCTTTTAGATTATTTTCCAGAAAATCGAATATTCTGCTCCATCCATCACCTGCAGCAGCAAAGTCATATGATTTACCAGTTGTGCAAAAAAAGGCGTGACCGGCTCCGGGGTAGACGTGAGTCTCGTATGACTTGCCGTTCTCTTTTAGCGCAACTTCGAGTTTGTGAATGTCTTCAATTGGGACATGGGGATCCTTATCCCCAAAGAGTCCAAGAAAAGGACAATTTAAGTCAGACGTCAGATCAATTGGTGCAATTGGATGGCGTTCGCTCAGTTTGCTGGCATCCGCGACGATGCTTCCTCCATAACAATCAATTATCGCGTTAGCACCAAGGCGACAAGCTGCGAGGTACGCCTGTCTCCCCCCAGAACAAAATCCGACTATTCCTAATGTTCCGCTACTATCTGGATGGTTTTTGAGAAACCGTATCCCACCTTGGACATCTGCCAACATGCGCTCATCCGGAACTCCGCCTTCGGACCTTACGACTGCCCGGGCTTCGTTGCGTGTTCTGGTTTCCATCTCCCGTGAGAGCAGATTAGGACACATTGTTAAATAGCTATGGTCCGCGAACTTCCTAACCACTTCCCGAGTCCATTCATCAATACCGGGTGAGTGATGAATTATTAAAATGCTCGGAATTGGGCCAATTCCTAAAGGTCTTGAAAAGTACGCATCGACTGGATCTCCATTTCCGCTGTCATAGCGAATGCTTTCAGATAAAATCGCGGCATTACGTAGGCGACGCGTACCTTCGACGTCATTTTCTTCCACTTCTCACCTCTGCAGTAAGCCCTTTTACTCTCATCTATTTCTTTAAACTCGCAAGGACTTTTGGTACCGCGGCTTGCATTAACTTCACGTCGGTCAGCCCTTGGCTTCCTGAGATGTATCCAGTTGCCAAACCTTCGGCTGCCAACTTTGTCTCCGTGGACTTACTCGTGAATGCTGCTTTCATCGCCGCTTGTAACGTTGCAACTACGTTTGATGGCGTGCCGGCTGGGACAAACAGCCACTGCTGAGGAATTGACCGATAATTTATTAGTGCCTGTAAAAGATCTTTCCCTGCTTGCGACTTCGGTGGAGTTGCACTAATTAACTGTTTCAACGTAGGTACATTTTTAAGTTGGTTATACACACGAGATGCGGGATTGTCATCCGGCGAACCCATTTGGAGAATCGGTATGGCCTTCCCCGAAGCAATCGCAGATAACAGAGGCTTTTCTGCTGTATCTGTCACAGGTCCATCTCCCCGCAAAAATCCTTGCACCAGTGCAGAAGAGTTTGCGTAACCAGTCACTAGCTGCATGTTTGCGTTATAAGCAGATATGAAAACCTTAACGGTTGATGTGGCACCACCTGATGCAGGTTCAAGCACCTTTACAGGAGTGGTTGAATCCAACACATCTTGAATGGTCTTGTAAGAGGAGGTTGGCGAGCTAACCATGACATTAAATGGAGCAGGGGGGCTTCCCAAAAATTCGACATTATCAAGATTGAAACTTATTCCAGGCTTACTTTCAGCTTTGGCGTCAAGATCGGATGCTACGTTGAGGTATCCGATTGTCAATCCATTTGGCTTTGCCGAGGCAGCTTCATCCTGCCCTGGCATCGTATTTCCTTGGGGAACATTCGTTACTTTTACGCTGCAGCCAAGATACTTCCCCATGCCTGTCGCTGCAGCTCTCATGATCGTATCGTCTTGCGCACCAGGAGCATCGGGAGCAATAAATGTTATTGTTTTACCAACAAAATAAGACTTTCCTGTTGGCACGGTTGTTGCTTTGGGAGACACACTCGAGCTGCTACTCCCGCATGCGGCAAGAATGATCGACGCAATAGCGCTAGTTCCAAAAAGCGTCACACGCTTCTTCACAAAGTTGCCAGCGCTTAAACTTCTTGCAGTTGACAATCGCTTTTTGTTAGAGATTGGCTTTTCCATTTTTCACCTTTCATCACTTTTGACTCCACTTGTAATCATCTATTCAGACATCTCATCCCTCCAACCAATCGGCGTGCTAGCTACTTTCATAGCCTCAAGTGGATCGATTCTTGGATTCCACTTATTACACGTAATCCTGAGGCCATGTACATGACTAGCTTGATCCGAAGCTAACCAAACGACTGGCGGCCCCATAATTTCAGGCGGATTCCGAGGTTGTAATCGGCGACCATCAGGCCGTCGGACTGATGCATCAGTACTCCGCAACTCGCTTTGAGACAAGGTGGTACGTCCTGGAATCACAACATTTACCGTTATTCCCGAGCCTTCAAGATCACGAGCCATAACTGCGGCCAGCGCCTCCATTGCCGCCTTTGCTGGTCCATAAGGCGTTCGGCCTTCGCCCAGCATTGTTGGAAAGCTAGTTGTCACCGAAATGATCCGCCCGCGGCCGACCTTTCGCATCTCTTGCACCGCAGCTTTCGACATTAGAAATGAACCGATTACATGGACATCTAGAAACCAGCAAAAAGTATCACGGTCGACATCCCAAAACTTCACCAGGCCTTCGGTGGCAACCCTTTTTCGAACCTCACGCATTAGTATCCCGGCGTTATTAATCAAGATATCCATCGACCCATAGCGCTCTATGCACATGCCAATAACCATTTGAGCATCGTCATAACTGCGGACATCTGCCTTGACAATGGTGACTTTCCCTGTAAATTCTTTGTACCAAGAAGTGTCGGTTTCCACATTTATGTCAGCGATCACCACTGACGCACCCGCTAAGGCTAAAGCTTTCGACATAGACTCACCTAGCCCTCTTGCACCGCCCGTAACTATTGCTGACTTCCCTGCGAGAGATTGCTGCAAACGAGTCACCCGCTTTCTGACGACTATAAGAACCCCCGGGGTTCGAGAACATTCACTGCTTGGAATAGGATAAATACTGAAATTCCCATCACTGTGGCACTTGCCACGGCGAACAGAAGGCGAAACTTCCAGTTAGAAATAACGCGTCGAGTACCTAGACATCCGTAAACGACGCAAAATAATGGAATACCTACTATAAAGCCGAACAGGAGAACTGAAGATATTGCAAAAAGTACCCATATGAATGCAACAAGCTCTCGGGAATATTGACCGTTGCTGCACCAAGACTCGTCAATAACCGGGCTAATAACGTCTGAACTTGTCAGCCAGCTTCCGAGTTTAGTAATTGAAGAAACCCAGCCGATGTCCGCAAGCAATGGGGGACCTGAATCGGTGCCTTGCACCGACCTTCCAACCAATTCTTCAGGGGAGACACCAGAGGTCACTTCGAATTTCGAAAGCCTCTGACCCACCTTAACAAGAGGAAGGCTGGATTCTTCTAGATCAACCCGATACATACGTTGTCCTTCGGAATTCTGCCGGTGGCGCAAATACCTCAAAGTGTGTCGGGGAATTTGGCACAGTGCCCCTGTTGCTGCAAGTATGCCGGCGGATTCCGGGAGTACACCAGTACCTAAACTGAAATGCGTTAGCGAATAAGTAACTGCGGTTAATGCAACGATTGCAGTAACAGTGCTAACAATCAGATCGAGCACTTGATGGTTACCATCAGAAGTACTTGCTGTCGAAAAGCGCTGTTTCAAAGTTTCTTTGTGCTTGTCGCTAGAGATTCGAGAAGCTCGCCGTTGACGCAAAATGTTGATTACTAATACCAACATGGCTAGTGCAAAAATTAGGGACGCATCAGGTCTCTGCCACAAAAAACTTACGCCAGGGTAAAGAGTATGGGTAAGGTAGATGTTCGTTTCTACGATGTTTCCAAGAACGAGACCCATTATTAGGCTTGGTAAAGAATACTTTAGGCGTCTGAAGACGAGACCCACCACCGCGATGGCAAACATCTCCCACTCGTAAAACGAGGAAACGTTCATAACATAAATACCTATAACAGAGACTGAAATTATGAATGGGAAGATCAGGATTCCTGGTGTTCTGGTCACTTTGATCAAGATTGGAATCAACAACAGCCCAAATATTGCGCCGAAGATTCCAGCTAGAACTATGATCCATACCATTTCGTATGAAATGACCATATGAGACTTTACAAAACCAATGCCGACCTGTTGGTCTTGGATCGCTAGCGCGGCAAGAAATAGAGCGCTCGCAGTACCATGCGGGATACCCAAGCCTAAAGTTGGAACCAATCCACCAGCTTCCTTGGCGATTGATGAGGCCTCGGGTGCAACCACACCTTTCGGAATGCCAGTACCAAACTTTTCCTCATCTTTACTTAACTGCCTTGTTAGCCCGTACGAAACATAATTTGCAGTAAAACCACCTATACCTGGGATAATGCCACCGATGACACCGACTAATGCACCACCGATAACGACAGTCCAATTATGCAAAACATCTGACACACCTTGAAAAATCTGAGTCCCAACTCTAGACAGAGCGAAGGTATCACCTCCAACCCCTTCACCTTCTATCACGTCGTCGTCTCCACGGCTCTTGCTTCCCATAACATTCTTGGCAGATCCAAAGAAAAGAATCATTTGTGGGATCGCAAAAATTCCAATTGCAAACACGCCGAGTGGTATACCACCAAGCAGGTAAGAACTGCCAAAATCAAACCTCGGAGTTCCAGTAACGGTAGATGTACCAATAGAAGATATGAGAAAGCCCACACCAACTGAAACAAGTGACTTGCTGGTCGAGATTTGGCCCTGGGTCGCAACTAAAAACATCGCCAGAGCGACAATTGCCACGTATTCAGGCGGATGGAAGAACGTCGTAAGAGGTGTAATTGCCTGTAACAATCCCACCATTACCAGCCCGCCTATAACACCGCCCAAAGCTGTCGCTGACGCCGAAATTCCGAGGGCTCTGGCAGCTTCGCCTTTTTCGGTCATTGGGTAACCGTCAAGTGAAACCGGAAAAGCTTCAGGATGTGCTGGAGAGTTGAGAAGTATCGACGCAATAGAAGCACTAAAAAAACTTGCCGCTGCAACGGCAAGGAATAAAACGAGTGTCGCCTGCAGATTAAGTTTGTACACGAATACAAGAGCAATGCTCAGTACTACTGCACCACTCAGCCCAGGAATTACACCTACAAAAACACCGAGAAGAACACCGCCAATTAAAAGTCCGGCGGCGCCGCCGCTACCAATAGCTTCGTGCAATGCATGGATCAGTTGTTCTAACATGGATTACAAACCTCGCATCATGGGCGAGATGCAGATCATCGTCCGCGCAACCCCCCGAAATTGTTTGCAGATCTTCGACAAATTGACTGCAGATTTGACAAAATTATGAACCAGAACATCCCCCCAGACTCCTATCGATTCAAATACTTATTGCCTAATTCCAACAGCAAACAATCGAAACTTTGCATCAACTCCCGTTACTCTCCAGAAGGTAAGAACCAATCCATTCAGCCATGTATGCCATCAGACGACACTGTCCTTCCCCCCGATACAAGAGAGACCAAGAACACGTCTACACCTAACATTTCATGATTTCACTGCGACTACAACACAGCACGTTACATGGATACTCAGAGTCGTTTATTGAGAATAAATGCCTACACACTTACCAACCGTAAATCAATAACAGAACCACTTTCTCGTCCGCTGTGGCAACCGTTAGCAGCATGTTCCACTAATAGCATCACGTATAAAAATCTGAGCATGATTGTGTTGAACTGCCAGTTCAATATCTCGCTCGTGCTTGATGAAACCAGAAGCCAGACGCGTATCGCGACTTCGGAAACAATGGTCATACCACGCTTACTTGGCCTCCCGCTATCGCACTCAGCATCCCCATATCCAGCGAGGAAAAGTGTCCATCATCTTGTGTATTATTCTCATGATTGGAGGTCTGCGCGTATCGAAAGCGTCCAGGTTGCACGTGTGTTACGCCGGCTTTATTGGTAGCAGTGCCGAAGATGATTCTTCGAATTTCGGCCATACTCGCCAGGGGTGACTGTGAAATCTTCCACTCCCCGCTGCCACACAATTTGGAGAACGCCATACCCTTATGTAGTGCGACAGCCAGCAGAACTCGGTGTTAGTATGTGAATTTCGCGACGAAAGTTTATAGTGCTTTTTTATTCAGCTCCATAGCTGATATAAATGCGTGCGATGTGAGGTAGCTTGAACTGTTCCGGAAGTGGAACTTGTCATTCAGCTGACAAAGCCCACCAGCACCTGCGGGATGGGCAATCGTTTGGGGTGAAGCTGGGAAAAGTACCACGGGTAATCCGTAGTCCCATTTACCGCAATCATATATTGAGTCGAAAAGCTGGCCCCTTCAATTCGAGTACCCTGAAATTGCAATCTGTCTGATATATTGGGGCAATTCGGCGTTGTTGCCTATGAAGACCCGACACCCCCGAAGTACGGATTCTAGGTAAGGAGTTGGACAGG
>DAHXKX010000011.1 GCA_027366165.1 Actinomycetota bacterium
AAGACATTCGCTAACTCTTACACAGACGAAGCTACAAAGCTGGTTGTGGGACGCCTACGTCAGCAACTGCCAGCATCCGCCACCAGTGATGGTATCACCGTAAGTTGGGGCAATGCACGAGACCAGTGGTGTCCGGTATACAGCACCTTTCAGCTATCCGTAAATCGCCACAATGCAATAATCAGTATTGACGTAGGTCAGAAAAACAGTCCTGAATTGGCACAAATAAATGCGGACAAGATGAAGACACTCGTGGAACATCTTGCTGACCGAAAATTAGAAAGGATTTTTTTCGAATTTGACGGAAAGCAAATTCCAATTATCAACTATTCATTGACTCGACAGACACAGTCCTACGGAGGCGCACTTTCGCTGGCTCTGATCCCTGCAGGCAAGCCTCCCGAAAGCGTGCTAGTAAGGTTTCCAATATCTCCCGGGTACTACAAAAGTTAAAACTGATTGGTGTAGGTCCAGTTTGAATTGCTTCAGTCAAGTCGTTGTCAAACTCGATGCGCTGACGTGCGAGTCCACATGACAGGTAGTTGCTTATCTCGAGAAATCTGAATCTCATCACTCCCCCCTTATATGCCCTCAAGTTGGGTCAGTTTGTTCGTATGCTTAGAGTCCTAGCTAACTGATTTGGTTGGGGGAGAGGGTCGTTCACCGTGGCAAGCCGCGGGACTATTCCACCGCCCAGCTGAACCAGCGAATTCCAATTCCCGCGAAAACCAGGATATATATCATGCATGCCAGAAGTGACAGCGAGTCGGTGTTCGACCATCTTGCCAGATTCAAAACGCCGGAGAAAAGAGTCATGAAAGTGCCGGTAGGCGACCAGCGCGAAGCGCTCTCAACTGCTGATCCGAGCGCGCCGTTCAATCCAACGATACCCAACAGGGCCAGAGCAATGAAGATAACTCGTCCAGCGGCGTTGACAGTGTCGGGAGATCTCAGCAGCCCCACCAGAGCCTGTCCAATGCTGAGGAAGACTGCACCGCCTATGATCGATACCGCAATGACGAGCGCATATTGCCCCGGCGTCAACGTGAGATGGTGTATCGAAGCGCCGATGATGACGACGACCAGGGAGATAATCAGGTTGGCTATCACCTGTACTCCAAGCCGACTCGTCATTATCATCCACGTCGGTGCTGGGGTCACTCTGAGTCGTTGAAAGACGCCCTTGTCGCGGTCTCTTGCAACATTGAGGGCATACCCGAGCATCGATGTCGACATCAAGCCGTATGTTATCGCGAGGCCAATGATAAGTAGCGTACCGCCCAGACTTTGCTGAGCTTTATGGCTGCTCGTCGTCAGCAGAATGATAAGTGGAAGGACGATGCTTAGAATCAGCGATCGCCGATTTCCTTTCAGCGCGATGAGGTCGGCTTCAAAGAGCGAGCGAAACATCACTCGGCTATTGGGATTGCGTTCAACGAGAGATTCGCCAGTGCTAGTCACGAATCTCACCTCCAGTCAGTCCGATGAAGACGTCTTCCAAGGTCACTGCTCCACGAGCGACCTCTTTCACCTTCTCATCCTCCTTGTGCTTCTCGATCAAATTCTTGGGTGTCTCACAGGAGACGATCTTGCCGTGGTCGATGATGGCTACTCGATCGCAGACGGTCTGTGCCTCCTCCATGGAGTGAGTGGTGAGAAGTATGCTTCCCCCGGCCTTGCGGATCCTTTCAATCCGACCCCACAGCTGCCGTCGTGATTGAGGATCAAGACCTGTCGTGGGCTCGTCGAGCAGCAGGAGGTTAGGGTTGTGTATCGTTGCGATGAGGAGCGAGAGCCGCTGCTGCTGTCCTCCTGATAGCTCTTTGAATGGCTTGGATACCGCGTCGACAAGGCCAATCTCATCCAGTTTCGCAGTTATCTCACTCGGCACCATCCGGACTCCGTAGAGGCCCGCATAAAGCTTGATCAGTTGTTTGATAGAGAGTTGGGAGTGGAAACTGGTTGCCTGAAGCTGAACTCCCATCTTCGACTTCACAAGTGCAGGGTTATCCCTTATATCCGTTCCGTCAACTATCACTTCGCCTGCGATTGGTTTCACAAGGCCCTCGACTGCGCTCAGGAGACTTGTCTTGCCTGCTCCATTTGGACCTAGAAGCCCGAAGATCTCTCCTCGGAGGATCTGAAGGCTGACGCCGTCAACAGCGGTCTTCGTGCCATAGGCAACGGAGATGTCTTTGATTTCCAGGATCTGCAAAGTGTTCTGCTCGCGGGGTTGGGTCAAAGTGAGTCTCCCTTCGATCTGGTCCAGGACAAGGCATTCGGTATCAACCTGGTGGCAAGCTTCTCAAGACAGGTGGTGAGTTTTTCAAGCTCGTCTGCGTTGTCGGCTCCGGTCGCTTCCGCGATGATTGCATCAACAGGCTCATAATGCAGCCTTGCACCTCTACGTGCAACCTCTCGTTTACCGTTGACGAGGGTGCGGCGCCTGTCATTTGGATCTGGTCGAGTCTCGAATGCACCCTGTTCGCGAAAGCGGGCGACTGCCGAAGAGACCTGGCTCTGCAGGAGCCCGGTCCTTTCGGAGATCTCTCCGATAGTCGTTTCTGGGTGATCGAAGACGTCGAACAAGACCAGCTTGACGCTGGTAGGCATGTGCTGCAACCCTGAGGACGGTATTGAGGCTTCCCCAAGCTTTGCAAGTTTGCGTCCCAATAGAAAGAGTTCGAGCGAATTCATTTCAATAATGATACATCAAAAATGATGAAATATGAAGCTATACGGGAAAGTTGTGTATGACCATCTAAATGTTGAGCGGAGAAGTTTGGGATGATTGACTTGGTTGGCCGGGATCTCCTGGTGAAATGTCTTTGGTCAAATAAATCTCAAGAAGGAGACCCCCAACCCGATGACAATGCTAACGCCCGATTTCACCAACCAATCCACCGATGTCCTATCTTCATTTGTGGTTTCGGATTCGATCACTGAACTATTGCGGGTACACGCCAGGAAGCTCATTGCCGAAGCTTTAGAAGCCGAAGTGGCAGCGGTAATTGCGGAGCTGAAGACAAGTGGAGCCGGTGTTGTTAGGAACGGTTATCTTCCCGAACGAAGGATAACGTGCGCAATCGGAGATGTTGAGGTCAAAGTCCCACGGATCCGCTCAAAAGACGGCCAGCCAGTCAACTTCTTATCCACGCTTGTCCCCAAGTATCTGAGGCGTTCAAAGTCCATCTCGGCCTGGGCGGCATACGCTTATCTCAAAGGGGTCTCTGAAGCTGATATGGCCAAGGTGCTCGAGGTGGTCTTGGGCGAAGGTGCCAGAAAGCTCACCCCATCTGTGGTATCGGAACTGAAGAAGTCCTGGACAGATGAGTTCAATACCTGGAAGAAGCGCGATCTTTCTGGAACCACATTCAGCTACATATATGCAGACGGCATTTATCAAGAGATCCGGGGAGACAATCCCAAGATCTGCGTCTTGGTGATGGTGGGAGTAGACGACAGCGGCAAGAAGCATCTCATCGCTTTAGAGGACGGGGTGAGAGAGTCCACCCAGTCCTGGAGGGAAGTACTGCTGGATCTGAAATCAAGGGGGATGAACTCTCCGGCTCTTGCCGTAGGAGATGGAGCGCTTGGTTTCTGGGCAGCGATCTCTCAAGTATTTCCAGACACCAAACATCAGAGGTGTTGGATGCACAAGACGGGAAATCTGCTGAATTACCTGCCCAAGTCGCTTCAGAGCAAGGCAAAATCCGACATTCAAGCCATCTGGATGGCGCAGTCTAAGGACGAGGCGAGAAAAGCTATCCGGCTCTTT
>DAHXKX010000018.1 GCA_027366165.1 Actinomycetota bacterium
GGCATAGGAAGCTGTTCCCAGGCAAAGTAAGCGTTCTGGATTCTGCGTGCAAACCCGTCCAGCCGGGTGAAATCGTTGGTCTCTAGCGCCGAGACCATCTGCTTTATATCCCCACCAGCCGAAAAATGTCGGCCCGACCCCTTCACAACGACCAGCGCGGCATCCGCGGTCTTGATTTCGTCAAGCACCGCGTCAAACTTGTCCAAAAATGCGTCATCCACTGCATTGACCGGGGGACGATCAAGCAAAAGTGTCGCAACTCGATCTTGAACATCTAATTTAAGCATGCCCTTGCACCTCCCCTCTTGTTGAACCAGTATTCGGATCGATTGAACCTTCATTCAATTGTAACAAGTCATCCGCAAAAGCACAAAATCCATATGAGGGAATCCAGCCGCAAAATCACCCAGAGCGAACACACTCCTTCAGTAAATTAGCCCTCCTCGGCCGCCAGCGGCGACACGCGAACTCATCGAAGGCCCAGTCACTCCTGGGTTGAAAACGCCCTGGAGAACACGGCCCAAAAGTTATTCCACTGGCACCTTGTCTGCCATCTGTTGACGCAGCTGAAACCTCTTCACCTTGCCAGTCGCAGTCTTTGGCAGCTCTTCCACGAAAAATATTTCTCTTGGTCGCTTGAAGGCAGCCATCTTCGCGCGGCAGTGCTGCTCCAAGAGTCCCGCATCGAGCACCTTCCCGGTTCGCGGTACGACGAAAGCCACCGCGGTTTCCAGCCCAGTGATAGTCCGCGCGCCTACGACCGCGGCCTCAAGAACGTCCGGGTATTCGGTCAAAACTGATTCCACCTCTGCGGGAGAGACCCATATACCACCGATCTTGATCATGTCGTTGTCACGGCCCAGGAAGTGGTAGTAGCCGTCCTGAGTTCTGGTATAGACATCGCCAGTACGCAACCACTCGCCAATGAAAGCCTTCTTAGCCGACTCGTACCTGCACCAATAGCCGGTAGCAATGGAATCGCCGCGAATGTGGAGATACCCCGGAGATTCAGGGCCCGTCACCTCGGCACCATCGCCGTCGATGAGCTTCACTTCATATCCGTCCACAGGCCTGCCACTGGTACCAGGATGCTCTTCACCCTCCCTATTGCACATGAACATGTGCAGGGCCTCGGTTGACCCGACACCGTCGAGTACCGGAACTTTATACATCTCCGTGAATCGCCGATGTATTTCGGAAGGAAGCGCCTCTCCCGATACGACAACCAGCCGAAGCGACTTCATCACGTCAGGTGAAACCTGACTGTCCATTATCGAAGCGAGGAGTCCAGGGCTGCCGTAAAAAATGGAAGGGCGATAGCGCTCCAACGCCTCCGCAACTGCCTTAGGGGTTGCCCAGGCTGGATTGAGTATCGCTGTGGCACCAACTGAGAATGGAAAAGTCAGCGAGTTTCCGAGGCCGAATGCGAAGAAGAGCTTTGCTGCCGACAGGCAACGATCCTCCGGTTGGATCTTGATCACCGATGATCCATAATTCACCGCCGTGACCTCGAGCGCCTTCTGTCGGTGCATAACACCCTTAGGAGAACCGGTTGTTCCCGAGCTGTAAAGCCAGAACCCAGGGGAGTCTGGCCCGGTGCGTGCGGTAGGAGCATCTCCAGTGTCATCAAAGTCAGACCAGGAGTAAACACCCATCTCCAACTCACCGCGGATTATCTTGCGAGCTTACTAGTCAACATCAACTACGATGACGGCCCTTTTTAGGTCAGTGGCAATCCTGCGAATAGTTGGAAGGGATTTGGCATACGGTGCTGAAAGCACAACCACTGCCGCCCGCGAGTCATCGATAACGAACCCAAGTTCTTCGCCATTGAGCATTGTCGACAGCGGAATCGGCACAATTCCCGATCTCATGCTGCCCAAGAACCATGCGGGAAAGGCGACCTCATCGTTGAGTACGAGTGCGACACGATCCTCCTGGCGCACCTGAAGAACCGCCAAGGCGTGCTGAACGCGAAACAACTCCCGCTGTATGTCGGAGTAGGTGTACTTGAGGTCCCCGGACTCCACGGCAATCCGCCCACCGTTTCCAGCCTCGATATGACGGTCTATCAGCCAGTTTGCAGCGTTATAAGACTCTTGCATGGACCTACCTATCTCTCGATTGCCTCTTTGAACTCACAATTCCTAGGCCAAAATATGGGACCTAGCGACGTCTTAGGACTTGGCGGGTGTTGACTCCTTCTCGAAGCAATTCAGGCTGAAATACCCAATATCGACACCGAATCCCCGAACACCAGTGCCGATGTTCCGCGGCACAGCGCAGGCCCCCTAGTTCAATCGACTGCAGATCCCCAATAACTGTCGCCAACACTCACTAAAAACGTTGCAACTCGCTTTAACCTCTCTAAATGGCAACATTACAGATGTTTTGCACAAAGTTCAAAATAATCAAATTCAGAAAAATGGCGAAAAACACGAATAACACGAGCTAGGCACAGTTGTACGTATACGTAAGAAATTTAATTCAGCTGTGACTTCGGTCTCACTGAGTGATTTTTGAACCGGGTTCTAGCCGCCTTTGGACCACACGCCACCGATCAGACAGCAAATGGGGCCGGCATTGATGTGGCCCATCCGGGGTCATCCACCTAAGACGATCGGATCCAAGTGCGAAAACCTGTTTCGCGCATTTTACGCTCCAGCCGTCTCGTCTGATCAGATTCCCCCCACGGATTCGGCGGCTCGGCATGGTTCTGGTGAACCACAGACTGTCTTAAACCCAGTCACAACCCATGGAAAGGTCAAACGAAGGTGTCAACAGCTATGCTTGCCGGCGAATTCACCCAGGTCTGGTATCCCCCATCTAAGTTAGCTGCCTCGTATCCATATCCGCGCAACAAAGAAGTGGCGGTATGGCCTCGGACACCAACCTGGCAATAGATGATGATCTCGTCGCTGGATAGTTCTTTGATGCGGCCACGGAGCTCATCCACAGGTATATTCACAGAGTTCGGAATATGCCCGCTGGCAAACTCCCCATCGGTGCGAACGTCGATCAGTACCGCCCCGTTGTCCACCCGTGACTGCAACTCGTCCCACTGAACGCTCTTCGTAAATCCGCTCGTAAGGTTCTCCGCGATGTAGCCGAGCATGTTGATTGGATCCTTTGCGGAACCAAAAGGCGGAGCGTATGCCAACTCCAAATCCGCTAGATCCTCCGCCCGAAGACCAGCCCGCATTGCCGTGGCGATGACATCTATGCGCTTGTCAATGCCTTTTCCGCCCACAGCCTGGGCACCCATGATCAGATTTGTATTTGGATCGATCAAGATCTTGATCGCCATGGACTTGGCGCCTGGGTAATAACCTGCGTGTGAACTTGGATGGGCATGAATTGGCAAGAAGTCGCGCCCTGCCGCGCGCAGCCTCTTTTCGTTCCAACCCGCAGTGGCAACAGTGAGATCAAACACCTTGACGATCGCGGTTCCAATTGTGGGCACCCAGCGTGTTTCCCGACCCATAATGTGATCTGCCACTGCACGGCCCTGCCGATTTGCGATGTTCGCCAATGGGACCAGAGATGCTGTTCCATCCAACGCGTCAACCTTCTCGGCAGCATCTCCCACGGCATAAATATTGGCATCGCTGGTCTGGTTATATGAATTGGTCGATATACCACCGCGAGAGCCGATTTCAAGGCCAGCCAGGCTGGCAAGTCTGGTGTCAGGGCGAACCCCGATCGCCAATATCACAAGATCCGCGTTAATCTGCCCACCATCGCTCAACTCGACCCATTCTTTGTGGATAGCCTTGACAGACTGGCCGAGATGCAGGGTAATCCCATTCTTAGTCATTTCACCCGCAACCAGCATTGCCATTTCCGCGTCAAGCGGGCTAAGCACCTGATCCAGCGCTTCAACCAAAGAGGTCCGGATTCCACGATGCCGCAAGTTTTCGGCAGTCTCAATGCCTATGAAGCCACCGCCGATGACAACGGCACTCCTGGGTCCATCTTCGACGGCCTTGACAATTCGAGACACGTCCTCGACGGTACGCAGTGTGAGCGCACGCTCGATTCCGGGAATTGGCGGAACCACAGGTTGAGCTCCGGGACTCAGAATCAGCTGATCGTATTTGAGTACGTATTCTCTCTCCATCTTGAGATCCCGCACAGTTACTGTGTTGGTCTGACGATCAATTCCAACAACTTCACTCAGGATTCGAACATCGAGGTTGAAACGGGTGTTTAGACTCTCGGCAGTCTGTAAGAGAAGATCCTGCTTGCGCGAAATGACTCCACCTATGTGGTATGGAAGGCCGCAGTTGGCATAGGACACATAGGAGCTCTTTTCGAGGACAATGATTGACGCCTCAGGATCGAGCCGGCGCAATCTCGTCGCGGCTGACATTCCTCCAGCTACTCCACCAATAATTACTACCTGTCTCATTCCTGATCCCATCTTCCAGTCACCTGTCATCATTTCCAATTCGCCAGCCTGGGGGCCCTTTATATCTATCCTCGCCAACCGGATTCCAGTACCCGCATACCTATTTCAACCTCACCCAACCTAAGAAACAACCGCGCCAAGCACTTGTAGTGTGAGAGAAAGAATCCAAAACTGAACCGTCAGAGTCACGCCCCGCCAAATGAGAACAGCCATTCAATTGCCCATCGCAAAGATGTCACCACTGCCATCAATCGAGCCCTCATCAACGGACACCGATTGAAAACGCTTGCTCCACAGTCATTTCGCCAACATCGTGCCTTGCAAAGATACTGGTAGGCAGATAATCCGTAAAACACCCTTCTGCCGAATGGTCCACTCCGGCCGCTACGGACAACTGACCCTGAACCTCAGATTCTCGAAAACTCTCTCCATATACCTCCTGGGGTATATTATATGGGTTTCGTAAAAAATTGCCCTCATGCATTTAATGACTCGAACTTGGAGGTTGGATACACGCAAAAGATTCTTGTTCGAAAAACGCAATTCCTGAACCGGCAAACTGACAAAGTCTGGGAATTCCTGGGCACCTTGGACATACTCACAAATAGGCCGGCATTGCCAGAAGCACTACTTCGATGAGCCGATGCAAAAAGCCCGGACTAGCAAAGCACATGGCAGTGTGTGAATGTGCCACGTCACGATTGCCTAAATACACCCACGATAAAGGTTAGGCACGATCTTGATTCCGACACAGAACAGGACTCGCCAATCCGAAATTCCTTTGCCAAAAAGGCGAAGCCAGCTATCAACACCCGCTCCAGGCTTACCCCATTATCTCCGGTCTTATCAGCATGAGCGGCTGTTCGAACTCCACGAACTCGTTGTTCTGGACCAGGATCTCCACTATCTCGCCTCTTTTAGGGGCCGTGACAGA
>DAHXKX010000024.1 GCA_027366165.1 Actinomycetota bacterium
GCTCTGGACTGTTGGTGACGTATCCCTTTATCCCGTCCCACTTCGAAGCAGCAGCAACCGCATCAAAGTCGATCGAGGGTTTTTCTCTGATGGTGAAATCGGGGTAATGGTGTTTTCTTATCGCCTGGTTCTTTCTTATGACACCATCAAGACGAGTAACTGAGCGCTCACGTTGTGATCTTGCTCTTTTGGTCATCGCCTTTGAGTAGGAGATTATGATCCGCCTGTTCTTGTGAAATATCTCCTGAACTGTGGCTCTGGTGAAATCAAGGGAGGTTATCTGATCCTGCAAGGGCTTAGGAAGCGATTTCAGCCTCGCTCCGACGATGTAGAAGAGGCTCGTTTCCTCCACTGATGTGCCAAATGACCGCTTCAGGAATCTGGCAGTCCTCATCGCGATCACCAAGAAACGTAGGAGTGGGAGATTAGACCCCTTTTGTATGGAGCCGATCGAAGAAGTGCCCGAGGATAAGGTCCGCCGCCTCGTGGTACTAGCCGGTCACCCCAAGGCTGCTTCGATTTCTTATGTCTCCAAATTCAAGATCAAGCTGGCCTGGTCTTCAGGTTGAAACAGCATCTCCCTGGTTTTTTACATAAGAACAGCCAGATCGAGATCCGACTAAGCGGTGTCGACAAGACGGATAAGCTTTTTCTTCCACGCTCCATCTGCCATCTCCATATCCATTGTCCGCACACCGGTTGACGAAAGATACTTGGATTTCTCGATGAACACAAAGCCGATGGTGCCTCAGGTGACCAATGGTCACCTAGAACCAAAAGAAAGAATCAGTAAATCTGCAGATAGGAGGTTTAAGTGAATAGCCTTGTGGCCCGAAAATCCCATTTCTCGAAAATAGTGCGGAAGACGGGATCAAAGACAGTCCAGACTCTGGGCACACCGACCACATGCCCGGAAACATCGTCAAAATTCGTTAACATACCTAAACTGCCTTCCGGAAAATCTGGTTGTTAGATGGATACGCTGCCTGGTTTATGGATTCGGGCCCCAATGTGCACCAGCATCGATTGTGTGGTAAATGGGATATCCCGCATTCCCAAGTGACCAGCCAACTCCACCTGGTTCAAATGCCATTGAGAACATTCCCTCCAAGCCGATTTGACCAGGTAGATCGTACGCCAAAAATGAACTGCCCCGGTCAACAGTCCTGTAGAGCTTGCCGGGAGTCCAAACGTATCCTTCCGAATTGCTTACAAAATCAAGTCCTCCAACCGCAGGCCAGTTAGCGATGAACTCGTCCCATGATTTTCCACCATCCTCCGTATAGTACAAATTCCAAAGCATCCGCTTTGAACCAAGCTTCGAGGTGTTAGCTGTAAATGTCACATCGGTGCCCCCCAATGCCCACCAATTTGTCGAGCTAAGCGGATCAATTGCAAATGGCCGAAACTTCGTAAAAATCCTTTGCCAGCTGCTGCCTCCATCGCTCGTCAGTTCCAATACAGCGGACCCCGGAGGCCCATTGTCATTTGCGACAACCAGCCCAAAATCCGCCGAAATAAAATGCCCCTGGAGAAGCGACCACCCGCGGGGAACCGGGAGTTGCTCCCAATGTGCTCCATCGGCACTGAAATAGACCTTTGTCGGAGTGTATGCCATCATTCCGGCGTGAAAGGGATCGACTTGTATTGTTCCTAGTGGCACGCGAGACAGAGCCTGTTGCGAACTCGAAGTCTGAACGTCCGTCAACTCTCCTGTCTGCGACAGCGCGTAGAGGCCATTCTCGCTGCTGTATATCCCTGTCTCACGATACGGTGGATATACGCGCACCCACTGCGTTGAAGAAATGCTGCTCCAAAATGAAGGACGGTCCGTAACAACCGAAAAACCCGTAGGACTCCAGACAGCAAAGCGCAGAATGCGGTTAGCCGACTGGATAGGCAAGCCGGGAAGCCCCACCTGATTCCAGCTGGTGCCTCCATCGCTCGTCTCCAGGAATCCACCTTGGCGAAGTGAAATGTATCCGACAGAACCATTGATGAACTGCAGTTCGTTCACAAAACCGTCGACCGGGAGAAGGCCGGCCGAAATGCTCGATACACTCGAATTCACGGAGGTTTTGGTTACTTGGGTCCACTTAGTGCCGGCGTCTGACGTTTGGTAAAGATACTTGGTCTGGGTACCGGCACCAGTAGCTGTGCCAGCCAACAACCAACCTTGCGTCGGACTTATGAAGCTGAAGGAGGCTGAAATCACACCTGGATCCAATGGGGAAGGCACCCTGACCCAGGTCTTTCCTCCATCTTGCGTCTTAACAATTGACGCAGATTGCACATTTGCTTTGGATTTTCCAAGTCGCTGTACCTCAAAACCGACTTGCGCAGAGACAAACCCAATTGCATCGGCTGATCCAGCTGACACTTCTACCCAGGTCTGACCTCCATTTGAAGTCGAATAGAGCGCGCCCGAGGATACATCAGCGGAGGATCTGGAAAGTACAAACCCAACCTGGGAGTTGACAAAGTCAACTTCATCGACCGTGCCAGGAACGACAGAGATCTGATTCCAGTTTCTGCCTTCATCCAAGCTCCTAAAAATCCCAGACTGATTTCCATCATTCTGGGACACAATTATTTCAGTTTTAGAAACGAAGGAGACCGCTCCTGCATGCTGCAAGATCCCCGAGCTGTCGACGAGCGCCGACGGCCTGGTGCTTGTCAGGTTCAGCTGTCCGTTGAACTTGGTAACAATTATCGAAGAACTTGCAACCTGCTCGGCCGTAGAAGTGCCCCCGCACGCCGCCATTATTACAGCGGCCACCGTCAAACCTACAACCATCCCCGATTTGCGCATCCATACTCTTTCTTGGTTGCTCAGCTCCGTCTAACCTATCTGCAAAACTGTACACCTCATATTCCTATCATGAATTGCCTGGTTAAATAACAATTCACACCAAATTGCGTTCGCGCTATTCGGAGGCGCAGACACCCAATTTCGGCACTTGCGATTAAGCCAGCACTCTCTCACCCTGCAATTTCGCGGCGCGGATAGGGCGACCCAAGACCAACAATCATTTAGGCGGATCAGTCATCGATGATGTCCGAAAAATCTGTGTCAACTAACAGGAGGTAGCCTTTCAGGAGCTGCCTGTAGCAAGGACTTACGTTTTAAAGTTTTACGACGCAATCATAATGCTCTGACGGAGGAAATCTTTTCCGGACTTCATGCAGACCATTAAATCATGGGGGTAGCGCAACATCGTGGAATGTCTGGATTTTGCTTTGATGGAGTTCTCAACGGCACTGACCTGACCCCCATCAATTCCCAACTGCCAATTATCACCGAATTCATTGCCACTGCTGAATGGATGCAAGAAGTTCTCATCTTAATAAGGAGCAGGTTGATTCCGACAAGATCGTGACATGGAAATTGCAGGTCGGCTGATCCATAGGACCTAAGACCTGCGAACCTTTTCGACCTGAACCTTCGATCTCTCCAGCCATCGGCATATTTTCTCAAAATTCGAATGATTGACCTCCGCAAAAGATTCTGTTAGCTTGGACATCGAATTCAATTGGCGATGGAGTTCGCCAAAACTGCCAATTCGGCTAATGACTCCTGGGAGCGGTGACTTTAAATAGTCGACCCACTCAAGGAGGGAAATTGGTCGTAAGCTCAGTTCTAATTCAAATCATGCAGGTGCTGACCGTCGTGCTGGCCGCACCGCTTCTTCACGGATTCATCGTAAAGTTCGAGGAGCGTATTCAAAGAGGACAAGGTCCCTCGGTCCTGCAGCCCTACCGCGATATCTTCAAGCTTTTGTGTAAAGAAATTGTCGTGCCTGAAACTGCTTCTTGGGTGTTCTGGACAGCACCTGTCATTGCATTCACCTCGATGCTTATTGTTCCCATTCTCATACCCGTGTTGACCAACTATCCACTGCCTCTATCTGACATGGGAGACATCCTGGGCGGAGGACTTGTTCTGACACTGGGAAGTTTCGCAATCCTTTTAGCGGGTCTTGACACTGGACAGCCATTTGGCGGCCTGGGTTCGTCAAGGGCAGTCATGCTGACGATATTGGCTGAGCCAACGTTAATCCTGATCTTTGTCGGCGTTGCATTTCTGGATCATTCCATGCTCCCGTTTGTAGCGAACCATGTGCTGGTCAGAAATTTGGCCACCTACTGGAGTCCGGCTCATCTCTTCTTGGTATTCGGATTCTTCATCCTCTTGACTGTCGAAACGGACCGTCTCCCGATCCATTCTTCAATTCATTACGAAGTGTACATGATTGATGAAGCCAGAATTCTGGAATATTCGGGGCCGTTGTTGGCAGTTCTCAAGTGGTCATCGTGGATGAAGCAATTCATCCTCTATACCATCTTCCTCAACGTATTCCTATTTCCATGGGGCTTGTCCACAAGTGGATCAATACCGTCATTGTTCCTAGCCGTAGGTTTCATAATCTTAAAATATGGAGCGGTTGCCGTTGCCATGTCAGTTGTCGACACCATCCAATCAAGACTCCGCTTCTACCGATACCAGGAACCTCTGGCGTTGTCGTTCCTGTTCGCGGTAGTTGCCCTGATTGCAAACCAGATCTAGAGGGCAAAGCATGCTCACAGCCCACTTGAATTCTCTCGCCACATCTCTGTTCAGTTTTCTAATGACCCTGGCTCTGGTGTTGTCATTTGTGATGCTGGGATCGCATTGGCTGAGGAATCATGTACTTGCGTTTGCGGCGGAATCTTGGGTAATAGCTGCTCTGTCAGCTTCGGTCGCTTACTATGGCCATTACAAGGAACTCTACGTCATTGCCGGACTGACTGCCCTATTCAGAGGTGCATTACTACCGTACTTGCTGCTGCGTTTGGTGAACAGGCTCAAAATAGACCGGGAGTTTACTCCCCTATTCAGGCCCGCCTCCGGCATGGTGGTCGGCGCTGTACTGATACTGATTGCATTCGCCTTGAGCAGTTCGATTGGCGACAAGCTTGGAATAACCAACAACATTACTCTCATGGCGCTTACGGCCATGTTTGGATTGAACCTGATTGGATTCCTTCTAATGGTCGTGCGCTCGGAGGCAATAAGCCACATCCTCGGGCTTCTGGTAATCGAAAATGGAATCTTCCTTGGATCTCAAATCCTGGTTCCTGGACTGCCAATTCTATTGGAACTGGTGATCCTCTTTGATCTTCTGATCATCGTTATGACGTTCGGGATCCTGGTCCGGTATTTAAAGGTGCATGCAGGCACTACGTCGTCCAGAGATCTGCAGAAATTGGTAGGTTGACATGCTCATTGTCATGGAAATTCTTTGGGCGATACCAATTCTGGCGATACTCATGAGCCTCCTAGGAAGTAACCGGGTTCGAAACGAATATGTGAACCTTTCCTCATCTGCTGCGGTTTTCGTAACCGCGTTGGTCTTATTAGTCTTTTCCCCAAACAAGCCTCAATCGCATGTCTCGGGTTACATCCTCATCTCCCCATTTGGGAACTGGGTGACACTTTGCACCGGTGCGGTTTACCTGCTTGCCTCAATCTATTCAACTGGTTACATGAGAATCCTCAACATCACCGGCAGCCAGGCTGCAAAATTCTACGGACTGCTGGAGGGTTTTGCGCTAACTATGCTGATAGTCCCATTCATGAACAATCCTGGACTTTACTGGATTGCTATAGATTTCACCACGATAGTGAGTGCCTTTCTGGTTGGATTCGAACGAGAGGCCGAAAGCATCGAGGCTTCATGGAAATACCTGATCGTTGTGTCTTCAGGACTGTCACTCTCACTATTAGGAATAGTCCTTTTCTATTGGGCCGGTACCTTTCACCTTGGTCCGGTGTATTCGATGACATGGGCTACCCTTCACTCGGTGGCTGGCAAAATTCCAGCGTCTTTATTGCTCACCTCATTCTTGCTGGTACTCGTGGGCTTTGGGACCAAAGCTGGCCTCGCGCCAATGCACACCTGGCTCCCTGATGCACACAGCGAGGGACCTGCGCCGGTATCGGCAATGCTGTCTGGAGCGCTTCTCAACACCGCAATCCTCGGAATAGTCAGGTTCATGGATGTTCTAGATGGAACAAAAGCCTCCATCCCGGCACATTTAGCAGTGATAGTACTCGGGGTATTTTCACTGTCGATAGCCGCCATGTTCATAGTTCGCCAACAGGGCATAAAGCGTCTCATGGCATACTCCAGTATCGAACACATGGGGATCATTGCCATCGGGTTTGGATTTGGAGGTGTTCTCGGAATAGCAGGGGCAATGTATCAGATGCTAAATCATTCTTTGAACAAGTCTCTGCTGTTCTTTGGTGCAGGGAATGCAATGCGCAGCTACGGATCCAAGGAAATCGACAGGATTCGTCGAGTACTTTCCTTTTACCCTGTCACCGGCACTCTATGGCTGCTGGGCGCCATCGCAATAACCGGGGCACCGCCTTTCGGCTTATTTCAGAGTGAACTCGCAATCTTGCGGGCCGGAATTGGAGGAAGAAACTCATGGGCAGTTTGGGTGATTGGGCTGCTTTTGATCGTAATCTTCATCGGTTTCATGAACCACTTCCGGTCAATGTTCTTCGGCTTGGAACCTACCCCCGACGGCTCACCAACAATGCAGTTCAACGGCTGGCTGGAGGTACCAATGTGGCTGAGCCTGGCGGCAATACTTGTTCTCGGGCTCTGGTGGCCGTCAGGAATGCTGCATTTCTTCACTGAAGCGGGCAAGGGACTCTGATGGGCACACTGGTTAAGGTTCAGGTCGCAGCATCACAACTTCTGAATGAAGCCAGGAGCCTATTACAGGAGGGATACCGTTTCCAAATGGCATACCTGCGCTATATGGGACCAGTTCCCGAGATTGTCTATTTGGTGGACCGGGGACCGAACTTCGAGTTCCTGGAGTTGACTGTTCGAGCCGAAACGGAGTTACCTTCCCTGTCTGACCTCGTGCCACTGCTGAGCTGGTACGAGCGGGAAATAATGGACCTGTCTGACATAATATTCACGGGAAATCCCGAACCTTTTCCTTTAGTCTTGCTGGAAGGAATGGCACTCACAAGCCTACCATTCGATCCAACAAGTAAAGAGATCTTGCAACTCTTTGGAGACACCACTCCCCCGCAACTGCCGGAGGTCTTGGCAACACAAGTACAGGATCTTTTCTGGGGTCCAATTCGCGGTGACGTTCTAGAAACCGGAGAGTTCCATTTCGCATATATCGGCGAAGAAATCCTGCACTACACGCCTCGACTCTTTTACAAACATCGAGGGATCGAGCAAGATCTTCAGCAACAGGATCCAGAATCAGGAGTGATCTTGGCCGAAAGAGTGTCAGGGGTGGGAACAATCTGCCATGGATTGGCATACTGCCTTGCTGTTGAAGACGCGCTTCGGCTGGATGTCCCCAGGCGGGCTCAGCTTTTGCGAGTCATTCTCGCAGAAATGGAACGGATCTACAACAACCTCCACTTTTTCTCGATGCTATCCAAGACCACCACTTTGAAGGTGGGCGAGGCTTTTGGAGCACTGCTGGAGGAAAGGGCAAAGCAGATCAATGCACAACTCACAGGACACCGTTTTCTCAGAAACGTGCTGGCAGTGGGTGGACTCAGGCGAGATCTGAACGCAGATATTCTTCCGACGATACTTTCGAATTTACAGAGAGATGCCATCGACTACTTGGATTCATTGTCCGTAACTCAGAGCTACCTTGACCGATTGATTGGGACTGGCCCACTGCCAGCTGATGTCGCCTTCGATTTCGGAGCCACCGGTCCGGTGGCACATGGATCTGGAATTAAGAGGGACCTGCGGGTTCACCATCCGTATTCCATGTACGAGAGGCTTTCCTTGGAGATTCCGGTCCGAACCGGTGGTGATGCGCTTGCGAGATCGCAGGTTCGAGGCGAGGCGCTGATCAGCGCATTCGATCTGATACGGCAAGCCACTGAACTCCTTGAGCCAGGAGAGATCGCCGCAGCCAGCCCGACTTCCCAGCCCGAACTGGCGGATGGACTTGGTTGGACGGAAGGCCCAAGAGGATCGTGCTTCTATGCGGTACGAATTCGAAATGGGCTTCTCGAAAGGGTGAAGATCAAATCGGCCTCATTCTCAAACTGGAAGGTGTTTCCGCTAACGGTTCACTCCTCCAACATGATGGACTACGCGATAAATGAAGCAAGTTTTGGACTCACAATTGCTGGAGCGGATAGGTAGGCAACCGTGAAGAACTGGACATTGAAGGGCCTTGCCGCCGGAAAGGCCACAACCAAATGGCCGGCATCGGGAGAGAACGATGGCCAGGATAAGCTGCTCGGCTTCCCAACTTTCCATCCGCAAGACTGCCGCCCCGCATGTCGCGAATGCATTCTGAAATGTCCCACCCGGGCTTTCTCAACTAAAACTGGCGTAGACGATGAAGAATCTGTCGCGTTGGATTACGGAAGATGCATCAACTGCCAAATATGTGTTGCATCTTGCCCAACCACAGCATTGCAGAGTTCTTCAAATTTGACTTTCGCCTCAAAATCAAGGCAGGACCTTGTTGTCGACGAAGGTGCAAATAGCCGCGAAAACGATGAGCTACAAAGCCGGGTCAGCTCAATCTTCAAAGGGAGCCTGCATGTCAGACATGTCGATGCTGGATCATGTAACGGCTGCGAATCGGAACTCCAAGCCTTAAGCAATCCGTTCTACAACCTCCATCGGCTTGGAATCTTCTTCACACCGTCCCCTCGCTTCGCAGATGTCCTGCTCGTCACCGGACCAGTGGTTCCTCAGATGAAGGGCCCGCTACTGCGGACCTACGAAGCCATGCCCCGTCCTCGTTTCGTCATTGCCGGAGGCACGTGTCCAATATCCGGTGCGCCTTTCGATATGGGGTACTCAGGCGGGTCCGGCTTGGAAATACACCTGCCAGTGGACATTTTCATTCCAGGCTGTCCCCCTACACCGGCGGCATTCATTCACGGACTTCTGCTGCTGACCGACCGGATCAACCAACGACTGCATGGAGGCGGATATGAGCAATGACCTTATCCTCGCTGGCTGCATTTCATTAGTTGCCACATGCATTGCGGCCTTTGCGAAACGGGCCTTCTACCTGACTGAATTTGCTTTTGGACTTGGAATTGTGCTGCTTTTGTCAGGAGCTACCTCATCTCTTCCGCATGGCACACATCCCGTTGCACTCTTTTATAGCGGAAGTCTGACTGTCAGTTTCGCATTGGATCCTTCTGCCGGATGGCTCGTCATCTGGGGATTGGTGCCAGCTCTCTTGGCTGGGCTCACCGTGCCGCACGATCGAATTTCACAGGGATGGTTCGCAGGAGCCAGTTTGGTGATCCTTGGAGCGGTTGGAGTGGCAGGACTCCAGGACGGGATCTCGTTCCTGATCGCTTGGGAGGTCATGAGCCTGAGCGGCGCATACCTATTGCTCAACGACCGGCGGACCCAAACCGCGGAGGCAGGTCAATCGAGCCTGTTCATGCTTTCTCTGCTCGAGGTTGGAAGCGTATCCCTTCTCCTCGGTGTCTTGGTACTCGGCGTTCGGGATCCCAACTTTGCGTCCTGGCACACTTCCTGGTTGCACCTGTCCTCCCTGGCTGGTGCTGGCTTGGGAGTTCTATTCCTAATCGGATTCGGAGCAAAGTTGGGATTATTGCCGTTCTACGAGTGGTTTCCCCCCGCCTATTCAAGTGGAAGTGGCAGATCAGGATCCATACTGTCGGGAATTGTGTTAAACGTCACTTGGTTTTCGCTGGGCCGTGCGCTACTCAGCTGGATGCCCGCCTCATCAACGCCGATCGGGTTCGGAGTTTTGGTACTGTCAGCGGGAGTCATTTCTGCGATACTAAGTATTCTCTACGGATTTCAGCAAAATGACTGGCGAAAGCTACTGTCGTTCTCAACCGCGGAGAACGCCGGACTCGCCACCGCAGCTCTTGGCACGGCAATAATGTTTAGATCCGCCGGCCTCTCCGAGCTGTCCGATCTTGCATGGATCGTTGGCCTAATACATTTGGGAGGACACTCCCTCGCCAAAGGCTCGTTGATGCTCACTGCCGAGCATCTTCACAGCACCAGCGGCACCTATGAGATTTCTCAGCATGGCGCACTTTCTAGAGCACCATGGACTCTCGGTGTCGGAGCAGTCTTGGGCGGCATGAGCCTTTCGGCAATGCCGCCTATGGCCGGGTTCGTCAGCGAATGGTTTCTGTTTCAAACGATATTTCAGGGCTTCCGATTGTCGAATTCAATTGGCAGGGTCTCCCTGGCTTTGGGTGGCGCCGGAATTGCATTGATCGCGGCAATCTCACTTGCAACGATGGTGAAGGTCCTGGGTGTCGGAATGTTGGGAAAGCACAGGTCCGTTTCGGGCAATCTTGATTCGGCTCCGGGGAATCTGAGGCTGCTCCAATATGCAACGCTGGGAATTGGGCTGATGACCCTCATTTACTCC
This sequence comes from Actinomycetota bacterium, assembly GCA_027366165.1. Taxonomy (GTDB): domain Bacteria; phylum Actinomycetota; class Acidimicrobiia; order Acidimicrobiales; family Acidimicrobiaceae; genus SCQM01. Next base: position 10,438 of record DAHXKX010000024.1, read on the forward strand.
GCTGGAATGACGTGGTGGATCAAATCACTTTCTTCAGCATCGTGGACACGTTCTCCAAGCGCAGTAAAGCACATGGTTGATGGCTTATTGCTCATCCCACTCTCACCGAAATTTGCGTTCATTTCACCATTTCTTCTTTTGATAGTAGGCACTCTGCTGGCCCTTGTTCCACTTGCGCTTATACGTCTTCGGCCACATGGGATTCGAAGTTACCGACGGGTTCCACTATGGGCCCAGGGCTTGGAGACTGTTCCGGTTGAAAGCGGCACCACCCCGCTGGTGTTCTCCAACGCGATGAGGCGGTTCTACAGCTTCGCGTACCGATCAAAAACCGTTGTCGGCTCCGACGCTAATGAGAAAGGGTATTTCATAAGACAGCTCAGCTTTGAGTACTCGGAGGCGCCAATATTTGGCCCACTACTTTTCATGCCAATCATTCGTCTGGTTCGATGGGCATCCGAAAAGACTTCAAAGATGCAAATGGGGTCTATGAACCTCTACCTCCTATACATAGGCCTGGTTCTACTTCTCGTACTGGTTTTTGGCATTTTCTCATAAACCGTACAAGCAAAAACCTGAGCATACAGTAACTGGTGGTTTGGCATGCGACCTCGCCTGACTTTCTGCGACTAGCTTCAGACCATGCTTTGAAGCGCTGCACTGAGCGCGTAAGACTTCTCGACGAAACAGACCGCGCAACACATCGCCAGGTTGCCGCAGTACTTTGGACCTTGGGCGAGTCATCAACCACTGAAACACTTAAGCTGCCAGTTCAAGAGTGCAACCTGTTGTGGTTGCTGGTGTGCTGACAGACTTCCCCGGCAGTTGCGACTCAACGACGCTTAGCGAAAGTCTTCAGGTCCGTGAGAAAAGCACCTGGACCAACTGGTTCAAACTGGCTCGACATCTCGTCCAGTGTCTCAATCTCATCCTTGGAAAGGTTGATGTCGGCTGCGGCGACATTGGACTCCAACTGAGCAACGGTTGCCGCGCCTGGTATGGCTACGACGTTTGGCTTTGAGATCAGCCAGGCTAGGGCAATCTGCGCACTTGAGGCATCGTGACTTGTGGCAATTTGACCCAACTTGTCCAGCAATGGCCTAAGGCGGTCAAGATTGGTGGAAAAAAAGAATTTGCGGGCTGATCGCATTCCTTTGGGGCGATTAATCGAGCTGTACTTTCCGCTCAAAACCCCTTGCTCAAGTGGTGAGTAGGCGATAATTATCCGGTTATTGGCCTGCGCGAATGGAACAAGCTCAGTTTCAGGCCCCCGAGTCAACAGTGAGAAGTGCACCTGATTGGAGATTATCGGCTTGCCAAGGGCAATTTCGGCGCTCCGCCACTGGTTAAGCGAAAAGTTGGATACTCCCACGTTGCGGATTTTCCCATCGTCGAGCAGCATCTTCAGGCCCTTGACGGTCTCCGTTATTGGCATCACCGGGTTAGGCCAGTGCAACTGATAAAGGTCAATCGCATCGACCTTGAGTCTCACGGCGCTCGCCTTTGCCCTTGAAATCACCAACGAGCGAACTGGAAAGATAGGGAACAACTTAGTGGCAACATAAACCTGGTCACGCAAACCGGAAATTGCTTTCCCTATTACGGCCTCAGATTTGCCAAATCCGTAGAACTCAGCTGTATCAATCAGATTCACGCCAAGTTCAAGTGCCCGATGTACCAGCTCGACCGCTGTCTTCTCGGCATATTCTTGCCCGTAGCCCCATTCCCTCGAACCGAACTGCCAGGTCCCAAGGCCGATAGACGATACCTTTACACCTGACGTCTCTACGAATTTCATGCTGTTAGCTTAGACGGTACCTTCTTAGGAATTCGAAGACTATTTGGGTGCCATTCTTAGCGCACCGTCAAGTCTGATGACCTCACCGTTCAAATAACCGCTCTGAATTATCATTTCCACCAGTAGCGCGTAGTCAAGTGGAAGGCCCAATCTCTTCGGGAATGGTACACTCGCTGCGAGTGCCAAACGTAGTTCCTCGGGAAGCTGGCCGAGGAGTGGAGTATCAATGATACCTGGAGCTATCGTCATCACCCGGATCCCCACGCTGGAAAGGTCCCGCGCCGCCGGCAAGGTGAGCCCTACCACACCTCCCTTTGAAGCCGAGTACGCGATCTGCCCAATCTGGCCATCAAACGCAGCCACTGACGCGGTATTTATCACCACACCTCGCTCATTGTCGCCAAGTGGTTCATTTGAAGCCATCAATTTCGAGGCCAGCCTCAAGACATTAAAGGTTCCAAGCAGATTTGTACGGATCACCCTCTCGAATGCGGCCAGATCATGCGGTGATCCATCCCGGTTGACCACACGCTCGATGTGACCAATTCCGGCACAATTGACGACAACGCGCAGGGGTCTGTGAGCGACCGCCTTCTGAAGGGCCGCAGCGACATCGGATTCGCTGGACACGTCTCCAACTGCCCAGTTGGCAAAGTCACCCAGCTCCTGTGCCTTTGCCCTCACCCGTTCTAGGTCCCGATCGAAAATGGTGACATGGGCCCCAAGCTCCAACAGGTGCTGTGCGGTCGCCGCACCGAGACCCGATGCGGCACCAGTGACAAATGCAGAAAGCTTTGAAATCTCCATACAACCAAGCTAGCCAAAAAGGCTGGCACAAGCAGGCTTTTATTACAATTGGTCCCGAGGGGGACGGTGGCCGACCCGACCGGATTCCTGAACGCCTGATCCGCCAGAGGGTCATCAATCCGCGGAGGAGCGCCTCGCAAACGAATCCAGCTGCTAGAACAACCTTCCCTGTCCCTGTTCCGGTTTTCCTTTTCCAACGCGGGCAGCCAGCGATGCCTGCTCATTGGCCAACTGGTCTGCCCTCTCGTTGAGTTCGATGCCCGAGTGGCCTTTCACCTTGTGAAATGTCACCATCTTGCGCTCTTTGTACAACTCTATAAGAGGGCGCCATATATCCTGATTCGCAACCGCGGCACCCTTGGCATTCCTCCAACCCCTTGCCTCCCACCCTTTCCACCAATGACTGCCAAAACAGTTGACCACGTATGCGGAGTCTGAATAGATCTCCAGCACGCCCTCGTGGGCTTTGATTGCCTCGAGAACTGCCAACACTTCCATACGTTGATTGGTGGTGTAAACCTCGTACCCTCCAGCGGAGCCACCGTCCTCGCGAACCCAGGCCCACCCCCCGGGGCCGGGATTTCCGTAACACGCTCCATCTGTATAAATAACTAAGGTCATTTCCTGGCCCTTCAAAGCTCCATGGCGGAATTAGGTGTATTTTCGAAATTGACTAAAAACTCAAAACAAATCTATGACCCGGTTAACCATACGGCACCAAGGTGCCTAGAGTGGCTAATTAACGAGTTAGGACTACTCTATTTAACCATCAAATAGTGGAAGTATGGAGCACGTGATATTCGACGGATTTTCTCATCAATTGCCAGATACTGATCCAGAAGAAACCCAGGAGTGGGTCGATTCACTTTCTGCAGTCATTGATTCCAAAGGTCGACCGAGAGCCACCTACCTACTGATGAAACTCTTGGAAAAGGCCAGAGAGAATCAGGTCGGGTTTCCCGCCTCGGTGTCCACACCCTACATAAACACGATTCCTCCTGAACAGGAGCCATGGTTCCCTGGCGACGAGTACATGGAACGCCGTATAAGAGCGTTCATCCGCTGGAATGCCGCCATCATGGTAACGCGGGCAAACGTGCTCTCGGACGGTATCGGCGGCCACCTCGCGACTTATGCATCGTCCGCCTCACTTTATGAGGTGGGATTCAATCATTTCTTTAAAGGTAAGGCGGACGGAAACTTTGGCGATCAGGTTTTCATTCAAGGCCACGCTTCGCCTGGGGTATACGCCAGAGCATTTCTGGAGGGTCGATTAAGCGCAGAGCAGCTCGACAACTTCAGGCAGGAAGTCGGGGGGCTTGGCCTGTCTTCGTACCCTCACCCACGGCTGATGCCCGACTTCTGGCAGTACCCCACAGTGTCAATGGGACTGGGACCGATTACAGCGATCTACCAAGCCCGATTCAACCGTTATATCGACCACCGCCACCTCGCTGACACCTCTGCCAGCCGGGTGTGGTGCTTTGTGGGTGACGGCGAAGTCGACGAACCAGAAACACTCGGAGCGCTCTCCCTCGCGTCAAGAGAGAAGCTGGACAATCTGATCTTCGTGGTCAACTGCAATCTGCAGAGACTTGATGGCCCGGTAAGAGGAAACGGGAAGATAATACAGGAACTCGAGGCGGTGTTTCGTGGAGCGGGCTGGAACGTCATAAAGGTCATATGGGGTAGCGCCTGGGACCGGCTCTTGGCCCAGGATGTCGATGGTGTGCTTCTCAACAAGATGAACTCGACACTCGATGGCGATTTCCAGAAGTATGCGACCGAAAGCGGCGAGTACATCAGAGAGCACTTCTTCGGACCTGACCCACGACTCCGCAAAATGGTCGAGCATCTCAGCGACAAAGAACTCCAGGATCTCCCGAGAGGTGGCCATGACTATCGCAAGCTTTACGCTGCCTACAAGGCCGCCGCAGAAAACGTGGGCACACCAACCGTCATTCTCGCGAAGACAATAAAGGGATGGACATTGGGGCCAGAGATTGAGGCCAGGAACGCAACTCACCAAATCAAGAAGATGAACAAGGCCCAGCTGCTTAGACTGAGAGACCGCCTCAGGCTCCACCAGGAGATTCCTGAGGAGCTCCTTGAAAACAAGCTTCCCCCGTACTACCGTCCAAAAGAGGGGTCCCCTGAGTTCGAGTACCTGACATCGCGCAGACGGTCTCTCGGCGGACCAGTTCCGTCAAGAATTGTGAAGTGCATGCCGCTCGAGCCACCGGCAATGGAGACCATATCGGAGTTTCTCCTGGGATCCGCCAAATTGCCGGTTTCCACAACGATGGTATTCGCCAAGATGCTTCGCAATCTGGTGAGAGATCCTTCGGTGGGAAGACGAATCGTTCCAATAGTACCAGACGAAGCACGCACTTTTGGACTTGACGCCCTTTTCAAAGAGGTAAAGATCTACTCCTCGCAGGGTCAGAGGTACACTCCGGTCGATGCAGGACTGCTGCTTTCGTATGCGGAATCGACGGACGGCCAAATCCTGGAAGAGGGCATCACTGAATCTGGCTCAATGGCGTCATTCACTGCCGCTGGGACGTCATACGCGAACTTCGGCCAGGCAATGGTCCCGATGTACATCTTTTACTCAATGTTCGGTTTCCAGAGAACTGGAGACCTGATCTGGGCCGCAAATGACGCCAGGGCAAAGGGCTTCCTATTCGGAGCGACGGCCGGACGCACAACCCTCCTCGGTGAGGGCCTGCAGCATGCGGACGGGCATTCACAAGTACTTGCCTCCACGGTTCCAAGCGTTTGCGCTTATGACCCATCTTTCGCCTACGAACTTGGCATACTCATAAGGCACGGTTTCGAAGACATGTACGGGGCAAACGCCAGAGACCGCGTCTACTACATAACCCTCTACAACGAGAACTACATACAACCGCCAATGCCAGAAGGTCAGACTTTTGAAGAAATTCAAGACGGAGTCATCAACGGAATATACAAGTGGCTCGATGCGCCGTCCATTGAAGGCACAAACGCACCACGCAAAGCGACGATCCTATTCTCAGGGCCAACGTGGCAGATGGCCCGGCAAGCCCAAGAGATACTGGCTGAAAAGTACGGAATTGCGGCCACCCTGTATTCGGTAACTTCCTACAAAAATCTCAGAGAGGACGGGCTGGAAACGGAAAGATGGAATAGACTCAATCCCTCTTCGCCGTCAAGAACTCCGTATATAACCAAGGTGCTCTCACAGGGAGAGGGTCCGGTTGTGGCGGTCACGGACTTCATGAAGGTTGTCCCGGATCAGATAGCTCGTTTTGTCCCGCGTGAGGCATTCATCCCACTTGGAACTGACGGGTTCGGAAGATCTGACACGCGGGAGGCTCTCCGGCGCCACTTCGAAATTGACGCCGCGCACATTGTTATATCGGTTCTTTATGGGCTAATGTCAACCGGCGCAGCTAAAGCCGAAGAGGTCCAAGACGCCATTGGGACGTTTGGCATCGACCCAAGCTCCATTGATCCAATGCGCTCAAACCTTTAGGTCGGCAGTCTGAGAGATCATGATTAATACCGTAATGGGTCCTACTGTCCACCCTCCGTCGGGTTAAATCACAAGAGCAAACTGGACCGTTGAGTTGAAGATCGTTGGGGCTGTCCAATTCATTTAGCATCAATGCAAGAGAGTCACGAGGAGCATCATAAATGGTAAAGCTGACTATTTCACAGAACCCGGAAGCTGATGCGCTTCTATCCAGTTCACCATTGGCCCTTTTAATCGGTTTGGTTTTGGACCAGCAGATCACTCTGGAAAAGGCCTTCACCGCCCCATTACTTCTCATGCAAAGAATTGGTGAGCCCCTAGACGCCAAAAAGATCGCGTCAATGGATCCACAACTTTTGGAGGAGGCTTTTTCCGAAAAGCCGGCACTTCACAGATTCCCAACGGCCATGGCGCAACGGGTTCAGGACATTTGTGAGGTGGTGGCAAGAGATTACGGTAACGATGCGAGCCGGATTTGGACCGATGCAAGAGACGGAAAAGAACTCTTTACAAGGATTCAGAATCTTCCCGGATTTGGAGATATGAAGGCCAAGATCTTCGTCGCTTTACTAGGGAAACAGCTGGCGATCGAGGTGCCGCACTGGCGCGAGGTAAGTGCGCCGTTTGGAGAACCAGGATCGTTCCGCTCGATTGCCGACATCAGGGACGGCGAATCGCTCACCAAAGTCAGAGAATTCAAGGCAGCGATGAAAGCCGAGGGAAAAGCTCGGAAATGAGTCAGTCAACAAGGTTTGACCTCTCCTCTAGGCGCCTATATCTATGCACCCCAATTAGAGATGACCTTGCCACATTTGTGAGCGAGGCGCTAAAGGGCGGTGTTGACGTCATACAACTGAGGGAGAAAAAAGCAGAGGCCAGGACGATCATCCGTCATGCGAAAGAACTGAAGAGAATTACCCTAGATTTTGGCGTTCCCTTCTTCATCAATGACAGACCCGATATCGCCCTCGAAGTTGAGGCAGATGGTGTCCACGTTGGACAGGATGACGTTGACGTTGACTTGGTGCGCAGGATCATGCCGGATGTTCTCGTAGGACTATCAACACACGGGGATGAAGAACTCGAGGGAAGCCTCGGCAAAGATGTCGACTACATCTCGGCCGGCCCGATCGCCGCAACGCCAACCAAACCCGGAAGACTGGGCACCGGGGTCGGTTACGCGGTGCGTGCATCCTCGCTCTCGCCGAAACCAGTATTTGTGACAGGAGGCGTTAATCCGTCCGTCGTAAAAGACCTTGTTTCCCATGGAATACGCCATTTCGTCGTAGTTCGCTATCTGACCGAATCACCCGATCCGCGCCTTGCAGCGCGTCAGATGCGGACCGCAATCGACGAGAACCTGGCCTCTTAGTTGTTGTTGCGCTCCATCCAGCCAAGCAGTATTGCCAACATCCGAGGATCAGAAGTCAGATCGTGATCGCCAGCGGTGAGCGCATGCGCCTCTGCCGTTACTCCCGAAACGGTCAGGAACTCCCGTAGCTCGGCATCAGTCACAACTTCGTCGTCACGACCACTTATTACCAGCCACTGCTTGGATCCAAGCAAATCAGCTGATTTGGCCGGATCCAGAGCCTGCAGCTGGTTTGCCCAAAGGTCTATTTCCATCGACTTGGCCGGCACTTTCACCCCGACTGACTGCGCTTTTCTGGAAAGCTGCTGCGGCTTGGTGGAGTAACCTGAAAGATCAACCAGTGGTGAAATCGTTGCGACACCGCGCACTACTTCAGATCGGGCTGCGACGTAAAGACAGACGGCTGCCGCCAGGTCATAGCCAGCGATTAACACGGACTTGGCCTGATTAGTACTGACAAAGTGGTCGGCCACCACCGTCATATCATCGCACCAGTTCATCGGGGAGAAGCGTCCACCCGAACCATCGATTCCGGAGCAGAGCATTGACAACACCGTCCAACCCGACTGATTGGCTATCCTCTCCACGAGCTCCTTGTGAAACAGGTCCGTGCCGACGACTGGCCTTGCAATAGGCAAACCGAAATTGAAGATCAGCATCTGGCTGCCCTGACCCACATGTTTAACTTTAGGACTGCTCTGAGAGAGATAGCCAAGTATTTTCCCCTGGCTCCCCTCGATCTCAATCTCCAATTCTCACCTCTTTCAGTCTGTAGGCCCGTACAGCCCAGACAAAGTCAGGCTGATGCACCTGAGATGAAAGATGTTCACACCGATATCCTAACGCTTATGCACAATTGCCCCTGTGGCTTGTCGTGTCCAACCCCCGGATGTGTAAACAGGACTTCTCGACGTCAATTTAGACCACGCTATGGCAACCTTCACGGATAAGCTGGCGTGCCTTTCGACCCGCGTCGTGTTTACAACCTGCGCACTCACAATCCCGGGAATTTGTGGCAGGGCAACGCATCGCTTTCTCACCCGAAAATCGCTTCCATTATGGATAAGTGGAAAGGAGGTCAGCTGATTATGCAGTTCGCAGAAGCCGTCTCCCCGAACAAAGGAAAAGTGCACAGAAACTACCCGCCGCCAGAGCCCCACCTGCTCTGCGCTTTGAAGTCGCGCCGGAGTATCGGCACCCTCTGGCATCGATACTAAAGACCGATTGTCTCCGCCAACCTCTCTCTGAAGTAGGCGGGCGAACCAAACATTAGCTCAGAAGACTTGGCTCTTTTGAAGTACAGATGGGCATCATGTTCCCAGGTGAACCCGATTCCGCCGTGAATCTGAATGTTCTCTGCCGCGGCGGAGAAATAGGCCTGGGAGCAAAAGACCTTGGCCAGAAAGGCTACGGTTGGCAACTCTGCCGGTTCGTTGTCCACCACCCAGGAGCCGTAATAGGCGGCAGACTTAGCCGACTCAATTTCGACAAGCATGTCTGCACACTTATGCTTGATCGCCTGGAATGATCCTATCGGCCTGCCAAACTGAATCCTTGTCTTCGCGTACTCCACCGCCATCTCCAACACACGCTGTGCGCCCCCGACCTGTTCTGATGCCAGACAGATGATTGACCGGTTAAGCATCGCCTCATAGTAGGAAACCCCAGCCCCCAGAGAACCCACCAACAGTGCCGGGGTCGCCTGGAACGATAGCGTAGCCAACTTCCGTGTCATATCCAGAGAAAGCTGTGGCGCTTTTGAAATGGAGCTGTCTGATCCGTCGACAAGGTAAAGGCTTGTCCCCTCTTCGTTCCTTGCCAGCACGAGAACATGTGTTGCAGTAATCCCGTCAATCACATACGGCTTCTTGCCACTTATTTGCGCCTCGCCTCCTTTCGTGGCGATGGTGGAGATCTCAGATGTGGACCAATCAGTATCGGATTCACTCGCTGCCACTGCAAGACGAACGTCTCCGGATGCAACCAGGGGAAGATAGTTCGAACATACCGCCTCATCCCCAGAGGCAAGGAGAAGATTTACCCCCATTGCGACAGTCGAGAAATACGGCGCACAAAGCAGGGTCCGTCCCATTTCTTCAAATACGATCCCCAACTCAACCTGACCGTAGCCAAGCCCACCAAACTCTTCCGGTATGGTCATCGCCATAAGTCCCAGCTGATTAGCCATCTGGTTCCAGACTTTCGAGTCAAATCCCTCCCGAGTCTCCATCAGTCGCCTAACCTCCGAAATCGGAGACCGATCCTCCAGGAAGCGGCGTACGGAGCGTCGAAATTCTTCCTGTTCTTCGCTAAAGGCGAAATTCACTTTGGCTCCCCGGTTGACCTTGACCTTTGGAAACTACCTCTGAACATTTTTGAACACAAGCGCTAGCCTTATGTAAACAAGAACAATTTACTCCAAGGTCATTTACCGCGCACACCCGGGAGACGATATTGAGACTCGAACCATTCATATCCGAAAATGGATTGGAAATCTATCGTACCGTCGTGGGTCCCATCGAAAATAACGTTTACGTCGTGAGATGCTCCGAAACGGGAGAGTCACTTCTAATCGATGCCGCCAACGAACATCAGGTTTTGATTGACATCTCAAGCGAATTGAAGGTAAAGACAATCGTCGAGACCCATGGCCACTGGGACCATATTGGCGCAGTCGAGGAGCTCCGCAATGCCGGATACAGTGTTGGAGTCGCTGAAGATGACGCGAGAATGTTGCCGAGCTTCGACTACTTGATCGAAGACAACCAGACCATCGCCATAGGAAGACTTCGGTTCCATGCGATAATGACACCCGGACATACTCCGGGGTCTGTGTGCTTCACTGTTGAAGGTCACGACTTGGTATTCAGCGGCGACACGTTGTTCCCGGGTGGTCCGGGCGCAACCCGATTCGAAGGTGGTGATTTCCCCACGATCATCGAATCCATCGAGACCAGGCTTTTCTCAAAATTACCCCCTCAGACGGTCGTGCTTCCTGGTCATGGACCACACACCACTATCGGCGAAGAATCGCCCAAGCTGCCGGAATGGATCTCCCGTGGCTGGTGAATATGACTAACATCGAAATAACAAGTCACAAGAAACAGTAGGCAGATGGAAGAAACAACAACAATCTTGTCAGCACTCCTTAATCGACGTTCCGTCGGCCAACTAAGAGAGCCTGGCCCGACTTTGGAACAGCTCGATGCAATCATCAGAGCCGGTGCATCGGCCCCCGACCACGGACGACTCAAACCATGGCGATTTGTCATTTTCAAGGGAGAAGCGCGACTTAGATTTGGAGAGCTTTTGGCAGAGTCCCTAAAGGTGCGGATTGAGAGTCAAGGGCTAACTGCGACAGAAAGCCAGCTCGAAAAGGAGAAGTCCAAGCTCCTCAGGGCACCCGTCGTCGTAGCGGTCGGTGCGGCCCTTGATCATGAACATTCGATTCCGGTAATCGAGCAGTTCGCTGCCACCGCAGCTGCATGTGAAAACATGCTGGTTGCGGCCACTGCCCTCGGAATAGGATCCATGTGGCGTACTGGAGATCCCAGTTACGACAGCTCAGTTAAGACCGCCCTCAACCTGAAAGAGTCCGATATGGTGACTGGCTGGCTTTATTTTGGATCAGCAGCAGCCAAAACTGCGCCGATTAGTCAGAATTACAATCACAGTCAATATGTGACATATTGGCATTAGAAAATAAATATCGGATCAGAGTTTCTCCTATCGACATAGGACTAATAGACTGTAGACCATGGAACGTTCTCTTTTCGCAATTGAAGACCTGCATGTAGCCGCCGGAGAGCAGGAAATCCTCAAAGGGCTGTCGCTCACTGTCAAAAAGGGGGAAGTCCATGCCATAATGGGTCCCAACGGCTCAGGCAAATCGACGCTTGCCAATACACTGCTAGGAAACCCGGATTACGAAATCACCTCGGGTTCCGTCCGCTTCCATGGTGAAGACATCACGCACTGGTCAACAGATGCAAGGGCTAAAGCCGGAATCTTTCTGGCGTTTCAATACCCTCAGGAAATTGCAGGTGTGTCTGTTATACAGTTCCTGCGACAAGCACTATCCGCCCGCAAAGCGACAGATGTTTCGGCAATTGAAATCCGCTTTGCAATGCTGGAATGGATGCAGAAACTTGGCATGGACCCCTCCTTTGCGCAACGGTATCTGAATGAAGGATTTTCAGGCGGAGAAAAAAAACGCAACGAGATACTTCAGATGGCGCTCCTGGAACCCGAAGTTGCGATTTTAGATGAGACCGATTCAGGACTTGACATCGACGCCCTGCGCGTCGTTGCAAGGGGTGTCAACGAAGTCCGCAAGGAGAACCCAGACCTTGGGGTGATTCTGATTACGCACTACCAGAGAATCCTTGACGAACTCTCACCAAATTTTGTCCACGTTATGATCGACGGGAGGATCGTCGCCTCTGGCGGGATGGAACTGTCGCAAAAACTGGAATCTGAGGGCTACGAGGGATGGAGAGAATGAATACGCCTACCACAGCAACACCTTTGAATGTGACCGAAATCCGCAAGAATTTCCCTATCTTCTCACACCAGAATGGCAAGGCTCTTTACTTCCTTGACTCTGCCGCATCGTCCCAGAAGCCGCTGTCAGTTTTACAGGCAATGGACAATTACTATTCCACAACCCATGCAAACGTGCACCGTGGGGTTTACCACATTGCCGAACATGCCACGGAGCTGTACGAAGGCGCACGGGTTAAGATAGGCCGATTCATTGGAGCCCCTAACCCAGCGCGTGAAACTATTTTTACCAAGAACGCTACCGAATCCCTAAACCTGCTCTCGACCTGTCTTACACGAGGCATGTTGAAAAAGGGCGACGTAGTTGTCCTAACCGAGATGGAACACCATGCCAATCTGGTTCCATGGCTGATTGCAAAGGAACAGTTTGGAATTGAAATCCGCTACATAAAAGTGGACAGCGAAGGCTACCTCGCTCTCGACAACATCGACGAGCTTCTGAGTGGCGCAAAAGTCCTAAGCGTGACACTTGCTTCCAATGTACTGGGAACGTTGCCTCCCATGGCCCGGCTTGCTGAATTGGCTCACGAGCATGGCGCCATTGTCATTGGAGATGGTGCCCAATACGTCCCACACATGGTAACCGACGTTACAGATTTGGGCGTGGATTTTCTTGCCTTCACGGGCCACAAGATGCTGGGCCCAACTGGCATTGGGGTGCTATGGGGCAAATCAGAACTTCTTGAGGCTCTGCCGCCATTCATGGGCGGAGGCGACATGATCACCGATGTCACCCTTGACGGGTTCACTCCGAATGAACTCCCGTGGAAATTTGAGGCAGGCACTCCACCTATCGCAGAAGCCATTGGACTGGGAGCTGCAGTAGACTACTTGCAGAATCTAGGCATGCAAAGTGTAAGGGAACACGAAATCAAACTCCTCTCCTATGCATTCGAAACACTTGAATCGAACTTCGGAAAGAACATAGTCATCCACGGACCGAGAAATATTCAAGACCGTGGCGGCGTTATCTCATTTGACTTTAGAGATATTCACCCTCATGATATATCACAAATACTCGACCAAAGCGGGGTCTGTGTCAGGGCAGGCCATCACTGTGCCAAACCTCTCATGCGGCACCTCGGAATTGCCGCAACTGCCAGAGCGTCATTTCATATCTACAATGAGCCGGCTGATGTGGACGCACTGGTAGATGCGCTTGGTAAGGCCCAAGCTTTTTTTGGCTAGGTTAAAAAAGGAGAGACTATGCCTGGTCTTGAAGACCTTTATAGAGAGATAATTCTCGATCACTACAAGAACCCGCGCAATGAAGGTACGTTTCCCGCTCCGCCGGCGATCAAGGCCGAGGGACACAATCCCTTATGTGGAGACGAACTGACCGTCTACCTAATTCTGGATGGCGATGTGATAAAAGACATTCACATCACTGGCCAGGGATGTTCGATCTCACGATCTTCAGCTTCATTGATGTCTGTCGCCGTCAAGGGAAAGACCCTCACGGAGGTTGACCGCCTCTTGAAGATCTTCAAGTCAATGATGTCGATTTCCACCAATGCCAGCGGTGAACCAGAAGCATCTGAGCCAATCGAATACTCCGAAAGAGAGTTGGGCGAGTTGATTGCATTGCAGGGTGTCGTCAAGTTCCCTGTAAGAATCAAGTGCGCAACCCTTTCATGGAATACCCTCGTTCAAGCACTTGAGGATAGAGCGAGCTGATAGTCGAAAGCCTTGACAATCAAAAAAGGGGGCACATTGCCCCCTTTTTTTGGTTCGATCACATGGCTTTGCAGCTTAAGGTACCTGGCTAACCACCAACCGGTCGCGCAAATGCCGCAATGAAGTCTCTAGCAGTGCCCTCGAAATAGCGCTGGGGAGGGCGCTGCATGTTGTAGACCAGCCGCTTCCCGTTCGAAGGAGCCGCCAGTCCGCCATTTGGAGGATTGAAGTAAAAATAGTCGACCCAAGTGGTGTTGATATCCAGCTCCATAGCACGCACCGCCCCTGCCCGTTGGAGCAGTCCCGCGAGCGTCGCAACACTCAGTCCGGGCCCGGCGGCGTAGACAATTGCACCATTGGCGGTGACTCCGACGCCGGACCGCCACACTAGAACACTGTTACCAACCGTGGCACCCCATTGCTGGTAGTTGGGGGAGTACACTCCGGAAGTGATCTTTCCATTATCCACTATCAGTGAAAGGTTTTGTCGAACTGACACGACATTTGAGGTGAGCTTCTGATCCCGTCCCCATGCAACGACGTTGGCCGTTCCGTTTGAATAGACGACGAAGGAAGCCTGACCATTCACGAGGGGGTCAGCGGTGCGGCCATTTGAGTAGTACCCACCTCGGGCGTCTACCATCCTGAAGCCGGAGTTGAAAGCCGCCACCAGCGACGCCGCCTGAGATGAATTAATTGGAGCCATGTTAGGCCACGGACCACCTCCGGGTTCAGCCCCACCTGCAAACAGGGTGAACGAAAGGAGCTTCGGATCCATCCATGCAAGTCCAGCAACCAAGGAAGTGTGGACCGGATCTGGGCGCATTGTAGTCACATACAGACCGTGCAGACCTCCAATTGTCCTTCCCTCTGGCTGCCATACCCCCTCGCCGGGCAACGGATTCGGCACGAACGGAACAACATTTTGTGGAGTAGGCAAATGTGGAGGACCTGATGCCACGGTTGTCGGGGGCGACTTGACCTGAGCGGTGTCGAGAATTGCACCCTTCGGAGGTGTACCACCTTTTGGCGGCTGGTGCCAGGTGTACCAGACGTCCTCAGCAACCCTGAGTAGCTGACCCCCACCGTGTCCTCGAAGCCACTCGACGGCTTTCAGCGCTTCACTTTGCTGGTTCGAAGCCGTCAAGGCGGATCCAAACGACCAGGTGAAGCTACTCAGCAGTATTACTACGACCGCAAGGATTGCCCCTCTAAGTTTTGGACTACGGACTCTGTGTTTCCGCCGGGTTCTTGGATTGAAACTGCCACGCAAAGGTTGAACTGGTCGCATTTCTTGGGAGGTTTTCACTGTGCATAGATCCTAGGCGATAAAGCTTACATAATCATGAAATAGCTGTTCAAGGGGCATATATTTCTCAGATCGTCGGAATTCTGACGATAAACCTGGCACCTTTGGATCCATCGCGATTTCCGGTCACCTCCACGGTTCCCCCGTGCGCTTCCACGATGGTTCGCACAATTGCCAGGCCAAGACCCGAACCGCCGTTGTCGCGGGACCTCGCCTCATCCAATCTGGTGAACCTTTCAAAGATCTTCTCCCTCAGCTCTTCTGGTACCCCTTTACCATCGTCAGCAACTTCGAGTTGCACAAGTCCGCCTTCTTTATTGAGCGCAAACGTCACCCTACTCTGAGCATGTCGGGCTGCGTTGTTCGACAGATTTCGAACCACGCGCAGCAGGTAGTGCGGATCTCCCGTGACTCTTCCGCCACTGACTGCCCTGGTATCCACAGTCACTTTTCCAGAAAGCCGAAGTCTTGCCGCCTCACCAAGAACAAGATCGTCCATATCAACCGGTAGCAGAGTGTGCACTAGCACCTTACCTGAATCGGCCTTTGCAAGCATCAGCAGATCCTCTACAATTCTCTGCATTCTCCTGGACTCTTCAAGGGCGTCGATCGCAGTCCGCCGCCAATCGGTGGCCTCCGGATGAAGGAGTCCGACCTCAAGCTCAGTCTGAATCACAGACAGAGGGCTTCGTAATTCATGAGAGGCATCGGCCACGAAACGCTTGGATCTTTCGGCAGAATCATCGAGCCTTTCGAGCATCTGATTCATTGTCACGGCAAGTTCTGAAATCTCGTCTCTGGCTGGAGGGACCGAAATTCTATTGTGAAGATTCGAACCAGTTATAAGAGCCACCTCTCTGCTGATACGCTCAACCGGCTTGAGTGCTCTGGCAGTCAGAAGTATCACCAAAAGAGCGACGACACCCAATAACAGAGGAAATGCAATCGAAATCACCCTGACGACAGTCAGCGCTGACTGATCCACCGTTGCCATCGATTCCAGAGCCACGATTCTGAATGCTGAATCATAGGTCTTGGTTACCACCTTCTGAGGTTGAGTAACGGAAGAAGACTGAGCATTCTGCGAGTCCTGGCTGCCAGGATTGAGATTGAGCGTAAGACCGCTTGGCTCATTTGTAACCGTCAGATGTATACCACCGGGAACGCCTACAAGCGTCGTGACCATGACCGCCTGCCGATCCGACTCGTCTGGATCACCAATGAGCATACCTTTTGGCACAGGAACGTAGGAGACTTCCGTATGTGGACTGTTGAACGAAGGCAGGGCCGAAAGCTGACCGTAAATATTGGATGTCGATGCGATCACATTGTTCCGGGAATCGAGCACCTGAACGGCTATCTCACTCCTAGGCAGAGGAAGCGGATTGGATATGGAACCTGAACTCACAAGCGAGGCGACCGCCGCCTCTTGAGTCCTGGTCTGATTGATCACGGAACTGTGTAACTGAGACCTGAGAGTCGTAAGCAGTACCCTCGACGCGCCAAACAGAGCAATCCCTACCACCAGAACAGAAACAAGCGCAATCTTGAATCTAACGGAATAGAGCCACCGGTGGAACCAGGAGTAACTCCTTTGTCCATCTCGCGAAGCCACTTAGCTAGCCGCCATTTTCCTCTAAGAGGTACCCCACTCCGCGTATAGTTCTGATTGCCCTCTTGTCAAATGGGGTATCGATCTTCTTGCGCAGGTAGCCGATATATACCTCCACGATGTTCGAATCGCCTTCGAAGTCATAGTCCCAAACATGCTCAAGAATAACCTTCTTGGTGAGCACCTCACCTTTCCTGCGCAAAAGCAGCTCAAGAAGAGAAAACTCTCTGGAAGTCAGAACGATGTCAACGTCCCCCCTGGTGACCGAGTGGCTGGCCGGATCAAGATGAAGGTTGCCGGCAGAGAGTACCACTGGGCGCTCGGACACGCCGCGCCTCAGTAGAGCACGCATCCTTGCCAACAAAACAGTGAAGGAAAACGGCTTTGACAGGAAGTCGTCGGCGCCGGTATCCAGCGATTCCGCCTCATCCAATTCGCCATCCTTGGCCGTCAGCATAAGTATCGGAGTCCAGACTTCCCTCTCCCTGAGGGTTCCGCAAATCTTGAACCCGTTCATTCCTGGAAGCATGATATCCAATAGGATCAGGTCATAGGGGTTTTCTGTGGCCATCCAGAGGCCCTCGGTCCCGTTTTGAATTACGTCAACGGCAAAACCCTCGGCCTCCAGCCCCCTTTTAAGCGCTTCGCCCAAACGCACTTCATCTTCGATTACCAGGACCCTCATCCGTTGCCTCACTAAAAACTCTAGAGTACCCAACTGCCACTCTAGCCTTGGCCTTTCTAAAATGAGTTATCAAGACGTTGTTCTTGCTTGTTGTCCCCAATACCATAAGCCGCCACTAATTAGTAATGCCTAAGAATGACCATCGCGAAAACTTCTGCTGCTTCACCCAAACCAACATGACCGTGCACAAGGACCCAAGCCTCGGCCACCAAAAGCAAAAAGGGGATCGGCCAGTCGACAAGAACCTGCAATTATGAGGCCCAGAATTTGCCAGTAAAGCGTGAACGCCAAAATAAGGGGTTAAATAATGATACTGAGCCAAGCAACGCTCGACCCAGTATCACAATATCGTCGCGAGTGCGACGCCCCCTCCGCAAGAACCTCTGGCCAGCGGCACTCCCCAAGACCGCTTACCTTCTTTCAATACTATACACGGCTTGTGAAAAATTTCACAATTCTTGAGCAGAATTTTGTGAAAACCGTCACAATTTATCTTGGAAGTCGAAAAACATCGGCCCCAACGGCTTCTTTGAGGTCCTCGCTGACACCGTATTCGGCATATCCGGTCTTTTCCAATTGTTCGGCAAGTTCCGAGCCACCGGTAGCAACGACCTCGCCACGTACCAATACGTGCACACGATCGGGACGAAGCTCCTTCAATAACCTGGAATAGTGGGTGATTGCCAGCACGCCCAATTGATCGTCATTGGTCGCCCTCTCGACTCTTTTTGAAACGTCGCGAAGTGCATCGATATCCAATCCGGAATCAATCTCGTCGAGAACTGCAAATTTTGGCTTGAGCACTGCGAGTTGCACCATCTCGTTCCGCTTCTTCTCTCCGCCGGAGAAATCAACGTTCAACGATCTTCCCAACAAGGCAAGTGGAAACCCGAGCTCATTTGCCTCCCGCAGGACGTTCTCATGAAGATCGGCTGCATCCCTGGCGCCGGTTTCAAATGCGGCATTCAAAGCATCTTCAAGTGAGACTCCTGGAACTTCTATGGGATACTGAGAAACAAGGAACAGTCCCGCTTGAGCTCTCTTCCATGCCGGCAGAGCAAGAATATCTTCGCCATCTAAATGAACCGATCCACCGGTCACCTGATAGCCGGGCTTCCCCATGAGAACATGAGAAAGGGTCGATTTACCTGAGCCATTTGGACCCATTATGGCATGGACTTCTCCGCTCTTGATCTCCAGATCTATTCCCCTGAGAATTTCCTTTGGACCAACGTTTGCCTGCAGATTCTCTATCCTGAGTACATGCTGCGAAGTCAACTTATCACCACCAAGACTCTATCCCCCTCGAGGAGCACTTCATAGACAGGCACAGGTCTGGTTGCCGGCAGACACGTCGGCTTGCCAGTCTCAAGTGAAAACGTTGACCCATGTTTCCAACACTCGAGTTCTTTTTCTTCCACGAGCAGTTCGCCATCGGAAAGCGAATAGTTGGCATGGCTGCAACGGTCGCCAATCGCGTAAAAGGCGTCCTCTATTCGAACGAGTGCTATCGCAACACCATCGGTCTCAAACTTCCGTACCGTGCCCTTCGGCAAATCGTCTTTGCCGCAAAGATCAACCTTCCTGCTCATTGCCGCAAATCCTCCCACTTCCTCGCCGCCAATACCATAAGTGCACCCTTTACTCCAGAAATCTCTATCCTGTCGGCCATTTCGGCAAAGAACCCTCCGACTATCAACCTCTGCACCAGGTCAGGCTTGATTCCACGACTCTCAAGATAGTGTTGCTGATCCTCGTCTATCGGCCCGACTGAGGAAGCGTGGCTGCATCTCACGTCATTCTCTTGTATATCAAGATTCGGGACTGAGTCTGCCCTGGCTCCTTCGGAAAGTACCAGATTCCTATTCGTTTGAAAGGCGTCAGTCGAACTTGCACCTTTATCCACTTTGATCAATCCCGAATAGACCAGGTGAGAATCGTTTGCCGCCGCACCTTTGAAATAGAGTTCACTTCTACCGTTCCTGGCGCTGTGCTCTTGCAGAGTCCTGAAGTCAAGGACCTGATCTCCGCTGCCGAAGTAGGCAGCGTTGAGACTCGAATCTGCACCCGTCCCAGCGATTGTAGAAGTTGTGAACAGCCGTGCATAGTCACCTCCCGCAACGATGGACATCGATCGCAACCTGGCGTTGGCCATGAGCCTTGACGCCTGATGGCCAACCATTACGCATTTGGGACCAAGGTCTTGGAGCAACAGATACGAAAGGCTTGACCTCTCCTCCTGGAATATCTTTGTCATTGGCACCACCAACAACTCTGCTTCCGGTGGTGACAGCAACACCTCAATTACCTGGGCTCGTGCACCTGGCTCCAACTTGATGCAGAGATTTGGGAAAACTGCCGTCGACTTATCGGCATCAAGATATCTGAGAACAATAACCGGCCTAGTGGAATCATAAGTTGAAGAAATTGAGAGCGAAATCGGATGTGACAAAAGAGCGTTCAGATTCGAAAACAGATCTGCGCCGGAAAAGTCATGCGCTATATCTTCTGGATCCAACGACGTCAGTGAGATTTCAGCGGGTGGCTCGAATTTAGGATCGATGATTCCGTTGTAAGTCTTGATGACCAAAGACTTCCCATTGGCCTCCAAGACTGAGGCAGCCATAACCGATTCGGATTCCCTGACTCTTGATTGATCCGAATCTATCAAATACTTGGCGAGATCGAGATCATCAATACTGGAATAGCGCCACTCCTCAATTGCGGAGGTTGGCATCTCCAGCGATTCGACTGTCGATCGGATCTCGCTAATACGTTGGGACCGGCCATGTCTAGCCACAGCACTATCAATGCCTTCGGTCCATGCGCTCGAGAGTTGAATTTTTACTCCTTAAGTGTCGCAAAGCATCAAAACGGTTTACAGGTTCACCGTTAGATTCTACTACCGCATGCTTAATTTCTAACAACCAGATGTTAGTAAATAGCTTCAACAGCCAACAAAGACGATCCGAAATTAGCAAATCGCCCAATGGCGGTTGAACGAAGCGCTATAGTCACTGATGTGGAGCCGACTGCAACGCGGGTGATGTACACAGAAGTCAGGGGGCATACCGGCTACCTGTGGCTCGACCGGGCCGAGAGATCAAACGCAATGGGAACCGAGGTTTTTGAGCAGTTACCGGACAGGGTCTCGGAACTTGACAGCGATCCCGAAGTAAGGGTCATAGTCATCGGCTCGACCTCCAGACACTTCTCAACTGGACTTGACCTGATGGAGATGGAACGGCTTCTCAGGGGTACACCAGCAGAAGGTCTGACACTGGACCTTGACATGATCAAGGATCTCCAAGACAGCATCGGTTCGTTGGCTGCCTGTAAAAAACCTGTTATTGCCGCGGTGAGCGGGTACTGCATCGGAGGAGGCGTCGACCTCATCGCTTGTGCAGACGTGCGTCTATGCTCAGCTGATGCCACATTTTCTGTGCGTGAGACGAGACTCGCAATGATAGCCGACCTGGGGTCGCTGCAGCGGCTTCCCGCTATCATGACGCGAGGCCACTTCTCCGAACTTGCTCTCACCGGAAGGGACGTTTCTGCAACTACGGCGCACGAAATTGGTCTCGTCAGCCATGTTTACCGTGACAAGGTCGACCTGTACAATAATGCTGCGGCACTCGCGAGCGAGATCGGCGCAAACTCACCCACGGCAACTCAAGGCGTGAAAGAGTCTCTGAAAAACCACTATGACAAAGAGATCGCCGGAGAACTGGATTTCGTCGCCGGACTAAACCTGCTCCAACTCAGATCTCCTGATCTCATTGAAGCAGTTGCGGCGCACCTAGAGAAGCGCAAACCAAACTTCCGTGGCGACTAGGCCTTCTTTCGCCTGAAGAACAGGGCCTTCTTTGACTTCTTCTCTTCTTTAAGCACGTCATCTAGAACCCCAGGAAGGACTGAATCCACTACAGCCTCGGCGTCGCGCAGCATCGCAGATATTTCTTGCGGATCGCCATCAGGCTCATCTTCTGTCTTTGGGGGGATCAGAGATCCGTGGACCCAGGCAACATCGGCAAGTCTTCGTTCGTATCTGGTACAGTCACTGGGACAGCGCCACGGAGCTTCAGGAGCAAGATCCAAAACACAAAACCGCGCAACTTCCCCCGAAGGGTATGTCCTACTCTGAAAATGCTTACATTCTTCCCGCATCGCCATTAATCCCAACCTATTCGATCCCTGAATGTTTCAAGTTCATTCATATTGCCATGCTGTAGGAATATATCTAACGCCAAGTGCCTTAGTAATTCAACGTTTTAAACGATACTCAGACCTTCCCCAGAATTCTCAAAGCTTTACCGTGCAGAATGTACCTAAAGCAACTGACAAGAACGTTTCAACAACAGGTGGTAAAAGTGGAAATCAACGAAAACGAACCAAATGAGATTCCCAAGGCAAAAGGCGCCGAAGACCTAGGTTCGGAAAACACCTTTGAGAACTCTCCTGACATAGTTGAGTCAATTGCCGCGCCTTCTATTGGAGATGCCTCGGAACTCGATTCAACTACCGATACTCTCGCAGACGACCAAATTTCTGGGACCGAAACCCAGGAAACGCAGCTTCTCAGCGATCAAGAGACTACCGATTCTCAACCTTCTATCCCCAAGCCATTCCCGGAACCTGATTACCCCCTCTCAGGTCCCGGGAATGGTGCCCCCACTAAGAGGAAGAGGGCAAAAAGGGAACGAAAACCACTATCCCCGCTTACCAAAGCGGTTACGGTAGCCGCTGTTGTCTCTCTCATCCTTGGTGGTTCGGCTGGAGCAGTTGTCGCCAAGCTGACTTCCTCCAATAGCTCTCAAACAACGGCCAGCACCATACCGAGCACCAATGGCACCGTCACTGCTACACCCACCGACATACAAGGAATTCTGTCCAAAGTCGAGCCCGCTGTAGTTGACATTCAAACAAGCGGGACAATAACCCAGGGCGGATTCTTTGGAGGCACACAACAATTTCAAGCCGCAGGAACTGGAATGATTATCACTTCCAATGGAGAGGTGCTTACCAACAATCACGTCATTGCTAACGCATCCACCATCAAGGTTCAGTTGTTCAACCAGACAAAACTGTATAATGCGACCGTCATTGGCGCTGACCCATCACATGACGTGGCAGTCATCAAGATCCAGGGCGTATCAAACCTTCCCACCGTCACATTCGGAAAATCATCGAGCCTCCAAGTCGGTGATTCCGTAGTTGCCGTGGGTAATGCCTTGGCGCTGCAGGGCCTGCCAACGGTTACACAGGGAATTGTCTCAGGTCTGCACAGATCGATATCAACAGGCTCCAACGGCACAACGGCCGGATCAACTACTCTGACTGACATGATCCAGACTGACGCGCCAATAAATCCAGGTAACTCAGGTGGCCCGCTGGTGAACTCGAGCGGTCAAGTGATCGGCATGAACACTGCAATCATTGCCAGTACGGGCTCCGAGCCGACACAAAACATCGGCTTTGCGGAGGCAATCGACTCGGTACTGCCAATCGTCCATCAGATTGAGGCCCACCCGAACACATCCACCAGCACCATAACCAGCGGCAAGGCGTTCCTTGGAGTTGACATCGAAACCTTGACATCGCAGATCGCAGCCCAGCTTGGCCTACCTTCAAACCTCTCGGGCGTAATAGTTGTTGAGGTAGTGCCTGGATCTCCGGCAAGTACCGCAGGCATAACAGCCGGTTCAGTTATAACCAAAGTCGACAGTACAACAGTGAAGACGGCAGCAGAGCTGGTCACGGCAATCCAAAAGAAAGTGGCTGGGGATCGAGTCACCATCTATTGGACAAATAGCAGCGGATCTGGGTCGGCAGTCGTCACACTGGGAAGTGCCCCAACGGCCTGACCTGCCATAGACTCCAATTCTAACTACAGGGGAAAACAATAAATGCAGCCGCTGCAATCCAAGACAGTGATCGGCCGGGTATTGGTGGTCGACGACGAAACACCCATAACGGAATTGGTGACCATGGCCCTCAGGTATGAAGGGTATCAGATGGAACAAGCTCATTCGGGACGGGAAGCAATCGAGAAAGTCACACAGTTTCATCCAGATCTGCTCATTTTGGACATAATGATGCCAGATCTAGATGGCTACGAGGTAGCAAGAAGGCTTCGACAGGAGAACCAGCAGGTTCCAATTGTCTTTTTGACCGCAAAGGATTCGACCGAGGACAAAGTTCGCGGGCTAGGCCTGGGCGGTGACGACTACGTAACCAAGCCTTTCAGCCTGGAGGAACTCTCGGCTCGCGTAGCAGCCGTGCTGAGGCGGACGCGGGGTGACTCCTCCACCTCCACCAGACTTGTCTTTGAGGACTTGGAACTGGACGAAGAGACTAGAGAGGTATACAGGGACGGCAACGTAATCGAACTCACTGCGACTGAGTTCCGCCTACTGCGATTCCTCATGCTGAATGCCAGGAGAGTAGTGTCAAAGGCTCAAATTTTGGACCATGTCTGGGAATACGACTTTGGCGGCGATGCCAATATCGTCGAAACCTACATCTCATACCTGAGAAAAAAGATCGGCACCTCCGACGATGCACCCTTGATCAAGACGATCAGAGGTGTGGGCTACTCGCTTAGGAGCCAATCAAATCCAAAGTAGGATATTGCCGTGCAATGGAAAAAACTGTCACTAAAGGCGAGACTCGTCATTGCAGTGACGTCATTGCTGTTCATCGGAATGGTCATAGCTGACATCGCGACCTATTCCGCCCTCAAATCCTTCTTGGTGACAAAACTCGATCAACAACTGGTTGCATCAGTAACTCCAGCATCGAGATCACTTGCAAGGGCGATGCTGGGAGAAAATGTAAGTCAGTCAGAATTCGCGTTCGTACCATTTGGCAGTTATGGCGAACTGATCACCAGCAACGGGTCATCTTTTGTTGCCGCATTTGTTCAAAATCCATCTCAGGCGGGTTCTCCGCCCACGCTACCCTCAATCACTCCCAAGAACAATCCGGTCACCCTCAACCGGCCATTCAACGTGGCCAGCACCGGTAATCCAAACCTTCATTACAGGGTCATCGCAGAGAAGAACTCGACCACCGGTGCGATAACCATTTTGGCAATTCCCCTAACCGGCGTGGCGGCAACCCTGGGCCGCCTGGTCCTAATTGAAATCCTCGTCTCGCTCTCCGTCCTGATTGTCTTGGCAGCCCTAGGCACTTATCTGGTGGGATTAGGTCTGAGACCTCTTGACAAGATGGCGGAAACTGCCAATGAAATCTCCGAGGGCAACCTCTCGGCAAGAGTCGAGACAAAAGACAACCAGGCAACTGAAGTTGCCAGGCTTGCAAAAGCCCTGAACTCAATGCTTAGCCAACTCGTCACGGCCCTGGAACGCAGAGGCCAGTCGGAGGCCAAACTTCGCCGATTTGTTGCCGACGCATCTCATGAACTGCGAACCCCGCTGACGTCGATTCGGGGATACGCCGAACTTGTAAGACAAAGGTCAGGCATACTTGACGAGTCGGAAACAAAGCGAGCCATGGAGAGGATCGAATCCGAATCGATCCGCATGGGAAGTCTCGTTGAGGATCTGCTATTACTGGCGAGGCTTGACCAAAACCGGCCGGTCGAGAAGCTGCCCGTAGATTTTACAGAACTTGTTAACGACTTGATCCAGGATATCCAAACTGTCGAACCCTGCAGAAATATCGAGGCTTCTGTAGAGGACGACCTTTGGATCATCGGTGACAAGAATCGCATCACTCAGGTGATCTCAAATCTGTTTTCAAATCTGCGATTTCATACCCCCGAATGCACTCCTGCAAGAGTCTCGCTCGGACACATACAACCGAACGAGCTGGGACAGTTTGAAGGCCTCGACCTTGTGAGGGCCGACGATGGCGACTTCACCGTTCCGTCTGAAGGCAAGTATGAAATTATCCGTTTCGCGCTCGTTGACTCCGGACAAGGAATTGAAAAGTCAGCCCTCAAAAACGTTTTCGAGAGGTTTTATCGGACTGAGTCTTCACGGTCTCGTGATTCCGGCGGAACTGGACTTGGACTTTCGCTGGTTGCATCGATCATACGAGCGCATGGGGGAAGTGCTTGGGTCGCAAGTGAAGGCCTCTCAAAAGGTACAACCTTTGGATTTGACCTTCTGATTGACGTCTCTGAAATCAATGATTCGGCCGACCTGTAGCCCTGACTCCCCTTAGCCGAAACCTATCGAAATAGGCAGTCACTCATATAATGTCATCGGCAACTGCTGGAATTTGTCCAACAAAATCAAGTTTTTTGGCGCAACCGGTGGCTAGAGCACAAAATCTTTGCAAGACTCTGTGAAATGGAGCTAAATGAGTTGATAAACCATTTCAAGCAAGAATGCCAGCAATTCGCCACCTTGTGCGCCCCGGTACTCGATCATGCCGTGCCGAGCTGTCCCGGCTGGACTGTGCAAGATCTGATAGAACACCTTGGAACAGTTCACCGTAGAGCAGCTTTCCGCGTTGGATCAGACGTTGATCCAACTGGTTACGAGCTCAATCTTCCAACCGAATCATCGGAGATTCTTACCTGGTTCAATGAAGGCTGGCAAAACCTCTACCAAATATTTACCACCCATCCGGCCGACTATAAGGCTTGGAACTGGAGTGGAAAAGACCAGACACTTGAATGGATGATCAGGAGGCAGGCTCATGAGGCTGCAATCCACCGTTTTGACGCCGACCTCGCACACATGGGAATTCCAAGCGTAAATGCCATTAAGTC
>DAHXKX010000027.1 GCA_027366165.1 Actinomycetota bacterium
TTAGCTGATTCAGCAGGACTGGTGGCGGTTATGGAGGTGGACGAGTTGACCGTGAACGCTGTGGCGGGCGAAGTCCCAAAGTCTACCGCATAGTCACTTTGAGAAAAGTTTGTACCAGTAATCGTGACGCTGGTGCCGCCAGCGGTGGGGCCTGAGTTAGGGCTAACACCGGTGACAGTTGTTGGTAAAGTATTTGCAGAGGCGGGTGCGATGGTCGTGAGCTGGACTATTCCAGCCGACGATACCAATAGCGCCAATATTCCCGTCCAACTGGCCGCCCTGTGTCGAGCCGTCCCAGTTCCTTCTGATGCGCCCATTGCCGCCCCCATTCAGTTCGCTTGGTGGTCCAAGCCCGAACCGGCTCAGGTAATTTGGATTTCTTACTCCCAGGCCCGACATTTTCAAAAGAGATCCAGCAGCCATCCGTGCTTCTTAGTGTGCCCTGGCTCTCGGGCGTGAGGTCTTGCGCACGACTCGCTCGTCAAACAAGGACGCAGATTTGTTGGTACTCTTGAAAGTTCGTTGCCTCTACGGATCAACCTTTACTTGCCCGCCACTCGATTGCAAAAGAACTCTATAGAGCCTGCAAAGTAGCGTCAAATATATTTCTGAATGATTCGGCCGGCGGCCTGAGAAGTATACTGGGCGCCGCGCAAGGTGGTTGCACGAACGCTGAGAGAGACAATTTCGTGCTTGACGTGTATTGGACGCAAAAGAAGCTGAGTTGTACGCTAGACGTCCAAGCTGCCAAATATGGACGTGACCTGGAAATATGCTTGGGTCTATAATTACCACAGAATAAGGCAAATGAGGTGGCAGCAGATGCCGGAGAGACTGGTAATTGTCGGCTTTCACAGTCAGTTAATGGGTAACCTGTGAAGGTGCGAAGATGAACAAACTGCTTCAACCTTGTTGTGACGCAACCTTGATCAATTCGCGTTCGGAATAACTGATTCCCCTGTGGCGTGACCAGACAGCCTGCAGGGTTCTATTCAGGTCCAAGCCAGTCACTTCGATCTTGACAAGTGAAGAATCGTCGATCTCCGACTTGACGGCCAATCGGCTTAGCACTCCCGCGCTTCCTCTGAGTGCCAGCGTGGACTTGATGGCGGAGGTGGAGCCCATCTCCGCTTCAAGTCGGAGATCGGTTTGGCCGGCCTTGGCCATCTGATTTTCAAAGACGGATCTTGTTCCCGAGCCGCGTTCACGAAGGACGAGCGGCCAGGTGGCCAGTATCTCCGGAGTCACGGGCCGTTTTCTCTTGGCCCAAGGGTGCTTGCTTCCCACGACTACCCAGAGTTCGTCTTCCCCTACCACCGCGGTTTCAAGTTCATCGTCTGTTTCGTGCGACTCTATGAATCCGAGATCACCTGTGGCTTTGACACTTTGGATCACTTGAGATGAGTTGGCGACGGTCAATTCTGGGACAAGTGTGGGGTTTCTTTGTCTCAGTGTCCCCAGCCACTTGGGAAGCAGGTACTCGGCGATGGTGTGGCTTGCGTGAATCCTGAGCTGTTGCGATCTTTGATTGGACAGTTGCTTGGCCGCCGTCATCAGCCGGTCGGCAGAATCAAGCGTCTCTTTGGCAAGTAGATAGATCCGGTTTCCCGCCGAGGTGACTGTGCTTCCTTGTGGCGTGCCGTCTATGAGCTTTACATGGAACAGCCGTTCAAGTTCGGCAATTCTGGCACTTGCGGAGGGCTGCGATATCAGGTGACGTCTCGCTGCTTTGGAAACGCTCCCCAAATCTACGGTGGAAACGAACAGCTCCAAGCTCTGCAGCGACGGGGCCTGCGGAATTAGGGTCATGCAATAGTCTACACCTATAACGTCCCAGGAACTTGGCCCTACTGGCAAAGGTGGCCGGTCTCTATAGTCGGATGTAATCAGTCATCAACTGTGGGGG
Organism: Actinomycetota bacterium; assembly: GCA_027366165.1. GTDB lineage: Bacteria > Actinomycetota > Acidimicrobiia > Acidimicrobiales > Acidimicrobiaceae > SCQM01. Next base: position 1,907 of record DAHXKX010000027.1, read on the forward strand.
CGCAAATTGAGTGTCGTTGAATCGCCACGGGCGGCCAAGCCCAAGTGGATAAAGGTGATCGACCAAACCAAATGCATCGGTTGCCACGCCTGCAGCACCGCGTGCAAGTCGGAAAACCTGGTTCCACTTGGTGTGAACCGGACCTATGTAAAGGCGGTGGAGACCGGGGTCTTCCCTCAAGTTAGAAGGAACTTCCAGGTTACAAGGTGTAATCAGTGTGAGAATCCACCCTGTGTTGCCATATGTCCCACTCGGGCGATGTACCAGCGCGATGATGGGATCGTCGACTTCGACAAATCCATATGCATAGGGTGCAAGGCCTGCATGGCGGCCTGTCCATACGACGCAATCTTCATCAATCCCGATGACCATACAGCGGAGAAGTGCAACTTTTGTGCTCACCGCATCGAAATTGGACTCGAACCGGCCTGTGTCACGATATGTCCAACCGAGGCGATCCTGATTGGCAATGCCAATGACCCTGACGACAAGGTCACCAAAATGATCCACCGTGACCCGGTGACGGTTCGACGGGGAGAAAAGTCGACCAGGCCGAAATTGTTCTACAAAGGGGCGCATCAGTCGACGCTGGATCCGATCGCAGCGCGTCAACCTGCCGGCGACATTTTCATGTGGTCTCAGATCAACAGGTCCAACAGGATTCTCAACTCCGGCCATGTGGCGGAGCACCACAACAACGATTCGGTTGAATCAAGGCTTGTCTACGACGTCTCGCACTCGATGCCGTGGGGCTGGAGGGTCAGCGGTTATACCTGGACAAAGGGGATAGCCATGGGCGCCGCTATGAGCGCTCTATTGGCGGTGGTTCTTGGAAAGCTTTCGATCGTCTCAACCGTCGCGAAATACGACATGCCAATTATTGCGCTTTTTGCACTCGCGGTTACCGGCTTTTTGCTCATTACCGACCTCAAACAACCCAAGAGGTTCATCTACCTTTTCACCAAGCCCCATTGGAAGTCGTGGCTTGTCAAGGGTGGTTTCATAATCGGTTTGGACGGTGCCGCCATTGCGCTCTGGCTCCTGTTTGCCCTGTTGGGCTTGAATTCGGCTGTCATGGGTGCAGTGGGGGTGGCATTGGCGGTCACATCTGTCATGGGCGCCATCTACACTGCCTATCTTTTCTCCCAAGCGAGGGCCAGAGACTTGTGGCAGAGTCCGCTGAGAGTGCCGCACCTTTTGGTACAGGCCCTTCTGCTTGGATCTGCGGCACTGGCGCCATTTGTGACATCTGATCAAAGCGCGCAGCATTTCATACTTTGGCTTGGTGCGCTCATGTGCGTCGCCCACCTTGGTTTTGTACTGGTCGAGACCACTATTGCCCACCCAACCTCGCACTCCAAGGCCGCGGTTTGGCACATGACGATGGGCCGCTATTCCGCGCCTTTTTGGGTGAGTGCCGCTGCAGTGCTAATCGGAGTCAGTGCGCCCGCGCTTGGAATGGTCCCTCTGCTTATTGCTGGAATAGGGCTTTTGGGTTATGAGCACGCTTACATACAGGCTGGCCAGTCAGTCCCACTTGCCTAGAAACCCTGGGAATCGGAGTCGAATATGAAAAAGAGAATTGAGACCGCTCGGGAGCGTCTTACGGAGAGGGCCTCTCTGGTTTCTGCGGCCAAGGAGGTCGCGGCAGCCAAAGGAGAGACCTTTTATCAAGGTTCTTCGCAGATTTCACTGGCGTCACACCCTCCGTTCGAGCGTTGGGACAACTGGGTTGAATTGGACTCGAAAGAGTGGCCAAAGAAGAAAGAGCGCCATTACTCACTGGTTCCCACGACGTGCTTCAACTGCGAGTCGGCCTGTGGCCTTCTCGCCTATGTTGACAGGGATACAGGCCTTGTGAGGAAGTTCGAAGGCAACCCGGAGCACCCTGGATCCAGGGGAAAGAACTGCGCCAAGGGTCCCGCCACCATCAACCAAGTGACGGATCCAGACCGGATCCTCTATCCCCTGAAAAGGGCGGGCAATCGGGGAGATGGCAAGTGGCAGCGGGTTAGCTGGGATGAGGTTCTGGACGATCTGGGAAAGAGGATTCGTCTTGCAATCACCGAAGATCGAAAAGACGAGGTCGTCTGCCACATTGGACGTCCCGGTGAGGATGGGTTCACCGAAAGGGTTTTGGCATCCTTGGGGAGTCGACGGCCACAACGCCCACACCAACGTATGCTCGAGCGCAGGGAGAGCTGGATGGCACTACTGGACTGGAATGGATCGGCCCAGTGCGGATTTCGCCAATGCCGACGTGATCTTTCTGACAAGTGCGCACCTGGAGACCGGCCACTATTTCAACCCCCATGCCCAGCGCATCACCGAGGCCCGCCAGCGCGGCGCGAAGCTCGTCGTTGTGGACACCAGACTTTCGAACACCGCCACCCACGCCGACTACTGGCTCTCCCCTTACCCCGGCTCAGAATCGGCCATCAACCTGGCTATCGCCAACTACCTGTTGCAGAATGACCTCTTTGACCGTGAGTTCGTTCGCCGTTGGTGGAACTGGCAGGAGTGGATGGAGGAGGCCCATCCAGACAAAGAGGCTACTTTCGAGAGCTTCCTCGAAGAACTGAGAGCGACTTATCAAGCTTTTACGTTTGACTACGCATCCCGGGAATCTGGGATCAAAGAGAGTGTCCTGGCAGAGGTTGCGGCTGTGGTGGCGACGGCAAAGAGCAAGTTTGCCAGCCACATTTGGCGGTCGGCGGCTGCCGGCAACCTTGGCGGATGGCAGATTTCGCGAACCCTGCTGCTCATCAATGCTCTTCTTGGAGCCATTGCCACCGAGGGTGGCACCTATCCCAACGCCTGGAACAAGTTCGTTCCCAAGCCTATGTATGTTCCGTCTCATCCCGATGTCTGGAACGAACTGACCTGGCCGAGCGAGTACCCGCTTTCGATGAACGAGATGAGCTTCATACTCCCCCACCTGATCGAAGAGGGCAGGGGAAAACTGGACGTATACTTCACCAGGGTCTACAACCCGGTGTGGACCAACCCCGACGGAATGACCTGGATTGACGTTTTGCTTGATGAGAGCAAGATCGGATGTTATGTCGCGCTCACTCCGACCTGGAATGAAACGGCTTACTTTGCAGACTATGTTTTGCCAATGGGCCATGCGTCCGAGCGGCACGACCTGGCATCGTACGAGCAGTACGACGGACAGTGGGTGGCTTTCCGCCAGCCGGTTCTCAGAACCTACCGCAACCATAACGGCGAGGAGATCACAGACACTAGGGTCTCCAACCCTGGGGAGGTCTGGGAAGAGAACGAGTTCTGGATCGACCTTTCTTGGCGGATCGACCCGGACGGTGCTCTCGGAATCCGAAGGTTCTACGAATCGCAACTGAGACCGGGCGAAAAGCTGACGGTTGAGGAGTACTATTCCTATATTTTTGAGAATTCCGTGCCCGGCCTTCCAGAGATTGCCGAAAAAGAGGAGGTCACTCCACTGCGCTACATGCAGAAGCACGGGGCATTCGAGGTGACCAAAAAAGTTGGCAAACGCTACGAGGAGATTATCCCAACATCGGAACTTGACGACACAGTCACCAATGAGCATGGGCGCATATACACCAGGACGCCGAAGCCTCAAAACCCCAATATCACCCCCATGGGGGATCCAGATCCTGACGAAGAGGGAAGGCGTCCGGTTGGGGTGGAGGTTGACGGGGAGCTTATGCGCGGATTTCCGACGCCGTCTGGGAAACTCGAGTTCTATTCTAAGACGCTTGCCGCTTGGGGTTGGGCCGACCAGTCAATACCTTGGTATATCAAGAGCCATATCCATCCGGACAATCTGAACGATGGTGAGATGGTTCTCATCTCGACCTTTAGGCTTCCGGTGCAAATTCACACCCGCTCTGCCAACTCGAAGTGGCTGGACGAGATAGCCCATACCAACCCAGTATGGATAAACCCTGTCGACGCCGAAAGACTTGGCATACGAGAGACCGGCCTAGTAAGGGTCAGCTCCGAGATCGGCTATTTCGTGGCAAAGCCGTGGATAACCGAGGGTATCCGCCCAGGCGTGGTGGCATGCTCGCATCACATGGGCCGGTGGAAGCTGAACGATGACTTCAATTCGTACATGATGAGGACCGTGGCGTTAGACTCCGCCGGTGACGACAGGCGGCTGGTTCCAAAGGCTGCGCCCAAGCCGTTTGAATCCAACGACAAGGACACCACCAGGTTTTGGTGGCAGGATGTCGGAGTGCATCAGAACCTCATCTTCCCGGTCCACCCTGACCCGGTATCTGGGATGCACTGTTGGCATCAAGCAGTCCGAGTTGAGCCGGCTCAGCCCGGAGACACCTTCGGGGAGGTTTACGTTGACAGGTCCAAGTCGAAGGAGGTCTTCCACCGATGGCTGAAAATGACTCGTGACGCCTACACCGTTTCTCCGGATGGAACACGAAGGCCCAGATGGCTGATGAGGCCACTCAAGCCGACCAAGGCTGCATCGATGTTGCCACCGAGGGACTGAGATGCCGGCTCTGTCATCGGACCGTTCATTAAAGAGAGGTATCGTGAGGGTGGACGCGACCCCAGCTGACCTGATGGTTTACTCCGAGATTGCCGCCGCGCTGGCTGAGGTGGCGGAAGCGTCATCGCTGGGCGAGGAGCTGTCGGCCGCACTCGGGGTAGTGGGCGTGACCCCCGCTGACCTTTACCAGCTTTTTGTCAAAGAGCTTCCACCGTTTGCCTCAATCTATCTCTCTTCCGAGGGCAACATAGGCGGTGAGAGCAGGTCAGTGATCGCCGGATTCTACTCTGCGCTTGGAATTCCAACTCCGTCTGATCCCGACCACCTGGCGTCGCTTCTCCGGCTCCTGTCGGGGATCTTGAGCAAAGAGGCGGAGCTTTCCAGTGCTGGTTGGGATGCGGTGGATCAAGGACGGCTCGCCTCGGTATCAAGAGCTAGGTCGGTCCTGGTGAACGATCACCTTGCCACGTGGCTTCCCGCGTATCTTCTGAGGGCGAAAGAGGTTGCTCCAAGACCTTTGATGGGCTGGGTCTTATGCGCGTTGGATCTAATTTCGGTCATGGTTGGCGAATGCCAAGATGCCCCTCCCGTGCCGCAGGAACCTTACGGCAATTATGTGCCACCCAATTCTTCGGAGGAGTTGATCAGCTGGATTACTACCCCAAGCCGCTCTGGAATCATAGTCACCCACTGGGATATCAGCAATATCGCGGAGTCACTTGGGCTGGCCCTTCGGATCGGTAGAAAAAGATTTGTTTTAGAAGAGTTGTGGGGGCAAGCGGGAACCGAGGTTGTTGGCTTTATTGAGGCAATGGCCGTTCATCAGGTGAAATTGTTCGACGAATACAGTGGTGACTTGCCCTCATTGCAGGCCTGGTCGGCCAAGGCTGTCGGGACCATGCAGCTGCTGGCAACGAAGGCAAGAGCATAAAGCGATAAAACGGTGAGTTGCACGCCAGGCATCTGAATCTGTGGCCAACGATGCTTGCATCGTTGGGACAAGTGGCATGTCGTTTGGCGAATGCCCATTTAGCGGTCCTTTCTGCTGGGCACAATGGTCGCCAAGCGGTACTTGACCCCGAGTTCGGATGATTGCACTCTGGTGGTTGTGAAGCGTCGAGAGACCATGATCGCAGATACTTCTGCCGGGGGCTCTCTTGATGCTGATTCATCCACTTACTGGGGTAAGCTGGAATCAGATTAGAAGCGAGGAGGCACCGTGGTAGTGGCCTCATTCATCCTCTTGGCGGTAATAGCGGTGGCTGCAGCTTCGAGCCTCC
>DAHXKX010000049.1 GCA_027366165.1 Actinomycetota bacterium
AGAGGCCTCCAAAACCTTGGGAACGAGCTGGCGTATGCGCTCGGGAGTCAGAAGACCCCCCACGTCTTTGAAGCACAGCCGGTAGGGATTCATGGCCGCAGCCTCGCGAGTCTTCTGTATGAAGTACTCATCGGTGTGGCGGGGAGATACGGAGTAGATGAGGTTGACAACAGGGGTCATGCCCAGTTCGTTGAGTCGGTCAATCTGGCTCTTCATCACGGTGTAGTCGTTCCAGTTGTTACCGGTCCTAGTGAATCTGATCCCAAGTTCAACGGCCTTCTTCGTCAGCAGTTCTCCCACCTCCCGGGGAACGTATCCACTCATGGTCCGTCCTCCAATGGGCCCATGCCAACGCAGCGGCGTGCTCTTCGCTGCCGCGACACCGCCTTTGATCCAGTCCCATGGATTCTCGTTGAGATGGCGGACGAACTTCTTCAGCCTGCTGCCTGTGGCTATGAACTCCATGCTCTCAAAGCCGGCGGCGTCGAGGTATGGCATGGCGGTGAGCATGTGGCGGGTCCTCATGTTCATCGCCCACAAACTGGCTTGGCCGTCCCTGATGGTGGTGTCTACAAATCTGATTTCTTTCACTTAGGTGTTGCCTTTCCCGGTCGCATCTGAGTTGGTTGCACTTCGTTCGACATGCCCATGTTTCTCCAAAACTTTGTTGGTCGGTCCGGGTAGAAACGGGGCTCTTTAGCAGATCCGTGATCAGCTGGTATCAGGGAGTCATGCCAAGAAGCTTCATGGCATTGTCAAGCATGATCTTTTGTTTCACCTCTGGTTTGAAGGGCAGATTTTCGAAATCGGCCAGCCAGCGGTCGAGGGGCAGCGACGGGGCGTCGGTTCCGAACAGGGCCTTGTCAGGAATCATGGAGTTCACCTGTTGAACCACTTCGTCTGGGAAGTACTTTGGTGCCCAACCCGAAAGGTCGATGTAAAAGTTTGGCTTGTGGCGGGCAATTGCGAGGGATTCCGCGGTCCACGGCCATGACGGGTGTGCGGAGATGATCTTGAGGTCTGGAAAGTCCGCCGCCACGTCGTCAAGATGCATCGGCTGGCAGTACTTCAGCTTCACGCCACCTCCTCCCCTCCTGCCAGATCCTGCGGCGGCGTAACCGCTGTGGAACAGGATTATGAGACCCTGCTCCTGTGCCTCCTCCCACAACGGATAGAAACGGGTGTCATTTGGATAGAAGTGCTGGCGTGCAGGATTTAGCTCTCCAATGCCGATGAGACCCATCTCTTTGATTCGGCGGATCTCACGTCTGGCCTTCTCCCCCTGCCACGGGTCGATAGCGCCCATGCCCATGAATACGTCCGGGTGTTTCTTGACGGCATCGGCGATGAAGTCGTTGGGAATTGGCGTGATTCCCGTGATCGACTCGTCGGTGCCGTTCATGAGAACGGCCATCATCTTGTGTTCGCGATACTGGTCCGCCTGAACCTCTATTGGCAGGTCCTTAGTCTCGCGTTTGAAATACTTAGCCATGGCCTCTTGCTTTGCCTGAGCCTCCGGCCCTTGAAGTGCCCGGGCACGCGCGTCATGGACGTGAATGTGAATATCGATTCCGACTAGATCCATCAAAATACCCCTCATATTTCTCGAAGATTTCACAGATCTTCGAAGCCAAGCCGCAACTCCCCAATTCCTGCCAGACAGCACGGTCCCTGAAACCATCTGCAGCAGTTTCAGGATGGCGAGCCTTGCTCTAGCATCTATGACCTGCTGCGCAGGATCCATTTGGCGACTTCACAACCTCGTCTTTGAAACAGGCTCAGGTTGCATCCCAAATCAAGCCGTTCTTCAGCGTAGCTCCTTGGCCCCACGGCCACACAGTGGTGTGAATCTCAGCCTGAACTGTCAACCTTGAGCAGCCGTTAACCAACTCTACCAGCTTCATGGCGCGCTATTTAGTTTATCCATCCCGCTCGTTTATGGCCAGAAGCCGAATGTCGCCTGCAAGTCTCCCCCGCTTATTTCAAGGTATTGGCCGGAATGTCGTGCGGAAAGAGGCCTGGGCTTGATACTGTAGAAATTGACACCGGTCCTTTGGTCAACAGAGGCACATTGCCTGTCTCGGCTGCCGGTGAGTTAGCACACAGCTTGAGACTTCATGGATCCATGTCAACCCGGGTCTGGGGATCGGGGAACTTCGATATGTGGCAAGAGCAAAAAGGCTGGCTGACGCCGCTGTATTGAGGACTTGGCAATAGTTGGGTGTTGAGGGGACCAAGAGCTGATTCGACAATTCGTCTGAACGGGAGCAATGATGAGCGACAGGGTATTTCTTAGGGGGATGACCTCAGCCAGCTACACGCTGAAGGGGTTTCGTGAGCAGCAGCTCCAAGCTCCCCGTGTGCGTGGCGGAAATGATGTGGTGGTAGACGACAAGTCCGTTGGTTATGGCGACATCGGGGGAGCAACTCACAACTACTGGCGGGTTGCACCTGGCGACGACCCGTTTTTGACTCAAACGCTTCAGGTCCACTTCGTGGAGTTGCCCCCACAATCATCTAACAACGGTCACGGTCATCAAAATGAGGCCGCGTTCTACATACTTGAGGGAAGAGGGTATGAAGTACACGATGACCAGCGGTATGACTGGTCAAAGGGCGACCTGGTGTTCGTGCATACCGACTCGGTGCATCGGCACTTCAACCCCTACGACGAGCCCGCCGTGGCGTTGGTGACCAAGGCCAAGAGCGCCTGGATGTATCTTGGGCTGGTCCAGCAGGGAAACAAGAGCCAGATCGACGACCCAAGCCGTTTTGGTGAGCGGATCGAGTGGGGACAGATTTGGACCAAGGGCGTTCTAAATCGCAAGAAGGTGGTCCATTCCGATGACAACCTGTGGCAGGACTCGCCAATGGGGCGGGTCAAGGTGCTGTCGTCGCCGGAGAAGAGCGATCTAAGGGACTTCAGCGTCGACGTCTTCGAGCTTGAGATTCCCGCAGGAGGCCGTTCGGGAAGGCGTTGGCACATGGCCGACGAGATTCTCCATGTGATATCGGGTTCCGGGTACTCGCTCCACTGGGAGGTGGGAGCGGATATTGCCGAGAAGTACTACGCACGGATAGCCAATGAGCCAACCCGGCATGACTTCAAGTCCGGAGACACTCTTTACGTGCCGCAGAATACGGTGGCTCAGCATTTCTCGTCCGATGGGCAGCCGCTTCACCTGCTCTCGGCCCAGAACCGCATTTTCAAGATGCTCGGATACGACAACGTCGTCTATTTGGACGACGTTTCGTAAACAAGCGGCTTGACGGCAAAGATTGGATTGATCGAACCAGGTCGGGTTTTCTGGGAGAGTTGTTATCTATTTGGATTCAGTCCGTGCCGTTTGGCTCGGTCCGCAAGCAATCAGCTGAGGTTGCCAATTTGTCAATTGGTGGGAATGCCGGATGGTGGGATGCCGTTGGGCATATGACTTGGATCGCAGGGGGAAATGGTCTTGGCGTATATGGATTCAACGGCGTCTGAGGGACGCCGTGAACTTATGGACCCACACGAAAGGGTCGTGGCATGTCCTTAGACCCGATTACGGCACAGGTCATTCAAAACCGGCTGTCCGGGATTGTCCAGGAGATGCAAACCAATATCTTCCGTACCGGGTATTCGACAATTGTGCGCGAATCCCAAGACGCCAGTTGCATAATCCTTGATGCCAACGGCGACGTGGTGGGAGAACACGTAATTCTTCCGCTTCACATTGCCGCCCTGCCGGAGGTGATACGGGCTATCTACACCGCCTATGGAGACAAGATCTACCCAGGCGACGCCTTCATCACCAACCACCCCTACATTTCCGGCGTAACCCACTCGATCGATATGGCGGTTGCCATACCGGTATTCGTGGGCGATCAGCTGGTTGCGTTTTGCACCAGCATCGCCCATAAGAGCGACCTTGGGGGGATGGTTCCTGGCACGGGGTCGGGCAATGCAAGAGAACTCTTTCAGGAGGGCATACAGTATCCCCCGGTCAAGTTCATGGATCGCGGCCAGGTGGTGGCCGAAGTCGAAGCCATCTTGCGTGCCAACAGTCGTACTCCAGATGTGATCCTGGGAGATATTCGTGGCCAGGTCGGCACGGCGCGCCTTGGGGAAGAGCGTCTCCATGAGATGGTGGCAAGGTACGGCCTCGAAACCGTTCTGGCAACTTTCGCAGATCTTCAGGACAAAACTGAAAGGCGGGTGCGCAAGGTAATCGCGGGATGGAAGGATGGGATCTTTGAAGCCCAGGCCTGGGTGGACAATGACGGTGTTCTGCTGGACCGCCCAATTCTTTACCATGTCCGCATCGAAAAGACAGGGGACCGGATCCTGTTTGACTTCTCCCAGTCGGCAGACCAGACCCTTGGCCCGCTCAATGTGCGTCCGCCTCTTGTGCGGGGTTGCTGCTACTACGCAATGGTTGCAATGATCGATCCGGAGCTGGGGAACAATGGCGGATTGGCGCGGGTGATCGAAACCCGATTCCGCCGGGGATCCGTGTTGGACCCGGTGTTCCCGGCACCAACCAACACCTATATGGCGTCTGCGACGGCTGTTACGGAGGCGGTTCTCCAGGCCATGAACGGACTGATACCAGAGAAGAAGGTGGCTGGAATGGGTGGGGTCGGAGGAATGGTCATAGGCGGCCAGCGCCAGGACGGCTCTTCATACGTGCAGTATGAATTGATCGGTGCCGCATACGGTGCCCGTACGGGGAAAGACGGCGTTTCCGGTGTCAGCGTTCTCTTGGATAACGCCAAGACCGCTCCCATCGAGGTGGTGGAGACAGAGTTCCCTGCCCGCGTCCGCCGGTTCGAGCTGGTGTGCGATTCCGGCGGGCCTGGCGAGTTCAGGGGCGGTCTGGCAGCGAGGCGCGAATACGACATCCTCGCGCCGAGGGCCCAGCTCACCCTTCGCGGCGGCAAGCACACCCAGCCTCCTTTTGGCGCCGACGGCGGAGGCCCGGGCCGTTTGGGTGTCTGCATCATCAATCCAGGCCAGGAAGACGAACAGTCCCTGCCAAGCCGCTTCGGCGGTGTTCCTTTAAAAAATGGTGACGTTCTCTTACTGGAAAAGGCCGGCGGTGGAGGCCTGGGGTCACCCAAGGACAGGCCATGGGAAAGACTGCTGGAGGATGTCCTAGACGGCTACGTGAGTTTTGAATCTGCTGTTTCAGATTATGGCGCCGACTCCGACAAGCTCCGGGAGGCTGTTGACGAATGGAAGGGCCGGTCATGAGTAATAAAGGGTCGGCGCGGCGTTTGCGCATCGGGGTGGATACCGGCGGCACATTCACCGATTTCGTGGTGCTCGATGAGGACCGCGGGACCCTGGAGGTGTTCAAGGTGCCCTCAACGCGTCCAGACCAGGCCGACGCAATTATAGGAGGACTAGCCGACTTTCTTTCCCGTTCCGGCGATCCCGCGGAAGCGGTCAGCTTCTTCTGTCACGGAACAACCGTTGGAACTAACGCCATTCTGGAGGCGAGTGGGGCCCGGACAGGGCTAGTGGTCACCGAAGGGTTCCGGGGAATCTATGAGGTCGGCGAGCAGGCCCGCGGCCATGGCAGCATCATCTACGACCTCTTTTTTGAGAAGCCCAGAACCCTTGTTCCCGCGCGGCTGACAGAGGAGGTGCGCGAGCGTGTCGGGTCCCGCGGAGAGGTGCTGGTACCAATTGACGAGGAGAGTGCACGTAATGCCATAGAGCAACTAGTGCGCCATGGGGTTGAGTCGGTGGCCGTATGCTTCCTATTCTCGTTCCAGCATCCAGAACACGAGCAGCAGGTGAGGCGGCTCTTCGAAGAGGTGGCACCGCATGTCAACGTCTCCATCTCCTGCGAGATTGCCCCGGAGATCCGCGAGTACTACCGGATGTCAACGACAGTGGTGAACGCATATCTGAACCCCCTGTTGGGCCGCTACGTCAGCAGCCTCGACGATCGCCTGCGCGGCTTGGGGGCGCGAACCGATCAGCGTTACATCATCCGCTCCAACGGCGGGGTGGCTTCATTCGACACCGCCCGCGACAGGAGCGTACAGACGATCCTGTCGGGTCCCGCAGCCGGTGTCGTGACCGCCCAACACGTGGCAGCTTCGGCGGGTCTTCCAAACCTGGTCACCTTCGACATGGGCGGAACGAGCACCGACGTCGCTCTGATCAAGGAGGGCCAGGCGGTTCGCCGAATGGGTGGCAAAGTGCATGATCTGGATGTGCTGGTTCCGATGCTGGATATTCACACCGTGGCCGCCGGGGGAGGCACCGTCGCCTGGGTGGACGACATGGGTGCCCTGCAGGTCGGTCCCCGAAGCGCTGGCTCGTATCCCGGGCCGGCCTGTTACGGTAACGGCGGCATGGAGCCAACCGTCACTGACGCAAACGTCGTCTTGGGAGTCCTGAGTGCCGAGCAGCCACTGGCCGGGGGCGCGTTGAGCCTTGACCGCCAAGCCGCCGAGCGTGCCATATCGGAAAAAATTGCCAAGCCGTTGGGCCTGTCGGTTGCCGCCGCCGCCCGCGGAATCGTCGAGATCGTCAACGTCAAGATGCAAGAGGCCATAAAGGTCGTCTCCTCCAACAGAGGATACGACCTGAGGGATTTCTACCTGTTTGCCTTTGGAGGGGCTGGGCCGCTCCACGCATGCCAGATCGCAGAGGAGATGGGCATGAAGGGCGTAATAATTCCTCCATATCCAGGCGTGACCAGTGCTCTGGGCCTTTTGCTCAGCGACGTTCGTCACGACTACGTCTACTCCGATTTGCGGGACCTGGACGAGGTGAAGCCCAGCCATGCGAGATCAATTCTTTCGAAACTGCGCGACCGTGGAATGGAACGGCTTCGCCAAGAGGGCTTTGCCCCGGATCTATGCCGCTTCGACTGGGACATGGATCTGCGCTACATAGGCCAGGGTTACGAGCTGACAGTTTCTTTGCCCGATCTGCCACATACAATCGAGGATCTGCATCAGCTGCGTCAACGATTTGACGAGGCGCATCTTCAGCTTACAGGCCATTCCGCTCCCGAAGAAAGGGTTGAAGCGGTCAACTACCGTGTGACGGCCATTGCCACGGTGCCCCAGGCTCCACTGACAGTTCCGCTCCCTCAAGAGGGCACATTGGACTCGGCTTACGTGGCCGATACCGAAGTGTTCTTCCGGGACAAGGCCGAAAGGGTACCTATGTATCAGAGGAGCAGTTTGCCTTCGGGCATGACGGTGCCAGGCCCGGCGGTCATTGTGCAAAATGATTCGACCACGGTGCTTGGCCCAGGCCAGATCGGCTCGGTTGACGCCTGGGGATACCTGCGGGTCGAATCGTAACGCCAGAGGCGCAGTTCAATTCATTTATTGTGGGAAAAAGGGTGATCGCATGCGTTTGAAGAACCGGGTCGCGATTGTCACCGGGAGGCAGGGGGATCGGATCGGTCTATATCCGCGGTCTTTCGCGGGAGAAGCCAATTCAGGCCCTGAGGTTATCCGGCGAAAAGTACCGGTCGAGTGCACCGCAATGACGCAGCAGACTTGCTCCATAGTTCCAGTGGTCCCTCAATTGCAGTTTCCGGAGATTTGGTCAGGACGCGCGCTATTCGATTGTGGCCGGAATCGACTCCCAACCCATGTGGTGACCGTATACCATTCCCGAGTCGATTTGGGGTCCATCGAGCTGATAGTGAGGGAATCTGTTGATCATCTCGTCGAGCACAATATTCATCTCAAGCCTCGCCAGGTGCATTCCAAAGCAGGTGTGGATGCCATGGCCAAATGAGAGGTGCTGATTCGCCGCCCGGTTAAGGTCAAACCTCTCCGGATCGGGGAATTCAGCTTGGTCGTGGTTTCCTGAAGCGTAAAGAAGAGCGACCTGTACGTTGGCGGGAATCTTGACGCCGTCCACTTCGACCGCCTCGGTGGTGGTTCTGGCCTCGAGATGAATGGGTGGATCGCACCTGAGGGTCTCTTCGACGATTCTCGTGCCAAGGGACCTGTCACTGATATAGGCGTTTCTGATGCTGTCGTTGGCAACCCTTCTCAGCACCGAGGATATTCCGTTTATTGCGGTGTGGTGGCCGGCAAGCGCCAGCGCCGCCAGCATGCTTACCAGTTCAGATTCAGCGAACCTAGCACCCTCGAATTCGTCAACGCAAAGGTGACTGAGGAAGTCGTCACCTGGATTTGCCTGGCGTTTTCTGATCTCTTCGCGCAAAAATGCGTGGAAGTTCTTCCATGCCTGCTGCTTCGCAACCAGATCCGCAGTCACAACTTTGAGCACTAGGTCCCTGTTCTTTTCTTTGGTCTCTTCGTCAAACCCCAAGATTTTAGATAGAACCTCCTGAGGGACAGGTTCTGCGAGATCATGGACAATGTCGAACGACCCCATTTCAGATATCTGATCTAGGAGTTCTCTGACCGTTGCGCGGATCCCTTTATTGAAATCCTCCATCTTGCGAGGAAGGAACGGCTCTTGAACTGCTTTGCGGAATCGGGTGTGGTCCGGAGGGTCGTATTCTATCGGAGCCTTTGGCGGAGTAGACGGGTCGGAGTGGTGTTCGCCTATGGAGGTTCCACTGGCAGATGAGAATGTGCGGTGGTCTCTTGCTGCGGCTTTGATGTCTTTGTAACTAACAATCGACCAAAAGCCGTTATGCGCGTCACTGAAGTGCGCCGGTCCTTTTTCGCGCATCTTCTTGTAAATTTCCCAAATATTGCCGTAGGTGATCCTTCTATCCCATGGATCGAAGTGATCTAATCCCCACTCAGGTGCTAGATCAGACTGGTTCACTTAGTTCGCCCTCCACATTGAGCTTTGTTAGATGTTCTTCACTTTTTGCAGGTAATACCTTAAATTTAGCCCGTGGTGCACAGTAATTCTCAGTATTGTGCCGAAGTTACAGTCGCGGCGGGGTGGTCCAGGCTTGTCTTGGAACGCGGTTGTTTCAGCCGGGAAATGGGCCAGTAAGGCCTTCGTGGTGGAACAGACCTCAATCGGCGTGGTATAACGCCATATTGTCGAAAAGCTACTCGGTAAATAGGTGCGGCTCCGGTCCGGACGGGTCGAGGAGTATGGCGAGCGAATTGAATTGAGGCCTGGCCATCCCGAGTGTTCCTGGTATCGTCACAGTCCAAGCGGACCTCGACTCAGGGAATTATCCCAAAGGAGTGAAGGTATCTGACGATGAGGTCTCAGTTCACCTGACCAGCACCGTGAAGGGACTCGAGTCCATTCCGGTGTGCATCTTTGCCAAATAGTCCCAATAAAGGCGTCAAGTGGATAGGTGTACCTATTCTGGTCGAAGCCAGTTTCAGTGCACAAAGGTGGCCTCCAACTGCTCAGCCGTCTGTGTCCGCAGAATATTCTGGCACTGCTACAGCTCCGCAATCCTTACCGCGGTCCCATAGGCGCATATCTCGGTCCAGTTAGGACCCATTTCGGAGGTGTCAAAGCGCATCGCGAGCACGGCATCGGCGCCTTTGACCCGGGCC
Organism: Actinomycetota bacterium; assembly: GCA_027366165.1. Taxonomy (GTDB): domain Bacteria; phylum Actinomycetota; class Acidimicrobiia; order Acidimicrobiales; family Acidimicrobiaceae; genus SCQM01. Next base: position 9,472 of record DAHXKX010000049.1, read on the forward strand.
TCTTCAATCATGCGATTAATGACGTCTTCGCGGCTCTGTATCAGGTTCTTGGTCATTCCCTTGAGTTCACCACCGGCCAGCGATTTTAGGGCGGCGCCGAGCTGCGAACCAACGTTGCGGCTGCGTACAGTCAGGCCGAATACTTCACCGAGAACCTCGGTGATCTGGTAGCCTGGCAGGTCGTTCATTGTTGAGATGAGCATTGGATCTCCCCACGCTTTCTATGTGGTAACGCTTCAAGGACCGCCGATGGCCGTTTCAATACCAAGTCGAATTGGCATTTTGGGCCCGGAGAATTGAGAGATTCTCCTGATGCAACATTTTAAATCAGTCTGACATGCTTTTGGAGTCACGGCAACTGGTATCGATTTGGTGGCCAGACGCGATTGAGGACGGATCCAGTTCAGGCGCAAACTTGTAATCGAGTGGCCAGCGCAGGAAACTCAGAAGGAAGTTGGAACCTTTTCCATGATTGTTCTCAGGTCAGCGGGTGGCACCGGGGCTGAGAATAGGTATCCCTGGCCGAACTTGTATCCGAGGCTGCGGAGCATGTCCAACTGGACCGTTGTTTCGATGCCTTCCGCCACGACAGAGGCGTTCAGACTGTCGCCAATAGCGAGAAGTGCCGTGAGGAGTCGCTGATCGCTGGCGCTGCTCTGTGTGCGGTCAACAAACGAGCGGTCGATCTTCAGAATGCGCGGACGTAGCAGGGTGAAATATGAGAGAGAAGAGTGCCCGGTTCCGAAGTCGTCTATCGCAAGCGCGACGCCGAGATTGCGCAGGCCTGCCGCCACCCGGGCGGCCTTGTCAATGTCTACGAATGCCGCCCCCTCGGTGATCTCGAGCACAAGTCGATTGGGATCGAACTCGTTCGCGTCAAGGGCCTCCTTGATTTTTCTCAAAAGGTCGGGGTCATGGAACTGCCTTGGAGACAGATTGACTGCGACATATGGCTGCTGGTGGGATGGATCAGGATGCTGCCAGGATGTCGCCTCACTTATGGCCTGGCGGATGGCGAGTGTTCCCAGGTCAAAAACAAGCCGGCTCCTCTCCGCCAGAGGGATGAACACATCCGGAGCAACCCAGCCGTGGGTGGGATGGTTCCATCGCATCAGTGCTTCAAAACCAGTGGTCTCACCGGTCGAGAGTTCCACAATCGGCTGATAGTGCAGAAGGAGCTGGTCGGTGTCGTATGCGTGCTGCAGATCCTGGACCAGCCTGATGCGGGTCGAATTGTGGCGGTGCATTTTTGGCTGAAAGACCTTGTAGTGACCTCCATTTTGGCGTTTGGCCTCGTACAGCGCATTATCTGCACCCCTGAGAAGGTTGTCGCAGCTATCTCCGCCCAGGCAGGTGGCAAGCCCGACGCTCGCAGCCTGAGTGAGACTTTGGTCTGAGAGTAGAAACGGTTGATCAAAGACTCCAAGGAGCCGGGAGGCGATCATTTCAGCCTCTTTGGGACTCTTCAGTCCTTCGGCCAGATACAGGAACTCGTCACCTCCAAAGCGGCACAAGGTGTCCCCCAATCGGCTTGCCTTTTCGAGCCGGCGCGCAACAGAAACGAGAAGCTCGTCGCCAGTCTGATGGCCGTAAGTGTCATTCACATCTTTGAAGTCGTCGAGATCGATGAGGAATATGGCCATCCACCTGTTATCACGGGTGGTTCTTTCGAGCGCAATCGAGATTCTGTCCTGGAACATCGCGCGATTGGCAAGTCCTGTAAGCGGGTCGTGCAGTGCCTGGAACGATAACTGATCCAAAAGTGTCCGTTCTTCGGTGACATCGCGAACAGAGTTGACGAAGTACTGCGGAACTCCTGACTCGTCATGAGCCAGTGACTTTGAGACCTCTGCCCATACAAGGCGCCCATCTTTATGTAGGTAGCGTTTGGTATAGACCGCCTGCGGCTCTCCACCCGTCAGCATCTGAGCGCTCAGGCTATCAGCAAGGCCGCGGTCATCGGGAAATGTAAACGCTTCGGTGTCTTTGCCCAGGATCTCTTCGTCATTGCGCCCGATCATCTTGCAGAATGAATGGTTTACCGCGAGTCCTCTGCGGTCGAGATCTGTAATGAGCATGCCGGCGACGTTGTTGGCGAAAGCAAGTTCGAACCGTTTCTCGGCCTCGATCATGGCCTCTTCGGCGGCTCTGTGGCGTGTGTCATCGTGGATCATAGCGATGAACCAGCGGGAATCCTGGTAGGTGTAAGGAGCGAGGGAGATGTTGACCGGCAGTTCTTCTTTGGATTTTAGCGTCATGGTGTATTTCGGTCCAAGACCCATCGCGCGGGTTCGCGAGCTGTTGGTGAAGTCGAAGCATTCCCTGGCATGCATGTCGCGCAGGCTAGGGGCCACGAGCGTTTCAACGGGTTTGCCCACGAGTTCAGCCGGGCTGTAGCCGGAGAGGGTCCCCAAAGGCTCGTTTGCATAGCGGATTACACCCTGGTCGTCGACCAGAGTCACGCCATCTGGCAGTTTGGCCAGAAGGTGCTCCCCGAAGAGCGGGTGGCCTTCGTAATAGCCGGCCGTCTGGATGCGCTCTGTGGCGAGCTCAGCTTTGTGGAGCGCCTTGTCCTGTTCGAAACGAATGCCCAGCAAGACCGCGCTGAATGAAACTGTCGCTAGGATGCTCCACGCTCCCCAGAGCTCTGTGGTGGTGTGCCGGAAGAACAGTTCAGCAGGGGCACAGACTAGGACCCCTTCCAAGGTGACCGCCAGAGATCCGACAAGACCGAATGTTGTGCCAGCATAGACAAGCGGAATGAATAGAAGCAGTATCGACACAAACCCCGGGATGGGGATGCCTCCGTGATCTTGAAACACCTCGGCACCGAAATGGATCATAAAGGTCAAGCCAACTATGATGTTTATGTTCCAAAAGCGCCTATCGCCGACCGGTGGGTGGAGAAGGTTGGTTATGAGTCTGTTATAGATTCGATCATCTTCATGACCGGGCATGTTGTCAACGCCCCAGTTCAAAACGGTCTGGCCCCCTTGTAAACCGTTACAACCGCAGCCGACCGGAATAGAGGTCACCGCGGCCAAATTTCGGCATATTTTAGACTATTGAGATCGGGAACTGGGTACTTTGTGGAAACTCTCTACCATCTTGCATGCAATTTCTGGTTTCGACATGAAATGGCGATGCATTTTCGTTATATTTCGTATCAGCAATGCCTTTTCGATCTGAAAGTCAATGGGCTCACGCCCCGAAACACGCTTCTCGTGCAAGACGCAACGGGTTGAGGAGAGGCGTCGCAGCTGTTGTGGTACTTGCGGTCTTGATCTCCATCGTGTGGGTGACCGCCTTCCGCGGCAATAAGAGCAGCGCGGCATCTTCTGGCTCCAAGGGTCCTTCTGTTACCAGCGGGTCGAGTTCCTCCGGATCATCAGGTGCGGCCCAGACTTCTGCAAACGGCTCGTCGTTCGATGTGAAGTCTTGGATGGCCTCACTTGAAGCGAAGGTGAAGGGTCAGTCCGGCAATCTCCAGCCCGGCTCTAACCCATCTGCCCTGCCCGGGCCCATTTTGATCGCCGATGAAGGCAACTCGAGGCTGCTACTGGTGGATCCCAAGGGCAGAATCCTTTGGCAGTTCCCTTCTAAAGGAGATCTCTCATCAGGTCAGACATTCATCGAGCCGGACGACGCATTTTTTGGACCAACCGGGGCGGACATCATGGCGACACAGGAGTCACAGTTCGTCATTACCGAGATCTCGATTCAAAGCGGCCATATCATTTACAGGTACGGCCATCCTGGTACCAGTGGATCGGCGGTCGGCTATCTGAACAATCCCGATGATGCTATGTTGCTGCCTAACGGGAACATATTCACCGCCGACATAAAGAACTGCAGATTGCTTTATCTGTCGCCCTCATCGGCTTCGCCGGTGCATATCTACGGGGAGACGACGCCTTATTGTTACCACCAGCCTCCATTGCGCTTTGGCAGTCCAAATGGTGTATTTCCCATGGCTAATGGCGACTGGCTGGTAACGGAGATCAACGGGGACTGGGTCGACGAGATGACTCCAGGCGGTCAAATCAAGTTCTCAACCCACCCGCCGGGAATCACCTATCCATCAGACAGCAACGAAGTCTCAGCCGGCGTATTTTTGACCGCCGCCTACACCAGTCCGGGTGTGATAGAGGAGTTCAACCAGACTGGAGGCCTACTGTGGAGGTTCGATCCGTCGGGATCGCAAACGCTCAACCATCCGTCGATTGCCATACCGCTTCCCGATGGCAATGTGCTCGCTACCGACGATCGTAACGACAGAGTCATAGTCATAGACAAAAAGACCAACAAGATCATCTGGCAGTACGGCCATACAGGAGTGTCAGGGACCAAGCCGGGTTATATCGACGAGCCCGATGGAGTCGATCTTGCTCCCCCTTATTCGCTGCTAGTGACGCAGGCCCCAACGATGGGCATCCCGCCGTTGCAACCGGTCGGTTCGACCACTCCAACCACCGGAGGTTAGCAGACAGATATTTCTAATCACTTTCATGTGCGGAGGTTGCAGCGCAAGCTCGCGAGGTACAAGAAAGGCTCCAACCGCAGGGTGAGAACCAGGCTCCAAGTCGCCAAGCTTTCGGCCACAGAGTCCGACCGAAGAAAGGACGGGACAGAAAAGACCACTTCTGCGCTTGTACGAGACTACGACTTCATCGCCATAGGAGACTTGGGGTCTTTGCCTGTGCCACCAGTGGCAACCAAGCTCATGCCGACGTATATGCCCAACGCAACATTCCCGCCCAAGGACTGGGTCCCCTTTTTTTTTGGGGGGGGGTCGCAGGACCCAGAGGGACACCGCGCGCGAAGTCAGAAGTGACCGACCACAGCGATCCGATGAAGCGGTAACTTCCAAAAGGAGCGGTGGCAGGAGCTGCCTATCTGACTCAGGAATCCTCTTCTGTTAGGGAGGATGTCCATCTATGATCAGCCTTGGATGTACTCTTATTTTGGACATCCTCAGGGTCCAACTGGCCCGAGATTGATCGCTGAACTGGTGGAGTTGCTGAGGGAACGTGGGGGTGGAGTCGAACTTTTTACAGGCTGTGCGGCGGGTGACGCCGGTGGTGCGTTGGTGCTTGACGTCACCGACAGACCTGGACGTATTATCGATTTGGGAGATGCTGTTTGCCCGGGGAGGTCGGAGGTTAAAACGTGTCGGAAAAGCCGTTGTTTGAGGTGCCGAGGGTCAGACGCATTGACCGAGAGGATGGTTCGGTTCTGCTCGAGTCGAAGGATCCGCTGAACGCATATCCCAAGAGTCTTGTTGAGATGTTGCGCATCTGGGCTGATGTAGATCCAGAGTCCACGCTGGTGGCCGAACGCACCTCGGATGGCAGTTGGAGTCGTTGTAGCTACGGCCAGGCTCTCAGTTCCGCGAACGCAATTGGACAGGCGCTCCTTGAACGCGGAGTGTCGGCCACGAATCCGCTGATGATTCTGTCAGACAATTCGATTGGCAATCTCCTCATGACGCTTGGCGCGATGACGGTCGGTATTCCGGTGGTTCCGATCAGCGTCGCCTATTCCCTACGAAGCCGCGATCATGCAAGAATCAGGGCAATCAATGAGCTCGTTCGCCCGGGTGCGGTCTATGTCGAGGATGCCGAGATCTACAGCGACGCACTTTTGGCTCTGGGGGACGGAGTGACCGTCATTGCCAAACATCACGGCCAAGACAGTGCTTCGCTTGATGCGCTAATAGAGACGAAACCAGGTGTGGAGGTGGAGAACGCGTATGCGTTTGTTTCCGGGGATACCGTCGCAAAGATCCTTTTCACATCGGGATCTACGGGCGCTCCAAAGGGTGTGGTGAATACCCAGGAGATGCTCTGTGCCAACCAGCAGATGATCCGTCAAGCATGGCCGTTTCTCATTGAGGAAAGGCCGGTGTTGGTTGACTGGCTTCCATGGAGTCATACCTTTGGTGGAAACCATAACCTCAATATGGTTCTGAATAACGGAGGCACTCTCTACATAGATGATGGCCGGCCCACTCCCGAACTGTTTGCGAAGAGCCTTGCCAACTACCGAGAAATCTCGCCAACGCTCTCATTCAATGTTCCGGCGGGCTACGCGCTCCTGGTGCCGAGTTTGGAACAGGATGCCGACGCCTCCGAGCGCTTCTTCCGGCGCATCCGCCTAGTTTTCAATGCGGCAGCGGCTTTACCCGACGGGCTTCGCCACCGATTGGAGACGCTCGCCAGCGAGGTGACTGGGCGGGACATTCCAATTACCGGATCCTGGGGAACCACAGAGACCTCACCCGCTGCGACGTCGGCGCACTTTTCCTTTATCGACGCCAGGTGCATCGGGGTGCCTTTGCCTGGACTGACTCTCAAACTGGTGCCAACTGGCGTGGATGAAGACTCATACGAACTTCGGTTGCGAGGTCTGTCTGTCACACCGGGATATTTTCGTCGTCCAGATTTGACTGATGCTGCGTTTGACGAAGAAGGCTTCTACCGGCCCGGCGATGCGGTGAGCTTTGCCAATGCAAGTGACCCCAATGCAGGCCTACTGTTTCGCGGCCGGTTGGTGGAAGATTTCAAGCTGTCAAGTGGGACCTTTGTCCATGTCGGTGCTTTGCGCACGGCGCTCCTTTCAGCCGCTCCAGTTCTGTCAGACGTCGTGATCACAGGTGAAGAGCTCGACCAGGTGGGTGCGCTGGCTTGGCTTAATGAAGCCGAGATCCGCCGTTTGTTCAACTGGTTTCCCGAGCCCGGCCAGGAGATTATCCACGACCAGAGCCTAGCGGTTCATCTTGCTGAAGTCCTTTTGGAGTTCAACCACGGAAATGGGTCTGCCTCACGGGTGGAACGGTTGCTCGTAATGGGGCGTCCTCCAAGTCTTGACTTAGGCGAGATTACCGATAAGGGCTCAATAAATCAGCGGCAGGTTCTCGTCAATCGCGCCGGATTAGTAGAGCTGTTGTATTCCGAGCCACCCAACTCCCAGGTCATCCTTGGCGGGACTCGAACGCTGGCATGAGCTGGCATTCTAACTCGGGAATCCCCGTATGTGAGGGAAGGGAGGAGGTCAATGGCGGATTGGCGTAACCAGGCGGGTTCGTGTTTTTGCCACTAACCCTTTCAGATGAGGGTCGACTAAGTGGACCATCGGACTCAGATTCCTTGCAGGGGCTAAAGAAATCACCATGGGCGCTGACAATTAGTACTCGCTTTGCCGTGAATCAAAGATGTAATCGCAGGGGATCGCGAGGTTAAAAGATCAGGCGCTAGACGAATTTCACCTTTTTCGGTGTTGCCGCTCAAAGCCTGTTCACAGGCGGATTTCTGCCGAATGAGCATCCGCACTTGATTGGGGGCACCGGCCATAAGGAGCCATGGCGGGCACCCTCGAGACCTTATCAGCAGACAGAGTCTGTTGGTTTTGGATTCGTAAGCCCGAAGAGAGGTCGGAAACGAATGCCAACCCACGTGCCCGCCAATGCCATGGCGGCCCAAATCCAACCGTGGAGGCTGAAGGAGACAATTCCGGAGAAGTACGATCCTATGTTGCAGCCGAATGAGATCCGCGCTCCGTAACCCATGAGAAGTCCACCAATTACGGCTGCCAGTGCAATCTTTGCTTTCGGTAGACGCCAGGCCTTGAATGACCCGGCAACACCCGTTGCAATAAGAGCCCCGAGGATAATTCCGATGTCCATGGTACTTGTCACGTTGGCAAAGACCGAGTGATGAAGTGCCGTGGCATTCGCACCAGCGTGCCAGTATGGCCAGTTCGAAATGTGGTAGCCAATTCCCTGCAGTGCCTTGGCTCCCCACAAAGCGAATGCAAATGTGATTCCCCAGGGCTGGCCACTTATTGTCAATGTGAGCGCGTTGAGTACCGCCAAGCCGACTGCGCCTGCAATCAAGGGCCAGGTGCCACGAATGAGCTTTGCCATGCCCGCCGGTGAGGGCGTCTCTTCAATCGGTGGAGGATTGCGCCTGCGCTGAATCAGTAGCGTGACCGCCGCGACGGCTGCGAAAAGTGTGAGCTGGACAACCAGAGCACCACCATAGCCAAGCCTGCTCTGTGCAAGGGAGACTGCAGGACCCGCTGGTGTGTGCCTGGTCCAAAAAGGGAAGCTCCATGAACCAAGTACTGAACCTACTATGAAGCCCAACAGCGTTGTGATGGTGACGCCCTGACCGGTACCCGCTACGTAAAGGGTTCCAGAAGCACACGATCCGGCAAGCTGCATTCCCAGTCCAAATAGGAATGAACCCACCACCAAACTTACGCCCACAGGAAACACATAAGGTTCTGGAGTGGCGCCAAAGAGATGCCAGTGCTGGCTGAGCACCAAAGCAAAAAGTGCGGAGCCAATTGCGAGCATGACCATTTGTGCCCTGATTGCACGGCCTTGGCCGACGGCAACAAGCTGACGCCATGCACTGGTGAATCCGAATCTCGCCCTGTAGAGGACCACACCGAGTACGAGCCCTATGAGGCTCAGAACCCCCATCTGAGTTCCAGCAGCGCCAATTGCTTCCCAAACCAGTACCGTCCCAAGAAATACTCCGGCCGCAACGACACGCCATTGTATTTGTGAATCGGCCGTTGCATCCACAAGGGGATCCCGACCCCTTTGCGCTACTATGGTTCGATCCGGTTGATCGATAATGCTCATTGATACTCCGTTCATCAAATCCTTTAAACGAATATTCCACCGACAGAGAAACTAAAGATGACTAAGTTGATCGACTTTATCGAGAATAGTCATTTCACTTCACAATTGTTGCAGTGTGAGCTGAATTTGTTGGGCAGATGTTGTATTGAATATTGACGGTTCTCCGGACACCTGAGTTTCGATGGTCGCGGCAGATTCGGGTCGGGCCATTGCGGTGTTCTAGGTGAAATGGTCCCGGAAGACCGCCATGTCGCTAGATCAGCCTCGAAGCATCACCTGCTGGTATACGGTTGAGTGAGAGGCAGGAGATAAACCAGAGAGATAGGGTGACAGATCTGTGGCAAGGGATTGCGAGTAGGGAAATGCCACATAGCTGTGACGCGGGCACGTGGCAGCTTCTTGGGATAAATCCTTCAGGTGGAAGCTTCTTGGGATAAATCCTTTGGAGAACCTAAATGGGCATTGGGAATTTTGGATTTGCCGAAATGAGCGTAACTGGTGCGGTTCTGTTCGATTCGGAAGCAGGCGTAAATTTCCCAGTCTGTCGACAAGAGGAAAGAAGCCTCCAACTTCAGCCAGAGGAAGTTCACTTTTTGTGAGTAGCCCGTCAACGAGTCCGGCGAGCTCGGGGAAAACTCCTGTTCCAAGGTAATGAGGGCCTATCCCGGGCCGCCTTGGAGCTGGTATTATTTGCCGGGAAGTACTCGGCGAGGGGAACAGGTCATTGATCAAGGGCCGGATGAAATTTAGATTGGCTCCAAAGCATCACATTGTTCTCGGTTTTTTATCCAGTATTGCGTGCGTGATATCGCTTTCATCCTGTGGCCATTCATCTACTCAGTCCTCGCTCACTTCACTTCCGCAACTGAAATCCCCAGGCCCAGTGACCACCCAAGTGAACGTCAAGCTTTCCGACTCCACTCCGGCTATTTTCCACTCAGGTTCATC
>DAHXKX010000050.1 GCA_027366165.1 Actinomycetota bacterium
ATTGTGTGGAAGCAGGTCCGTGTTCAAGGAGAGTGTTCCAACCAGTCGAGGCGGTGAGTCTTGTACAGTACCTCTTGGAAATAGGCCGACTTCCCATTGATCGATAGATCAGTCCTAGGTCTCGTTTGTCAGAAGTAAATCAGGCTTTGGCCTTGATCGAAAGCGGTGGTGACAACCTAAAGGTAATGATCACCCTGGAGGTGCTGCACATGTCTATTTTGGTTACAGGTGGCGCAGGTGTAATAGGAGCAACGGTCGTCAAACAGTTGGTAGCCCATGGCGCCGAAGTCGTTGTTTTTGACTTGCGGGATGACCGGTCCCTTTTGGGGAATGTTGAGGTTCCAATAGAGTGTGGGGATATTTGTGATAAGTCGCTTTTGGTGAGGGTCATGCGCTGTTACGGAGTCGAAAAGATCGTGCACCTGGCGGCGGTGATGCCAGACTGGGCCCAGGAGAATCCCTTTGAGGCGTCGAGGATAAACACATGGGGGTTGGTAATTGTGCTTGAGGCCGCACGAGAGGCGGGAATTGCCCGCACAGTTTTTACCAGTTCAAAGGCAGTCATTGGTCGTGTTGCCGGCCCTCATATGCACCCTGATTACGCCCCCGTTTCAGAGGAGATCGGGACACATCCTTACAATGTCTACGGGGCGACGAAGCTGGCAGCGGAGGTGCTGGGAAAACAGTTGGCCTTGGAATCTGGCCTGGACTTGACGGTCCTGCGTTTGGCGTCCACCTATGGACCCGGCAAGACTGTCCGACATGGCAAAGTGGGAATCCTGAGCGCAATCATCGAAGGGGCATTTCGTGGAGAATCCGTGCGGCTTCCGTCAGGTGCGGACCTGCGAAATGACTTTCTTTATTGCAAAGACATTGCGCAGGCGGTGATCAAAGCCCTTGCTGCACCTCACACCGGTTTTCATCTGTGCCATATCGGTTCCGGTAGACTCGCTTCACTCACTGATTTTGTCATTGCGGTTCGTCGCGGCATTCCGTATGCGGATATCGAGATCGGGGCCGGTTTGGACTACGGAGGGGGAGCGGGCCAGTACTTTCGCATGGACATTCAAGCGGCACGTGACATACTTGGTTACGATCCTGAATATGACGTCGAGAAAGGTGTTGCGGACTACGTTCAGACCATTTCCTCCCAGGCCGAGGTTTGACTTTTGCCGTAGTTGATGCAATGAGGAGACATCGGCCTGGTCCTCGCTTTGAAACTCCGCTAAGTTCGGTCTACCGTGACTAAATGTGGAGCCACGGAGCGTCGAGCTATCGCATGTCCGATGAATTTCGCATTAATTGGTTTTGTAGACCCATGGCACTGGGTTGACCGCATACTCGTCGTATGAACCCTCGGCGCTGATACCTGGGATTTCCGGAATCCAGTCTTCCTTAAGGAGTAGGTCAGGGTCGCCGAACTTTCCAGCCAGTTCTCGTACCTCTGGGTCATCAAGCGCCGTTAGGCGGCCGTTCTCGATGACCTGCAACAGCTCTCCTGACTTCGTGGTGACGTCAAGGGTGGGAAAGAGAAGGTGAACGTGAAGGTGCCCATAGAGCATACTTCGTTCGCTGGCCCAGTCCTCGTACTCACTCCTCCATGAGGTGCCGAGACCGATATGAATTACCCCTGAGCGCCGGCGTTCCCACTCTGAACCACCTGATGACTGAAGGTGGATGCCGTGGGGACGCTTGACTTTCGGATTAGTCCCGATGGCAACCTCCCAGAGCCAGAAAAGCCCTTCTCTCGGAAAACATGGATATTGCGAATGTCTGCTCTCTGCCAACAGGTCATTCCAGGCGTCCCCATAGGCTCCACCTCCATTAATGGATTCCAAACATCCGTCATTCATGTTGAGCTTCATATTGGGGTAAGGCCTTCCAAAGTGGTTTGTGGTGCCCGCGAAAACACCGGTTGCGTCGGCCTGGTTCACAATTGGAGGAAGCGGATGTGCCATGAGGTGGCCCCAGTTTGGAGCTTCCTTGAAAGGAGTACCTTTCCGTTCGTAATAATCCGGCCAAAGGGTGTAGGAAATGTCGGTTCCCTCGGGATCGGTTAGATGTACACTGCCGCCGGGACCATGGTTCCAAATCGGTTCCCAAGCTTTGCGGTTGATCAGCGCATGCAGTTCCCTTGGGAATGTGGTCGAAGGTGCAGCAAATTGCTCCTCGGTTTGCCATGGTATGAATTCATAGCTCTGCACCCGCTTGTCGGCTGCATGTCCGCCGCCCCGGCCATGAATTAGCATGTCATAACCGTTAGCCACCGCCAAGTCCTCAACCCAGAAGACACCTTCATAACGGCGAGGCTGCAGACGATAAGACTTGCGCCGCATGATCACTTCGATCTCGTCGAGGTCGCCAAATTCGCGGTCTGATCCGACATCGACGACGATAATGTCAGCCTTGGCCCCGTTGACGTCTCTTAGGGCACGTGCGATTGCTTCTGGAATGCGAAGATCGTACTGGCTGTCAACTGCAATTAGAACCCGACTTCCTGATTGGGCCGCGTTGTATCCAATGAAGCCAATTGCGGTGCGTCTGATTCCGTCTTCGCTTACGAGGTAACGGGCGTAATCATCCAGACCCGTCATATCCACCTTGGGAAGATGGTGACTTCTGTCGACATCTTCAGCCAACGATTTTTCACTCTCGGAATCACACATATGCCCCCCATGACGCTAACAAGCCACATTTGCCGTCTCGTCCCAAAGACAATATCAAATCGGATAGCAGTGCGAGACTGCTCACAGGTTGAAATATTTGGCATTACCAGTTTGTAGAGAGAGTTTGTGAAGACTCTTATCACCAGGTGATAGGAGGTATCGGCTTCCTCTTTTCGGCAGAAGTCCAAAGATAAATACGTCGTCTTCACTTCGTGAACACCTTTCGATGGTGGAATTAGATGACTCCGTACGCATGGTGCAGTATGGGTGGCATTTACGGTCTGTAGCCCAGTCCCTGCTTGTGCGGGAATCAAATCTGCAACAATCGTGAGGATGTCGGATGGCTGGGAGTAACCGGCAGTGACGTGGTTGATCCACATCGTTCTGGTATTCGCGCAGCAGAGAATGGGTCAGCATGACCGGTTGTTTGGCAGTTGGCCTTTCCCAGGTGTTTTGGCGGAGCATTTGGAGAGGTCCAGTGTCGAGGTTGAAATTTGCTAACGACAATGCCGAGTTCAGGAACGGTCAAGTGAATAATGGTGACGTGGTTGGAACATTCGTTGGTTGCCCTGTCGGGCGGCGTAACCCAAGGTTGCACGAAAGTTCCAGGTCGGTGGGCCAGCCACTGGGGTCGTAATATTATGCGTTCCAAATCGCGGATCAGGCGGCTTTTCGGAGGCCACTTGACGAAGCTTGAACCAGCCTGTTCGAATTGCCCGGTCAGCGGCTGGTTGTCTGGACAATTGTATCCAAATCGTATTTGGGGGTCATTGACAGTGATTCCAAATTCGGATAGGGTGAATCACGGCATTTCTGTGGGGGGAGTAGAAGATGTCACAGGGTCCAACTGTCCATTTTAAGCTACTGCATACTGCCAGCTGCAAGCTCATGTGTGTGTCGAGGACGTTTTGCCGGACTTCTCTTTCAGCGATCCCACGTGATAAAGATTCTGAGATAGATGCGTCGTTTGTCGATCTTAATGAAGATGAAGTTCGCAGGGATCGCGAGATTCGCACTAACCCGAGGTGGCAGCTGTTGACAGCGCAGTCTTCTCAATCTGGTGTCGGCCCATGGGTTGCGGGCCTAGCGTTGATTGGGTGACTGAGAAAATTACCGGATACAAGGTTTTTCAAGTTCGACGCTCCAACGGATGCACAAGTCTTGACGTAATGATGGAGTTAAATGATTTATTGAACCCGGCTTTCCTGGTCGTGACATGGCGTGAAGCCTCGTCACTGTGATACCTCTGCCGGTCTTAAGTGAGTTATGTCTGACATAGGCGTCATGACAGTAGAACGGGTTATTTGAACACAATGACTACAACAAAGTCTGCATACACGCACATTCAAACAGGCCCCACCAGAAAATACACGGTCATGTTCCAGATCGTTGCAGTGATTGTCGTGATTGCCGCCTGGTATCTCCTTACCATCAGTAACCTGGTCACCTCTGACCAGGTCCCCGGTTTGGGCAGCACATTCTCCAGCATTGTGCAGATACTCAGCCGGCCGAATACCTTGCATGACCTTGCCGTGAGTTCATATGAACTCGTAGCCGCCTTCGCCATAGCGACAATTGCGGGTATCGGCTTTGGATTTTTGCTTGGTGAATACGGGCGACGCCGGGCCGGGGTCAGAAGAGTCATTGAAGCTGGTTTGGGCACGGCTCTCGCGACTCCAAAATTTATTTTCTTACCTGTTTTGGTGCTACTTATTGGCGCTGGTTACTGGGAGAAGGTGGTTTACGGGCTTTCTGATGGAATCATCATTATGACTCTCAGTGCCTCCGCAGCCGCTTACACGGTTGGTGAAAACGAACGGGTTTTGGCCCGGTCGTACAAGATGTCTCGGTTCCAGTTTTTCTGGAAGATATTCGTTCCCAGTGCCCTGTTGCCAGTGATTGAAGCGCTCAGAATAAGCATGGTCCTGGTTATTTCAGGTGTGATGTTGGCTGAGATGTACATTTCGAATGCCGGCATGGGGTTCTTGATTTTCAAAGCAGGGACCGAATACAACGTTCCATTGCTGGTGGGGGCAGTCATTGTGGTTGCTGCATTGGCAGTGGCATTGAACTCATTGTTTCAGTTCTTTGAAAGGAGTCTGGGCAATTGGCATTCGTAAGAAGGAATGGTAAATGACTCAAGCTACGAACAGTCTTCCTACTAGCGCATTGCCCCAATCCGGTGCATCCGGAAAGTCGGGTTCTGGCCTTCAGGGGTCGGATGGTTCAGTCGAGGTCAGCGGGCTGACTGTGTCCTATACGGACAGCAAGAAGCGGAAACACACAGTACTTGAAGACGTCTCATTTTCGGTACCAAGCGGGACTTTCGCAACGGTCATCGGTCCTTCCGGTTCAGGGAAAAGTACGCTCCTCAAGATCCTCGGCGGACTTTACGGTGCCGAGTCCGGTCAAGTATTCATAGGCGGTCGGCAAATTACACAGCCAAACCCGGATCTTGTCACGATTGTCTTTCAGGATAGCTGTTTACTCCCTTGGAGAACGGTACTGAGAAATGTCGCACTTCCTCTTGAGACTGCTGGAGTGGGTCGGCAGGAGCGGGAAGATAGAGCCAAAGCGGTGCTGGAGCTCGTTGGTCTGGGAGATTGTATGTCGCGCTTTCCAAGGGAGCTTTCGGGAGGTATGAAACAGAGGGTGGCAATCGCGCGAGGCTTGGTTGTGGAGCCTTCTGTTCTGTTGATGGATGAGCCCTTCGCTGCACTTGATGAGCAGACTCGATATGAGATGGGTGAGGAATTACTCAGACTTTGGGACAGGTTGAAGTCGACCGTCATATTCGTCACACACAACCTGTCGGAGGCGGTGTTTCTTGCCGACAAGGTGATGGTACTTGAGGGTCGCCCCGCATCGGTAGGACAAACGGTGGACGTGGTATTTAGCCGACCAAGAGATCTTGGTTTGATGGTGACACCTGAATTTCACATGCTTCGGGATCAGCTCTACACATCGCTGAAACGTGACCGTATTCGGAGTTCTGGCACCTACAGTTGGTCTCATCAGGGAAATTCTGAAGAAGGTACCCAGTAGCATGTCGTTAAAAGAGCCAGTGCACCGCGCCGAGGATAAAGAACCCTCATCCTCTCAAGACTTGGAGAGGCATACAGGTGCCCCCTGGCGGTCACTTTCAAGGGCGATTGCCAAGAAAGCTATCATTGCGCTAGTTTTCTTGGCAATTTGGTGGGTTATCACTGGCACAAGGATTTTACCGGCGTTTGCCGTGCCGGGTCCATTGGCCGTTGCAAACGCCACCAAGAGTTCACTGCACGAAATTTTTTCCCAGAGTCTAGTCACCGTGGAAAGGGTAGTCATTGCGGTAGCGGTGATTTGGTTTATCGGTGCGTTGTGCGGCATCCTCGTTGGCATGAACCCCAGATTGTGGCCGCTTCTCGGTCTTGGGCGGGCCCTTTATGCGGTGCCTATCGTCGTTGTGTATCCATTGTTGGGTGTTTGGTTTGGGGTTGGCGCCACTAGCAAAATCGTCTTTGGCATCATTTCGGGGATATTGCCGATGTCGTTGATGAGTGCCGCGGCAGTCCGCTCTATTGACGAGAACGTATTCTTGCTGTTTGCGTCGCTAGGCGTTAGTAGGACTACCATGTTTCGCCGGGCTGTTCTTCCAGCAGCTCTTCCCGGGGTGATTAGCGCCATGCGCCTGAGTGGTTCCCTAGGTCTCGTGAGTGTGGTTGTCGGAGAGATGTTGCTGTCAGGAAATGGCATTGGGTACTGGATTGCCAACGCCGGAGCCCAATTCGAAGGACCAAGTCTATACGAAGGGATCATTGTCGTATTGATTTTCGCAGTTCTCATGAATAGTTTCGTGGGTTTTCTCGAACGGCGAATTGCAGTTGCATATGGATAATAGAAAAAGGGAGGGGATACCACTTTGTAAGACAGTGATATCTGGATAAATCATCATACGACGTAACGAAAATGAAATTGTGATTAATTAGCTGGGGGAAGTTTAAGAATTGAAGTTCATCATGAAAATTATGGGGGTTAAATAAATGAAAATAAAAAGGGTCAAGTCGACGGCGGTTTTGGTGGCCGTTATGGGAGTGGCGCTTGCGGCATGTGGGGGGTCATCTTCAACTTCGAGCAGCACGGCCACCACAGCTAGTCCGGCTACCACAAGTGCCAGCTCTGCAACAACGCAGGCATCGTTGGAGTCGGCAAGCATTTCTGTGATTCCTGTTTCGGACGAGTTCGCACCTCTTTATGAGATGCAGAAAACCGGAGCATTCAAATCCCAGGGTGTTAACATGTCACTCGTTAACGTGGAGTCAGGTAGCGCGCTTGTTACAAGCCTTGAAGCCGGTACAGCGGACTACACTCAGGCACCCATCGGGGTGTTGGTGAACGCACTTGCTCATGGTGCGCCGATCACGATCTTTGCTGCGGCTCAGCCAGTTGCAGGATTCGAACTGGAGTCAAAGGCTGGCAGCAAGTTCACCACTATCCAATCGCTCAAGGGTCAGAAGATTGGAATTTCAGCCGCTGGTTCCATCACTGCCCAGTATGCGGCATACACGAACAAGCAGTACAACCTGGGGGCAACCCTTGTGCCGGTTGGGGCTAACGGCCAGGTGTCCGCACTGGAAAGTGGAGAGGTGGCAGCTGTGGTCGAGGCATCCCCGGCATGCTACAGTCTGGTCAGTAGCGGCAAGGCCCAGGTTCTGGTGAATTACGCCACCGCGGTTCCGACATTGCAGGCTTGGGCTGCTTCCACGGCATTCCTGAAGAGCCACCAGGCGCTTACGGTGAAGGTACTCAAGGCGTGGTATGGAGCGTTGAAAAGCTACGACTCCAACTCAACTACTGGTCAGGACCCGTTCATAACGACATTCAAGGAAGCTCCGTCAGTGGCCGCACAGCAGTACAAGTACATCGTCCAGAATTCTCCACTTTCGCCAACATTGAGTACCTCTGATTTTCAGGCCGCATATTCGCTGTTGTCAGCAGGTGGCTCCGTCTCTGGACTGCCACCAGCCCAGTCTTTGGCGACGACCCAGTTTACCTCATTGGTTGGGGCCGCTTCCTAACCTCGTCGAAGCGTGGAGGTCAGACGTTTTCGGAGGGTTCCAACCTGTGTTGTGACATCGCCAGCTTAGGGAACAGTTGGATCAGTTGGAATGATGTCAGCTTCGATACCTCGGGGCTGACATCTGACAGTCCTATTCATTTGGCCTTTTCAGGTCGGCCGCGTCGGGTCGGTGGATTTCATGATTTCGCAAGGTCTGGTTTTACGGCATCGGCTTGGAATGGTGGACTTACGTTGATTCTGTGCGGATTGTATGGAACGAGATCCGACAGGAATTGAAACACCTTGACAAACCGTAAGTGGGTCTTGGAACTGTCAAGGCCTCTTGGACGGGACCTGTGACACACTCAATTGACCTTTGGTCCAAGTCCTGGTGTGTGTGGCTAATCATAGGTTGCTCGGGAGTGCCAATTTTCAGAATTCGTCTCAGTTGTTCGCCCAAATTGTCGTCGTGCCAAATTTCAGGTATGCAGTGCGCACAGCGGTGTTGTCGGTGTAACTGGCCATATTGATTGTTCCGGAAAGAGTGAGTACCTAATCAGATGGTTGGCCATTTGATGCCCCGTCAATTGGATTCCTATCTCGGATGGATTAAAGCGTGTCGTATTTACCCCTAACTCTTAGAGGTGAACTGGTTCGGGAATTCAGACCGTGTTACTGGAAAGAGGCGAACATGAACAGAAGCATTTCATTTGGCGTTACCAGGATGTCAGGTTGCAGGTAGTCAACCATCCGATCGCGTTGGTTAAAAGTTGATTCAGTTAGATGGCTTGTCTCATTGAGGCATCACCAGATTGAGAATCCGTCGGGAACTGTTGGATAATGTAAAATTTGTCCTGGGGCGCACCCGGGTAGATCGAAAATGTTGTGATGAGGAATGCAGAGTGAAATGCCCATGAGAATATGGAGGAGCCACACATGTCCGACGAAGGAAATAGAGGTCTTTCTGGCATTCGGGTGATCGAAATGGCCAGCTACATCAGCGGGCCAATGGCGGGTTCACTATTGGGGGAGCTGGGGGCTGAGGTGATCAAGCTTGAGCATCCTCCCACTGGAGACCCGTTTCGCGGTTGGGGTTCGGCGGAGAGTCCGCGGGCAAGCTTTGTGGCCTACAACGCCGATAAGGCCAGTGTTTGTGTTGATTGGATCAAAGAAAGAGACTGGTTTGATGAGCTACTAAAAACTTCTGACGTTCTTCTTTCCAATTTCCGTCCAGTCACACAAGTGAAACTCGGATTGAGGTATGACCAGTTGAAACTGGTCAATCCAGAATTGATCGTTTGCAACATCACAGGTTTTGGCAAATTCGGCGAGTATGCGGAACGGCCATGCTATGACGCCGTGGCTCAAGCGATGTCCGGTCTAATGTCCCAACTGACGGACTTGGAAAGCCCGGAGTGTGTGGGACCGGCGATGTCAGACACCATTGCGGGTCTTTACTCCGCAATAGGAGTCATCACCGCTTTAGTCGAAAGACAAAAGACCGGACTCGGCCGCGCTGTCGACGTGTCAATGGTCGGTGCCAGCCTTTCCTTCCTACGTGGCTCGGTCGGTACTGAGTTACTGGACGGAGCAAAAAGCGGGAGGCTCACCCGCGCAATGAGTTCCCAATCGTACGCTTTTGTGGGCAGTGATGGCGAAGCTTTTGTGGTTCACCTTTCCACACCAACCAAATTTTGGCTGGGACTGCTGAACGCCGTTGGGCGCCCAGAGCTGGCTCAGGACGATAGGTTCAAGGACAAGAAGAGCCGTGTCAGACACTACAGGGAGTTGGAACAGGAACTTCAAGGCGAATTCTCAAAGGCCTCACGGGAGGAATGGCTCCGCAGGCTTTCGGAGTTGGATGTGCCTTGCGGTCCGGTTCTCTCGGCGGCCCAGGCTGCCACGAATACCACGGTGCTCGGGAGAGTCTTCTCGGATCCGGCGCAACAGTTTGAAGCTAGTAAGCGTGGCTGGCTCGAGGGATTAATTGGAGATGTGCAAGCTGTGGCGCCAAGTATCGGCGCCGACAACGTGCGATTCGGTCTGGCGCCATTCGAAGCTGACAAAGTGGAGGCGTGACCAGCAGCTTATTTCTGTGGCCCCGTCTGGCTGGAACATTAAAGGTTCGGAAATGCAAAAATGTTCATGAGAACCTACGGGTGCTTCTGAACCGACATATTTCGCACCTGTGGAGAATTTATTCGATTAGCTCTCGGTCCCGGGAAAGGCAATGTATACGTGAAGGAAATCAGATTTGTAGATACCACGATTAGGGATGGACATCAAAGCCTTTGGGCGATGAACATGAGGACCCGCCACATGCTCATCGCCATGCCATACCTCGACGCCGCCGGCTTTGAGAGCATGGAGTTCATGGCTGCCGGAGCTTCATTCAAGAAGCTGGTCCGCCATCTCCACGAGAATCCATGGGACTGGATCAAAGGCGGTGTCGCGGCAGCGAAGAGCACGCCGCTGCGTTGGCATGGTGATCTTGTGGGTAGGACAATGAGCGGGTATGTTCCGATGGCCATTGGCGATCTTCTTGTAAAGAGGTTAGTGGAACTTGGGATAACGTTCACTCGAATTGGGAGCAAATGGAACGATTTTTCAAATATGGGTTTGCAAGTGGACCGCCTCAACGAACTGGGCATGACCCCTGTTGTCAACCTCATCTACTCCGTATCTCCGCGCCACACCGATGAGTACTTCATACAGAAGACTCGCGAGGCTGCGGCCATGAATCCCTACCGGCTGTGCTTCAAAGACGTGGGGGGTCTTCTGACTCCCGAGCGCATACGCCAGCTCGTTCCCAAGGTTTTGGAGGCCTCT
>DAHXKX010000111.1 GCA_027366165.1 Actinomycetota bacterium
GACTGATGTGGTTGACGTGTTATCGGGCCGCTGTGCTCGACCCGGATGGAACTCT
Source organism: Actinomycetota bacterium (assembly GCA_027366165.1). Lineage (GTDB taxonomy): Bacteria > Actinomycetota > Acidimicrobiia > Acidimicrobiales > Acidimicrobiaceae > SCQM01. Next base: position 56 of record DAHXKX010000111.1, read on the forward strand.
GCGTGCAGCGTCGCTCTGCACCGTGGGACCGTAGGTCCCGCGGCGAGAATGTTGGGTGACGCGTGTATATCCGCGTTTACTTCGTAGCCACTTGCAATGCACTCAAAGACCGCTTGGCGGTTCTCTCTGGCTGTGTGTTCGCACTTTTGACAGGTCTGAGAATTGCCGTGCTTGGTATAGGTAGGTAAGCCTTTCCTGAGCCAGGGAAATTACTGTCGGGCTTCGGCTAGCCGGACATCAGGGTTGTGGTGTTGATCCGCTGCCTACGGCTTCGCCGTCACAGTTTTCTCTGCTCAAAACTCAAGCTGTAGACGAAACAGGCATCGAAGCAACGGTGGTGGAAAGTCTCTTCCGCACTTGGTTGAAGATTAAAGCGACGCTCGCGGATGCTCATTGGGTTACTTTATCTCCTGGGCGCGACAGTCTCGTGGCTTTGCCACGCCTGTCATTAACTCCACGGATGAATCGGGGGGCTCAAAGGGTCTTTCGCTCATCTCAGATTCAGCTGAACGAACTTCGACAGGGCAGACCTGAGCTGTGGTGAAAAGGGTAAAGGCTTCGTATAATCTGATGCCGCACCGCTTGGGTCCACCTTGAGCACGTGATCGACCCCGACAAGTTGAACAAAATCAATACGAGCATTCGCCTTCGTCAAACCCACGATCAAATGATCCACCTCCGCGCAGGAGACCTGCTGATCGGCATTGGAGCAAGTAACCAGTACCGGCATACCTGGACTCAATTGGGCGGCCAGGGCAGCCGGGTCATACTTGTCAGCCTGGTAGAGAAATAGCTCGGTCGAGGCATTGAAGACTCCTGATAGCCCTGCAGGAAGATTCAAAGGTACCGGGCCATTAGCACGAAGTTGTGAAATCGCAGCCACCAGCGCCGCCTTGACCTGTGCCGCCCGAGACTCCGTGAAATAGCCAGCGGTGAGTTCGTTGTTGATTTGCCCATCCACTTGATTTTCCAACAGGTCGAGATACCGCACACTGAGCGGTTCCAGCAGACCAATAGCATGAATTGGAGGAACCGCACCGTCATTGCCTGTGGCAAGGAGAAGAGCAAATAGTGCGCCCTCACTATGGCCAAATACACCAATCCGCTTGTCGTTGACTCCATTTTGTTTTGCAAGAAAATCAAGAGCTGCCAGGGACTCCTGTTGAAAAGGCCCTATTCCAATACCAGCCAAATTCAAAGAATAAGGTCCAAGCCCGGTTTGACCGCTGCCAAGTTTGTCGTACCGCAAAGACGCGACACCGTCGGATGACAACCAGTCTGCAAGCGTCTTGAGTGTGTCAATGGGTCCGGGAGCCACCTTGCTGTTGCCATTTCGATCCGTAGGCCCACTGCCGGCTATCAAGAGCACCGCGGGGAACTTTCCACTTGAATCGGTGGGATGCCGAAAAGTTGCATAAATGATGATTCCTCCAGCAATGAAAGTCACTGGCTCATCAACCCAAGTCACTTCATTTGTCACCGTGGAACGCGCTGGCACCGATGCCGCAGGCGATGAACCACACGCTGCCACTAGAAGAACGACCAACAACAACCCTGTAATCGAAACCAAGCGCTTCATCTCAACCCCAGCAGTTTGACCCCCGGGTCACACTTTCGTGCCACCCAAGGCGGTATCACAAGACCTGGCCTCACCGAAGCAAAGCCCAGAGAAGAGCAGCAGAGACAACCCCCTTGGGCTGCCACGGCAACCGCCATCACCACTGCAACCTTAACTGACATGACACGGGCAACCATTGCCTTTAATGACAGGCTAATGGCAGGCAAAAGTGCCCTAACACCTAACCTCCGACTTCTCCAAGGATAACCCAGCAGTATGGGTGTCTCGCCGGCTGTTGGCATCACCATCATTGTTCCAACCGGAATCGCAAAAAGCGCCGCCAAGACCCTCCTCCTCCGAAAGAGGTGTTAGATCCAAGGGGAAAGAGGCCCTCCTCTGAACAGGTCCGGGGAAAGGGCTACCAGGAGATATTCCGGCAGAAGTCATGCGAAGTCCAGTGAGTTCCCGAAAGAAGCGCATCGGCGCTTCAGCCAATCGGAACTCGGAAAAAGTTATTCACCACTAGATTTCAATGCCGCCGCTTTACCACTTTAGGCTTTGCTGCCAATTCAAAAAACAGTTGTCACCACGAACATCAGGAGGGTCCCAAGCACAAATTTTGAGACACAACCTCAACGCAGCATCTCAATCTCACAAGCATCGGAACAATACCGGCCTCCTTGCCTCAAGTGCAATTATCAAATTTCGCGCCGCAGACCAAACGTTAACTTGAGGGCCATTTGGCCAAAGGCAAATGGCGCTGGCCTGGCACCGGTTGACTCCAACTGGAATGAGCCGGAATTCAAAATCGCCCAACCCACCAGACCCATGTCAGCTTCATAGTAGCGGGCTATCATAAGTCCCATGGGGAATGCGAAGCATGGTCTGAGTACATCGCGCGCCCAGGAGCTGCTCAAGGAGGTGGGGCCCAATGTCATCTCCGAGCAAAGACCGAGTGCGCTCAAACAGTTCACGGCGAAATTTTGGGCTCCTGTGCCGTGGATGCTTGAAGCCACTGTGTTGCTCGAGGTCGTGCTCAGCAAGTGGCTCGAGGCGGGAATCATTGCCGTAGTTCTGATTTTCAATGCCGCGCTCGCTTTTGTACAAGAAGGCAGGGCGCAGTCAGCCCTGCAATTGCTGCGCAGCCGTTTGGAAATCAATGCCCGGGTTCATCGCGACGGCGAGTGGCACATGCTTCCTGCCTCCGAGCTCGTCCCTGGCGACCTGGTTCATGTTCGTGTAGGTGACTTCGTACCTGCTGACCTGATCTTGACCAACGGAGAGGTCAAAATTGACCAGTCAATGGTCACTGGAGAGTCCGCAACCGTGCGTAGACACGTTGGGGAACCCATCTACTCCAGTTCCACAGTGGTCGGTGGGGAGGCAAGCGGAGAGGTCACCGCGACAGGAGCCAGGTCATTCTTTGGGAGAACCGCCGAATTGGTCCGTGAGGCCGGGGTGAGCGGTCACTTGAATCAAGTTGTGCTTCGAATGGTTCGGGTGTTCATCATCATGGACCTTGTCCTTGCGCTTGCGGGCACGGTATGGCTCGCCATCGGCAACGCAAGCATCTCAGAGATCCTTTCGTTTGCCGTGGTCATTCTTTTGGCATCAGTTCCGGTCGCACTTCCGGCGGCCTTCGCACTGTCGGGTGCTCTTGCAGCACAGCACTTAGCAAAACAGGGAATTCTGACCTCGCGACTGACGGCTGTTCAGGATGCGGCCACTATGGATATCCTTTGCACCGACAAGACGGGAACTATCACGCAGAACCACCTTTCTGTCTACGAGATAACCGCTAGCGCTGAATTCGACCGGGACGAGGTCCTTTCCCTTGCCGTCGCCGCCTCCGACGAAGCTACCCAGGACCCAATCGACTTGGCCGTAATCTCGGCAGCACAGGCCCGAATCCGTGCACCAGTTCGGACCCGCGTCAGTTTCATACCCTTTGACCCGACGACAAAACGTTCCGAAGCAACTTTCGCATGTGAAGCAGGCATTTTGCGCGTTACCAAGGGAGCTCCGCAAGTCATCGCGACTCTCTGTGGGGATGAGGCGGACCCGGAACTGGAACGCCTGGCTGCAAATGGTGCCCGGGTTTTGGCGGTCGCCCTGGCCCAGGGAACTGACCCCTGGCACCAGGTAGGCCTTGTCGCACTGGCTGACCCCCCACGACCCGATGCCGCAGCACTCATCGAACGCCTTTCGGGCCTTGGCGTCCGCGTAATCATGCTCACCGGCGATAGTCTTGCCACCGGAAAGGCAATCGCGACGCTGGTTGGCATCGATGGACCTGCAGTAAGGGCCACGGACATATCCGAGCGGCAAAATGCTCTGGACTTTGGTGTTGTTGCCGAAGTCCTACCGGAAGACAAATACCGAATCGTCCGCCACTTGCAGACAGCAGGCCATGTAGTTGGAATGACGGGTGACGGTGTCAACGACGCTCCCGCCCTGAAGCAGGCCGAGCTGGGAGTGGCAGTGGCAGGGGCGAGCGACATTGCCAAGTCCGCGGCAGGAATCGTACTTACTGAACCTGGCCTGACAGACATTGCGGACCTCGTAGAAGAAAGTAGGCGCGAGCACCAGCGATCACTCACCTATGCCTTGAACGTTGCCGTGAAGAAGATTCAGATACCTCTGCTGTTGACGATCGGAGTTTTCGCTTGGCACCAATTCGTGTTCACCCCCCTACTCATGGCGCTTATGCTCCTTGGAAACGACATCGCGAGCATGTCGATTATGACGGACCGCGCCAGCTTCTCTCATACACCCGACACCTGGAACATAAAAAAGTTCACCTCCGCAGCCGTGCTGTTAGCCGGTCCTCAACTTTTGATCTCATCCGGCATCCTCTGGGTTGCACGCGATTTATGGCCTATTTCGACACTGAATTCGCTCCGCACTTTGATCTTCCTCACGCTCATAGTCAGTAGCCAATCAAGTATCTACCTTGTTCGAACACCAGGTCATTTTTGGAATTCGCAGCCAAGCTTTGGAGTCATTTTCGCCTCACTTGCAGACAGTGCGGCAGCAATCGCCCTCGTCCTCTCGGGGAGTCTGATGACTGCGTTGACCATCCCTGTGGCTGGGGCTGTCATAGGCACGGTAATAATCGGAACCCTACTGATTGACATCTTCAAAGTGCCAGCCTTTAGAGCGTTGGGAATTCATCGCACCTAATCCAACTGAAAGATACACTCTCCTCTTGGTAGAACTAGAAGAACGTACTCACGCTGACAAAGGGGCAAAAAGCATTCCAACTCGAAACCACCATGACCTCTATCATGCAACCAGTGCGGTGCAATGGTTGGTGGGACAAGGAGAATTAGGGGTTCTCCTCATGTGATCAGGAAAATCAGATATTGCTATACAAAACAGGGGTGATCCGGCATCGAACCAAATGAGGATGCGATCCCATTCCGCATTAGAATGGCCAAGACAGCCAATGGCAATTCAAGAGCGTCACAACCAGGTGCAATAATTACCTCAAGAATTGACATTTGTCATTATGAACTGGTTAGCCTTTTCGCTAACCCATGGAGCGGACGACGGGATTCGAACCCGCGACCCTCACCTTGGCAAGGTGATGCTCTACCAACTGAGCCACGTCCGCACTGAGAGCTACAAGTTTAGCGATAGGTTACAGACCCAAAGCCGATCCTGCGCGCAAACAACAACATTGAGAATATACCGACGTTAAGCCATCATCACTACCTAATTGAAAATAGCCCGTCCAAAATGTGGTCAATTGAGGAATCAAACTCTTCAATGTCGGGGTACAAAGCAGGTTCGGTGACCAAACCCAGACTTATTACATCCCGATACGAGACGAAGGCGAAGGTAACGCCTGAGCCATCGGCAACAGGGGCAAGAGGAATGACCCTTTCGAGCCGGTTCCCCGCCAGAAACAGGTCGATATCTGGACCAGGTACATTCGAGACCACGTAGTTGAACGCCGGCGGAACAATTTTAAAGATCTCCGATTCAGCTGCGGCATGAAACAGAACTTCCAACACCACCGGAGGCAGAGCCTCTGCAACGTTATAGAAGAACATCGAGCCGACGCCGGAATGTAGGGCCTTAGCCCGATCCGTTATCTCGTGCACCTCTAACAGCAGTTCGCGCCATCCCTCACAGTCAGTTGGAATCGTCAAGAAAAGAGCAGAAACCTTATTTTTCGATTCGCGATTCGCGGACTGGCCGTGGACCGATACCGGAACCATCGCAATCAGACTATCCGGCAGGCTCAGACCGTGCGACTTTAAATACCTCACCAAGGCCCCGTGACAAATAGTTATGAGAACGTCATTTACCTTCACCCCGTTCGCCTTGGCAATCTTCGACACGCGCTTAAGGTTGATGTCCTTCGACAGAATCTGTCTTTCTGAAGAAATCGAACCGCTTGCGCCCGTGCGCTTCGGAACGAACATCAAATTGCCAGCCGACTTGAGCGTCGCCTCCCGGTCAGAGTCCACCAATATATCAGGCAGATCCTTTATGGCGGAAATACCGGTGGAGATCAGTGACCGAACGTGGTCTGAAACGCCAAATAGCGTTCTAACGCCCACCTCCAACTGAGACGGGGGTCCTTCTGGTACATGAGCTGCTGGCTGACCACCACGATCGAACTCCTCCGTGAGGTCGAAGACGGCAGCTAGGGCCTCCATACCAGTAACTCCGTCTGTAAGCGCGTGATGAAGCCTTGCTACGATCACTAGCCGGTTCTTGTGCACTCTTGGGATGACGAACAGGTCCCAGAGCGGCCTCGACCTTTCCAAACGCTCTGACATCAAAGATGATGCAAAGTCCAGTACCTGGTCCAGGTCAACCTCTTCATTTGGAAACGCAAGATGAATGTGGTTATTCACTGAGAAAGACAGGTCGTCAATCCAGTATGGCTGAACCAGACCGAGCGGGGCATTTACCACCTTCTTCCGAAAGTGCGGAAGCTTGTGTATCCTCGCTGAAAACACCCGGAGGATACCGTCGTAGCTTTCAATGTCTGATTGCGTTCCTCGGTCAAACACCAATATCCCACCGACGTTAAGTGGCATATTGTCCGTCTCCGCGGCCAAAAACGCCGCATCCAGCCCACTAAGAAACTCCAAACTTCACCCACCGCAATTCTAAGTCGAACCACCAACGCCGGTGTGGCCGAATCCGCCAGCTCCACGAACAGTTTCCGAAAGCTCATCCACCTGAGCGAACGAGATCATGGGCAGAGACACAATGATCAACTGTGCAATCCTGTCCCACTGATTTATTACAAAGGTTCTTTCTGCGTCGGAATTGTACAGTATCACCTTGATCTCTCCGCGGTAGCCTGAGTCGATAAGACCTGGAGAGTTTAGACAGGTAATTCCGAAGTTGATTGCCAGGCCGGAGCGAGGAATGATCAGGCCTCCATGCCGCTCCGGTATTTCCAGGCTAATTCCGGTCGGAACCAGGGCACGTGACAGAGGAGCTATGTCCATTGCAACGGAGCTGCGCAGGTCGCATGCCCCGTCACCCGGTCTAGCGTATGCGGGTACCTCAACACCCTCACAGAGGCGCCTCAGTCGAACTTCAACAGTGTCAGCAGCCCCCCCACTCTCCCAGGTCATCACTCAAATTCCTTGGCGACGGGCCGCATGAACTATAGCCATTACGACAGACGCGGAATCCTCTTTATGGTAGTGCGAGTAGTTGCCTTTGTTGCCCGTGAGCCGGGCAACCCTGTCCTGGATTCCCCAAACAGTGCAAAGAAAGATCGCCTCTGTGACCACGCGAAAGCTCATCTTGGATGTCCCGAAATGTCTGTCACGGAAGATGATCGGTCTTTCAACAACCTTGCCATTCGAGGCTTGCACCCGAAAAGCCATTTCGATTTGAAACGCATATCCCTCGGCGGACACTGTGTCAATGTCGATCTTTCTCAATATCTTCGAACTGTAGACCCTGAACCCGCTGGTCGCGTCCTTAATTCTGATCCCCAATGCAAGTGCAGCATAAATGTTCCCTGCCCTTGAAAGTAGAAGCCGATATGTCTTCAGTCCCGGCGAGGCGCCGCCTCGAACGTAGCGGGACCCGATGCACAGATCGGCTCCCTCCTCCTCGACGGCTCCGATCAGTTGAGGCAGGGATTCAGGCTCGTGGGACAGGTCGGCATCCATTTCTATAAGACTCGTGGCGCCTCTTTCAAGGCCGATCCCAAATCCAAGACGGTACGCTGAACCCAAGCCAAGCTTAGCCCCACGCGAAATTACCTCAATATTGGGATAAATTTCCGCAAGAGACCTGACAACGTCAGCTGTTCCATCTGGGGATGAGTCATCGACCACCAAGATGTCGATCCCCGGTAACTGCTTCTCTATGCGATGAATTGCCTCGCTTATGTTCTTGGCCTCGTTGTAGGTCGGAATAACGATGAACGGCCTACCGGAATAAACCACTGAAGAGCTCCAATCTAAAAATCCCCCTGGACTTCGCGGGCGCCGTCTTTATGAGGTCCGGGAACCATCTTCTGCCTAGTTCTTTGATTGAAGAGACATCGACCGACCTGTAGTGAAGGAAATTTTCTATA
>DAHXKX010000114.1 GCA_027366165.1 Actinomycetota bacterium
ACAGTGATTGGTCTCTCGAACACATCCTTCGGCCTCAACCCGGCGGCCAGACACGTCCTGAACTCGGTCTTTCTTGACGAGTGTGTCAAGGCGGGACTGGACGCGGCAATTGCCCATCCCGCACGAATTCTTCCGCTTGCAAAGATTCCGGAGGAGCAGAAGCAGATCTGTCTCGACCTAATCTACGACCGGCGGAGCCCCGGATATGACCCACTCAGCAGACTCATACAAACTTTCGAGGGAGTGAAGAGTTCAACTGAGGAAACCGTTGACCTTTCGACTCTCGAAATCGGCGAAAGGCTCGCCCGAAGGATAATCGATGGGAATCGGACGGGAATTGAGGCTGACCTTGATCAGGCCATGGCAGAAGGCTACGAGGCCCTGGAAGTCATTAACAACTTCTTGTTGGACGGCATGAAGGTGGTGGGCGATCTATTCGGAAGCGGGCAATTACAGCTGCCGTTCGTCCTAACCAGTGCAGAGACCATGAAATCCGCTGTTAGCTATCTTGAGCCCTTCATGGAAAAGGAGGACACTGGATCGAAGGGAAAAGTGGTTCTCGCGACGGTCAAAGGCGACGTCCATGATATTGGAAAGAACCTAGTTGATATCATCCTGACAAATAACGGCTACCAGGTATTCAACCTTGGAATCAAAGTCTCGGTCGGGGAGATGATACAAAAGGCCCTTGAAGCCGGGGCAGACGCAATTGGAATGAGCGGGCTACTGGTAAAATCCACGCTGATTATGCGTGAAAACCTCCAAGAACTCAATGAGAGAGGCCTCGAGGAAATACCTGTAATCTTGGGTGGTGCAGCCTTGACGCGAACATACGTCGAAAAGGACCTGCGCGGGGTGTACAAGGGCAGACTGTTCTACGGCAAGGACGCCTTCGAAGGATTGCATACCATGGACCGTCTGATGGAAATGAAGAAAAACGGGGTCTACGATCCTGAATTTGGACGTGTTTTATCTGAACGCAAACTCCCGCAAAGAAAATCCGAGCGGGATCAGGCCTTTGAAGAAATCCCCGAACTTCCATCCAGGTCACCAGAAGTGGCAATCGACAACGAAATATTCGTCCCTCCATTCATCGGATCCCGGGTCGTAAAGGGAATCCCATTGGACGAGATTTCCGAATTCATAAACGAAACGGCTCTTTTCAGGAACCAATGGGGATTTAGGCCCAATTCTGGCGAACCAGATCCCGAATTCAAAGCGAGGACCAGGCCGATACTGCGTGAACAGCTGAATAAGGCCAAGGCCGAACAGATTCTCAATCCACAAGTTGTCTATGGATACTATCCTGTAGGCTCGGCCAATGACGACCTCATCGTCTTTGGCGATACCGAACGCACCAAAGAGCTCGCGAGGTTTGCCTTTCCCCGTCAAAAGCGTGAGCCGTACCTCTGTATTTCGGACTTTTTCAGGCCAGTTGACTCAAAAGAAGTGGACTATGCGGCATTCCATATTGTGACAATGGGCGGCAGGGCTTCTGAGGTGGCTGCCGAGTATTTCAAGGAAAACCGCTACCAGGACTACCTTCTATTGCACGGCCTGAGCGTCGAAATGGCCGAAGCGCTAGCGGAATATTGGCACCACAGAATAAGAACAGAATGGGGATTCGTCGACGAGGACGGTCCAACGCTCACCGGTCTCTTCAGGCAACAGTACCGAGGCGGACGGTATTCGTGGGGATATCCCGCATGTCCGAACCTGGAAGACAACGCCACAGTTGCACGGCTCCTTGAGGCTGGTCGAATCGGAGTGAAGGTTAGCGAAGGCTTCCAGCTGCACCCCGAACAGACGACTTCCGCAATAATTTGCCACCATCCCCGTGCCAAGTACTTCATAGCGTAAAAGGGGCCTGCTACCCGACCTGGTGAAGAGTCCTGTCAACCTTGTTCAACAACTCATATCCGGTTTCGGTGGCGATCACGATATCCTCTATCCGGGCTCCGTAAAGGCTTGGGATGTAGATCCCAGGCTCAATGGAAAATGTGTTGCCAGCCACTATTGGGTCTGAATTGCCCGCAACTATATAAGGCTCCTCGTGCTCCTCGATTCCAATACCATGCCCGGTTCGGTGAATGAAATATTGGCCATAGCCGAACTCTTCAATATACGATCTTCCCAATTCATCCACGCTTTCACAACTGATTCCGGCACGAATAGACTCAACTTGGCGAAGCTGAGCTGTCTTCAAGATCGCATAAAGCTCAAGAAACCTGTCAGGCATTTCTCCGGTAACCACGGTCCTGGTGATGTCCGAACAGTACCCGGCCGATCCGTCCACTCTGAACTCGCCGCCAAAATCAACTACGATTGCCTCATTGTGGCCTATTACGCGCTTCCCAGGTTCGTGGTGAGGCGAAGCTGAATGGGGACCGGCACCCACAATTGCAAAGTTGACCTTGTGAAGCCCTTCTGCAATGAGCCGCTCAGAAATTTCCATTGAAATCCCTATCTCGCTTCGACCGATGAAACTCACTTCGCCGTCGATAATCGCCTGAGCGACTCTGTCCGTCCGCCCGGCTGCCTCAGCCAACATGGCATGTTCTACAGGGTCCTTCACGCTCCTAAGACTTTTCGTGACTTTTGATGCGGCCGAAAATCTTGCATTACACTTGCTCTGCAGGGAAAGCAGCGATACCGCCCAAGTCCGGTCAGAGATGCCCACCTCGCCACAACCTTCAAGTGCGCTGGCGACAATCTCGAAGGGATCTTCATATTCCTGCCATGGACGTACTCTGAAAAGGTCTCCATGTAGCGAGACTCTTGGCTCTTCCAAAGCCGGCACAACCAGTACGGGCTGCTCATTCTTTCTGACCACCAGTGCCGTAAGCCTTTCAAGTGGCATGGCCTGATAGCCAATCAGCCAGGGAAGGTCAGCGCCCAAAGACAGGACCAAGGCATCGACTCCTATACCCTCCATCTGCTCCATGACCCGCTTCAACCTTGAAAAATAGGCTCTGGAGAACCCCTCAACACCTATCGTCAGTGGGCTCATTTGCTACCACACGCCAGTAACCAAGACATCCAACTCACAACCGTCAAACCCTCAGAAGGGGGCCGGAACTGGCAATCGCTCCAAATGAGGACTTGGCGTGATATGAGGACCGCACCATTGGAGATGCCTCAACATGGCCAATACCCAACTCTTCACCCACCTGAGCCAACTCATCGAACTCTTCGGGAGCGATCCACCTGGCAACTGGAAAGTGGTTCACGGTCGGTCGAAGATACTGACCAATGGTCACAATGTCACAGCCGATGGACGCCAAATCCCGAAGGGCGCTCGTGAGCTCCTCCTTAGTCTCACCCATGCCGGCAATCAAGGAGGACTTGGTAACAAGTCCTGCCTCTTTGGCTCTGGCCAATACCGAAAGCGACCGGGCGTAGGAGGCCGAGGGACGCACCACGTACTGGAGCCGTGCCACGGTCTCAAGGTTATGATTGAGCACGTCAGGACGTGCATCGAACACCTTATTAAGACTGTCGTTGTCACCCTTACAGTCTGAGATCAAGACTTCGACACCCGTTCCTGGAGATAGGCGGCGTATTTCCCTTATAGTCGCCGCAAACGCCCCGGCACCCCCATCGGAAAGGTCATCCCTTGCAACAGCAGTCACAACCGCGAATGCGAGGTTCATCTCCTTGACCGCCTCAGCCACCCTCGTCGGCTCCATGGGATCGAGGGACGCGGGGTGGTTGGTCCGCACAAGGCAAAACGAGCATGCACGGGTACAGTCTTCGCCGTTGATCATGAACGTAGCCGTTCCGTCTGCCCAACATTCGAAGATATTCGGGCACCCAGCTTCCTCACACACTGTGGACAGGGAGAACTTGCGCATGGTCTGTTTCACACCACGATAGGCAGTACCCATATTGGCTTTTGCCCTCAACCAGTCCGGTTTGCGTGAACTAATGGTCAGGAAGTGTTCCGCATTAAGTCCTGCCCGATCCATTCTTTTTGAGAGACTGCTTCAGACTCGATGGCTCGGGCGAGTGTGGTACAACGACGCACAAGCGGTACAGCGAGCATTATTT
>DAHXKX010000108.1 GCA_027366165.1 Actinomycetota bacterium
TTACCGGATGATTCAGGACCGAAGATCTCGACGACCCTTCCCCGAGGTAAACCGCCTACTCCCAACGCGAGATCCAAAGACATCGCACCGGTTGAGATAGACTCGATCTTCATATGGGCATTCTCACCCATCTTCATGATCGAACCTTTTCCAAATTGCTTTTCAATCTGACCTATGGCAATCTCTAATGCTTTGTTACGATCCGTTGCCTCTTCCTTAGCCAAGAAACTCACCGCTCCCTCGTGCGCTATGACGTATTATTCCTAGGTTCGACCAAAAAATCACAAGAAGTAACCTGTCAAAAAGATAACCCATTGCTGTGACAGTAACCCTTCAACCAAAACCAATTATACGAACATATGTTCGTTTACGCAACCGATTAAAGAAGTTTCTTAGTCAAGGCCACTCCAGGGTGTACCCCCGGAAAGGATCCGACGCAGCCAATCCAGTGCCGAGATGGTGGCATATTGTCTGATTCTGTCACGATCGCCAGGGAGCATCAGCTGAATTGCACGATCGCCAAAGATCTCCGACGAAGTGCCCACGAACACGGTGCCGGCAGAATTGCCTTCCTGTGGCAAAGGACCGGCAACCCCGGTAATAGAAAGAGCCAGATCACTACCGAGCACCCTCCTTGCCCCCTGAGCCATCTCAATCGCAGCCCGCTCGCTTACCACGGGGCCAACCTCAACACCCAGCAAATCGAACTTTATGTCACTCGCGTAAGAAACCACACTGCCCCTGTACCAGTCCGAGGCTCCCATAACGTTGACGAGGCGGGCGGAAATCAAGCCACCTGTGAGCGACTCTGCAACAGACATCGTAAGACCAAGCTCGACAATCTCCTTTGCAACAGCCATTTCAATTGTGGTGTCGTTTATGCCAAATACAATCTCGCCCAGTATCCTCCGGAGTTCTTTTTCTTCCGCATCAAGCAGTGTGTCGACAACCTCGCTTGACTCCGCCTTGGCAGTGATGCGCAGCTTTATCCCCTCTATGCCCGAAGCAAGGAAAGCAATCGTTGTCCTTCCATCACCGGCATCCAATGCATCCAACCTTGGTGCAACAAGTTCCGCCAGCGCCGATTCCGATAGCCCCCACGTCCTGATAGTTCTTGAACGGATAACTCCTGTTACACCCGCCCTGGAAATGAGGTCCGGGATCACCGCACGCTCAAGCATGTCACTCATCTCATACGGAACTCCTGGAACCGCATAAATAACCTTGTTGCCAACTGGACAAATCAATCCGGGCGCGGTACCTTTCCGCTGCTCGATTACTCCCGCGCCGACTGGAACCATAGCCTGATTGATGTTGTTCGCACTCATTGTCCGGCCTCTGGAAGCGAACAGCGCCCGGATTTTGTCCTCAAGTGCCTGGTCATGACGAAGGGACACGCCCATGACTTCAGCAATTGCCTCACGAGTGATGTCATCTTGGGTCGGCCCAAGCCCTCCACACACCAGCACTGCGTCATTGCGGTCAAGTGCCAGCCTGAGTACTGACACAATTCGTTCGCTGTTGTCTCCAACGCGCGTCTGGTAGAGACAGTCAATTCCGACCTCAGCCAATTTCTGGGATATTGTGGCAGAATTAGTGTCGATAATCTGGCCAAGTAGCAGCTCAGTGCCGATGGCTATTATTTCAACTCGCACAATTTACTCCCAGTATTGTGGCTAACCGGAATTGCGTACCCGGCCATCGGCATAATAAAAATATCCGCTGACCAAGGCTAGCAAAGTGGCGATCCAAACTAGCACCCCAATTTCAACCTTGGCGTTTCCGTATACTCCAGGTATCAGCACAAGCCCGATGACTATCACTTGGACGAAGGTTTTAGCCTTGCCAAGTGGCCGAGCTGGAACAGAGATTCCCCTGCGACCGAGCACGCTCCGATAGAGCGACATCCACGTTTCACGGGCTGCCATCACCAAAACAGGAACCCACCAGATCTCGTTTCGCGCCACTAAGACCGCAAATAGACCGAATACCATCAGCTTGTCCGCCAATGGATCCAAAAATGCTCCGGATCTTGTGACTCCCTGACGCCGGGCCAAGATCCCATCGACCTTGTCTGTCGAGGCAAGAACCATCCAAATAGCAAAGGCAGACCAAGTCGAACCGTGCCGGTCAACGCTGTACATCAGAATTGGAGTGATCACGACACGCAGAAGCGTAATGAAGTTTGAGGGTGTAGCTAGGGCCCCCGGACCAAATGTAGTTTCTGTGGACACTCAACCCTCCTTGATCGCCAATTCACCAATTAAGTCCGGACCCTCAGAACCTGAGATCACAAGTTCGAGGTACTGCCCTGTTTGGAACTCTTCATCAATTTTAATGACCCCGTCAATTTCAGGCGCCTCTCGAAATGACCGCGCCACTCCTGGTGAATCCACAAGCGCTTTTACTTCCGTTCCGAGCAGACCAACACGCTTCTTTTGGGTTATTTCATCTTGGAGCTCAGAGGCCTCTGCAAGCCTCTCCATTAGCAGGGACCCATCCACCCTGCCATCTAAGGCCTTGGCATAGGTGCCGTCCTCTTCAGAAAATCTGAAGAATCCTGCCCAATCAAGCTGGGCTTCCTCAATGAAATCAAGAAGTCGGTCGTGATCTTCCTCGGTTTCACCAGGATATCCAATGATGAACGACGACCTGAATGCAGCGTTTGGCTCGAGCGAGCGTATCTCCTTGATCGTCTTTAAGAACTTCTCCCCTGATCCCCACCGCCTCATTCGCCGCAAAAGAGGTCTTGATGAGTGTTGCAGAGAGAGGTCAAAGTATGGCACTCCAGAAGCTAAAACTGCCTCGATCAATGCCCCTGTCAACTCGGAAGGATAGATGTACAACAGTCGAGTCCAGTCAACATGGCCCGAGAGCTGCTCCATCAGGTCCACGAGCCTCTTCCTCCCATAAAGGTCGGTGCCATATGACGCCAGATCCTGGGCGACCAGAACGACCTCTTTAACATCAAGTCCAGAGGCCTCCTCCAATATTGACTCGATAGATCGCGATTGTTGCTTCCCCCGAAAGGACGGGATAGCACAAAATCCGCATGCGCGATCGCAACCTTCGGCAATCTTGAGATACGCCCAAGATGAATTGAGGGCCGGCCTTTTTAGATTGAGTAGGTCAAAGTCCTTAACTCCCTTTGGTTTTACCAGCTTCGCCATAATCTGGATCGGTCCCGACTGATGTGGTAGAGGGGTATTCGTCAATAGATCCTGTCCAAAACCCGCTACAAGATCAACCTCCGGAAGTTCTCTCGCGAGTTCCTCACCATAGCGTTCAGCCATGCATCCGGTTACAACTATCCTCGCACCGGATTTTTTGATCTCGACCAGATCAAGAACGGTCTCAATGGATTCCGCTCGCGCAGCTTCGATGAAGGCGCAGGTATTCACGACCACCAAATCTGCATTAGCCGCATCCCTGGCTGAAATGAGTCCCTGAGAGGCCAACCTTCCCTCAAGCTTCTCGGAATCGACCCTGTTCTTTGGGCAACCCAAGGTTTCGACCCAATACGAAGAATTCATCTATTACAAACTAGCAACTTCGAGAGGTTGAAAATCTGGTCCATAGGAGTTGGCTACAACTAATCCCTTGAGGTCCACGCCAAGTTCCCTTACGACGAATTTGATTTCACTGACCGCAAGGATCCTTTTCACCCGCTCTGCTATATCGGACGACTCCTTTGAACGGCAAAAACCAATCATTGATGGCCCTGCGCCAGACCAGCAGCTTGCGATTGCACCGGCATCCAAAAGCGTAACCATGATCTCATCTGACTGCGGAAACAGCGCCGACCTATAAGACTGATGAAGCCTGTCCTCAGTGGCCTCCCGAACCAGGCGGTCCAGATCAGAAAATCCGGCGACCAATAGCCCCATCCGACCCAGATTGAAGGTCGCATCATGAAAACTGATCGATGCCGGGAGAACGCCCCTAGCTTTTTTGGTAGCAAGTTCCACGGATGGAATAACCACCACCGCAGCAAGCATAGGGTCGACCTGGAGGGAATTGGAGACAAATTTTGAATCCACTGAAGTCGCGCTGACGAAGCCCCCAAAGACGGACGCGGCAGCGTTCTCAGGGTGTCCGTCAAAATTTGAGGCCACCATGAATGGATCGTCCGCACCGAGAGAAGCCGCACACGCTGCAACGAATGCGGCTGAAGATCCCAGCCCCCTCCCAAGCGGTATTTGCGAACGTATTTTAAGATGCACGTTGGAGTGGCCCAGGATATGGGTGGCAACTTTGGCGCCAAGATGATCCTCGTTCGCATGCACACTCGCACCCTCGCCAAGTGCCGTGACTTCAAACCTCTCTGCGGCATTCGCCTCAACCTCCAGGTAGAGCGAGAGCGCAAGGGCTAAAGTATCAAAACCTGGACCTAGATTTGCTGATGAAGCAGGAACTCTAGCTATCACCGGGCCCTCCTAAAGTCTTCTGAGCCGCCAGGCCAACGACGGACTCTGCACGGCCTTGGTGGTCACAAGCGAAACTGTCTTTGACTGCCCACCTAACGACACTGTGAGAGTTCCCACCTTGGCGCCCTTGGCAATCTTAACTCCTAGCTTTGAGAACTTCGCGCTATAAGTCACGTGCAGTCCGGGCCAACCTAAGAATGACACTGCCTGAGCGGCCTCCACCGATATGGGTTTGGAGCCGGGCGCCGATATGACACCAACCAGTTGACCTTGCTTCAGAACGCTGAACTCGCTCGGCACCTTGCGCGCAGCATCGACCAACTTCGTACTCTCGGTGAGCGCGGCAATCAGTGGCTGAACCCCTGTTTGACCCAAGATCGCTCCAACGATCAAATCCTTGGTTCCGCCGCCAGTCGCTGCGAAAACGAGATTACCGCCATTTCCCATAGAGCCGGTCTTGATTCCGACAAACCCATCGTGACCGACGTCGTAGTTGACGTTGTACACAACACCTACGACGGGAAGGGTCGCCTGAGCCAAGGAGACGATCTTGGCAAGTACAGGACTCTTAAGAAGCGCAAGTCCAGCGAGAACCTGGTCCTTAGCGGATCCCACAGTGCTGCTGTCGAGGCCGGATGGATCCTTGAACACCGTCTTAGTCATTCCAAGTGATTTCGCCATAGTATTCATCTTTGCCACAAAAGCGGAGGTTGAGCCGGCATCCCAGACCGCCAACTTTACGGCGATGTTGTCAGCGGAAGGTATGAGCAACGCCTCAAGAAGTTGGTACTCCGTCATCTGCTCCCCGTTTGCAATCGCCATCACCGAATCCTGTTGTTTCACCATCGACTGGTAGTTGGCAACGTCACTTGCTGTCATGGTCAGCGTGGGACCTGTGTCTCCAAGCTTGAGAGGGTGGTCCTTCATGATGACCAGCGCCGTGACGATCTTTGCAACTGATGCAAGCGGAATCTGAGTGTTTGCATTGAAGCCGCCCACAACTCCGATGCCCTGAATCACGACCTCACCACCTCCTTGGGCCGGCCATGGCAGAGAAGGGGGAGTACCGGGAATCACACCATTTCCAAGTGTATTCTGCGCTGACGGAAGGGGAACTGGACGTATTAGCTGGATAGCTGACACAACGACCAAGAGAATCACAACCACCGCAATGACCCTTGACAATCCCATTAGAGACGGCCCCCGCTCCCTATAGTGACTGCCTCGTGAGTAAGAAGAACTGGACGTCGAACTCAGCCAAGAGTCATTTCCCCTCATACCGCAAAACCTCCAACAAAGAACTTGTCTGAACAACAAATGTCAGCACTGATAAACACTTACGAACAAGATAGGTGAAAATGATGTGGAAGTTATTAGAAGAATCCTTCTTCCTTATGATTCTCCAGCTCTTCCCGGCTCATCAGCACAACCCTTGGCTTGGAACCCTCAGATGGCCCGACAATACCTCTTGCCTCCAGCAAATCCATCAAGCGTCCGGCACGCGCGAAACCCACGCGCAGTTTTCGCTGCAGCATAGATGTCGAGCCCAGCTGAGATGAAACGACAAGTTCGATCGCCTGGTCCAAAAGTTCATCGGAGTCATCGGAATCGAATCCGAAATCACCGCGGTCCTCGGAACCTTCTACGCCGTCGACGTATTGCGGCTTGGAGGATCTCAACCAGTGCCCGACGACTGCTCTAACTTCGGCCTCGGACACCCAGGGTGCCTGTATTCGCCTTGGAACGTTGGAGGAGGCGTTCAGAAGGAGCATGTCACCCTTGCCAACCAGCCGCTCGGCTCCCGGCTGATCGAGTATGACGCGTGAATCAGCCAGTGACGACACGGAAAAAGCCATCCTTGACGGAACATTTGCTTTGATGACGCCGGTGATGACGTCCACTGAAGGCCTCTGTGTGGCAATTAGGAGATGGATTCCCACCGCCCTGGCCATTTGGGCGATTCGGCAGATCGACTCCTCCACATCCCTGGCGGCAACCATCATAAGGTCGTTCAGCTCATCGACAACGACAATGATGAACGGCAGACGCTCAAGAGTTTGGCCGCTCACATCATTGAACAATGGAGAATCATCGAGAATCTCGTCAATTAGAGATCTCGAAGCACCACTACTCCTTGAAACATCCGATTCCAGCGACGCAACCATCTGGTTGTAGCCTGTGATGTCCCGCACCCCTACCTCAGATAGAAGGTCATATCGCCGTTCCATCTCCTTGACGGCCCATGAAAGTGCGTTTGCGGCCCTTTTTGGATTGGTGACTACCTGGGTCAAGAGATGCGGTAGACCGTTGTACTGCCCCAGTTCAACCCGCTTGGGGTCAACCAGGATCATTCGTACCTCGTCCGGTGTCGCACGCATCAGCACCGAGGTGATTATTGAGTTAATGCAAGATGATTTGCCAGATCCTGTCGCTCCGGCAATCAACACGTGCGGCATTTCCGCGAGATTGACCATGACAGCCCTTCCGGCAATGTCTCGTCCAAGTCCCACCTCCAGCGGATGTTTTGCTGAACTTGCCTCCTCAGATGCAAGCACGTCACCCAGGGTGACGATCTGCCGGTTCTGATTTGGAACTTCCACCCCTATCGCAGACCGACCGGGGATGGGCGCCAGTATGCGTACGTCCGCGGCAGCCATCGCATAGGCGATATCTTTGTTTAGAGATGTCACCTTCGCCACTTTGACGCCTTCACCAAGCTCAAGTTCATATCTCGTTACGGTTGGGCCCACTGTCATACCTACAAGCTTGGTCACAACCCCATGCGTGGCCAATGAGTTCTGCAAGACCCTCCCCCGGCTCGCCAGCTCTTCTTTGTCCAAGTTCTTTATCGCCCCACGCTTTAGAAGAGACAGGCTAGGCAGCCGCCACAACCCGTTAACCTTCTCAACGCTGAGCTCCAAAGTGTCGGGGCCAAAGTCCCTTGTCTTTTTTGGCGATTTGGGAGTTGTGCCATCAGGCATGGCAACGGCAGGATCGATCATTCCGGCGATAGCGATCTCGCTTCTCTCCACCCTCTTCCTGTCTTCCTGACTTGGAGTTGGATCGCTCATGATTTCTTCGTCAAGTGGAGATCGTCTTTTCTTGAGTCCCCGGCGAAACTTGACAGAGCGAGTACCTGCTCCTTCATCCCGCAGATCCTCGTCACCCTCATTGCCAGCCGCCACAAACTTCCTCAAATGGCCAACAACAAACACTGCGGTCCGTTGCGGCCCAAAATTGAAGAATGCCAGTGATACCAAGACAAACAACACCACAAGAATTAGCAGTCCCCCAAATCGGCCTGCACTAACACTAAGTCCATGGCCCACCAGATAGCCAAGAAACCCGCCTTTGGCGCGTATCTCCGGTCCACTTATGCTCTGATAAAGGTCACCCTGCATGCCCGCTAGTGCCAAAGTCCCGACGAATCCAAGGATTCCCCGACGCTCGGCGAAATTGAGGCGCTCTGGAAGAATCAAGGCCGCCCCACATAACAGCAAAGCCACCAGGCCTACAAAAACTCCTACGCCAAAGACGGATTCAGCAAGGATTTTCAGATCCTTGCCCAACGGGCCAAACAGTGACGTGAGCGACGATATAAGCAACACCAGCGACACGGCGACATAGATGACACCACGAAACGAATCGTCAATTGACCGAAAGTGATCGATAAATGACGGCTGAGGTACTCGCTGTTGGGACGCAGGCCTTCTAGTACTGGAGGCAGACCGGCTGGAAGTTGTCTTCTTGTATCGAGAACCCGACGTTGCGCCGCTCCTAGCTGAGTTGGTAGCCTTTTGACTCATCAGAATGAACTTAGCAAGTGGATCCCCGGGCTCATTCGAATCATCACTCTAAATTACCAATTTGTAACTAATCTTTGCAGAAATTCTAGGAGAAATCCAACACTCAGGCTTCTAAAACTACCGGGACTATCATTGGCCTGCGCTTTGTCTGCTTGTTTACATACTTTCCAAGTGAAGTCCTGACGTGGCGCCTTAAGGTCTCCAGGTCAAGGGCATCCTGAAACGCGACATCGGCAATTGACCTGCGGACTTCCTCCTTGGCCTCCTCGATGATACCCTCGGCCTCATCGGCGTGGATCCAACCACGCGTGATTATTTCGGGACCAGTTACAAGTTCTCCGAATTTCATATCCACAGTCACAACCACCACAATGACACCTTCCTCC
>DAHXKX010000115.1 GCA_027366165.1 Actinomycetota bacterium
CCAACAACCTGATCAAGTACCTGCACGATTCCTTTGGCTGGGATATCAGGCCAGGTTCAGGCATTGGAGTCAAGCCAGTTTCCGAAGTTGGGTCTAAGAGGCTAATTAGGGCCGCTATTGAGTACGCCATCAAGCATGGGCGAAAGAGCGTCACTTTGGTCCACAAGGGAAATATCATGAAGTTCACTGAAGGAGCTTTCAGAAATTGGGGTTATGAACTTGTGCGGGAGGAGTTTTCCGATGTCGCAGTGGGATGGGATGATTGCGGCGGAGATCCCGGAGACAAGGTTCTTGTCAAGGATTCGATTGCCGATATAACTCTTCAGCAGGTTTTAACCCGTCCTGATGAATTTGATGTAATTGCCACGCTTAACCTCAACGGCGACTATCTGTCCGATGCCCTGGCAGCTCAAGTCGGCGGTATTGGTATTGCGCCTGGTGGGAACATCAACTATGTGACAGGTCACGGTGTGTTCGAGGCTACGCACGGCACGGCGCCAAAATATGCCGGCCAGGATAAAGTCAACCCTGGATCGGTGATCCTTTCTGGCGTGATGATGTTCGAGCATCTTGGCTGGACCGATGCTGCCAATGACATTGTCAAGGCGATTGAGGCGACAATTGCGGACAAGATCGTTACCTACGATTTTGCGCGATTGATGAGCAAGGCTACCGAAGTAAAGTGTTCAGAGTTTGCATCAGCGATAGTTGATCGTTTGTAAGTGACCCGTTTCCGTTCCGCGGCCGTGTAGTTTGAGGCGCAGTCCAGGGTTGCCTCAACAATCCACGGCGTTATCTGAATTGGAGTAGCTATGTCAAAAATCAAGAAGGACCCCATTCACGTAGCGGTAACTGGTGCAGCTGGTCAGATCAGCTACTCGTTACTATTCAGGATCGCCTCAGGTGCGATGCTCGGTGAAGACCAGCCGGTTGTGTTGAGATTGATAGAGATCGAACCGGCAATGAAGGCATTGGAAGGTGTCGCAATGGAACTCGACGACTGCGCCTTTCCGCTGTTGTCCGACATCGTCATGACCACAGATCTGAAAGTCGGGTTCGACAAGACTTCGTGGGCTCTGCTGGTTGGGGCAATGCCGCGCAAGGCAGGCATGGAAAGAGGAGATCTCCTGTCCATCAACGGTGGAATATTTGGGCCTCAGGGGAGAGCAATTCAGGAGAATGCCTCGTCTGATATCCGGGTCCTTGTGGTTGGGAATCCATGCAACACGAACTGTCTGATTGCAAGATCAGCCGCACCGGATGTTCCGGCTGAGCGCTTTTTTGCTATGACCAGACTTGACCAAAACCGGGCCAAAACGCAGTTAGCTAAGAAGGCCGGAGCGACCGTGGAGGATGTCACAAATATTGTGATTTGGGGCAACCACTCGTCCACTCAGTTTCCAGACTTTGCCAACGCGAAAATTTACGGCGTGCCGGTGCCCGAAGTCATTTCTGACCATGGCTGGCTTGAGGGCGATTTCATCAGCACCGTTCAGAAACGGGGTGCTGCGATCATCGACGCCCGTGGGGCATCTTCGGCTGCTTCGGCCGCAAATGCCGCCATCGATTCGGTGAAGAGCGTTATCAACCCGACCGCCCCTGGCGACTGGGTCTCTCTTGCGGTTGTGTCCAAGGGTGAGTATGGAGTTCCTGAAGGACTTCAGTTTGGGTTCCCGATTGTGTCGACGGGGAATTCATGGAGCATCGTTGAGGGCCTTCGCCACGATGAATTTGCATCCGAGAAGATAAAGGCCACTGCGGCTGAGCTAGTTGCGGAGCGTTCTGAAGTCGAGTCACTGCTAGGGAAGTAAGACTCTCCAGCTTTAGACTTACTTCAGATGCCGGGGGGAAGGGTCGCTGTGGACTCGAGTTATGCTCGAGCACCTGGCGACCCTAGGCATTCCAGCCGAGTGGCTCGACTTGCCCAGTCATGATGAGTCCTGTTCTTGAGCCAGCGTCACGCCGAGAGCTTTAGCCAAGACTGCGAGCAGATCTCCGGCGTTTACGAGTTCGTTAACATTGCCTTTGACCTTGATGTCGCCACTGGCGATCGCCTCAGCAACAGACTTAGAGCCGTCATTTAGTTGCGTGGCAACCTTGCGGTCAACAAGGAGACTCACATCGCATTTGTCGCCCATTCCAGCCTCCAGCCTTGCGCCACCCGGCCCAATGATCAATGAAAATGACGTGTTGGCACCCTCTGATCTGAACTTGACATCGAGACAAAAACTGCTCTGAGGCTCCACTATCCCAGGTGAAAGACGCGAAAGGATCTCGTTAGTGTCGCTTATCCACTGTTTCGACCCGATTTGCTCTCCCATTAATGAAATCATAAACGGGAGTGGCGCAAATACACTTCAAACATGCCCGTTGCGAAGCCATATCGTGCCTGTCCAGATTTGTGCTTGATTCCAAGAAATCTTGCTGCATGCACTGGCCAGGAAGTCATCAAGTTATTTATGGCTTTTGGGTAGGTAGAGACCGAAGGGTCTCTCTTCATTGACTTCCCAGAGGCGTAATATGAGTCTATGGAAAGAAAAGCGAAGACTCTTGGTGAACTAAGAGACAGTGGCTATGTGTCGAAGCCGGTCAAAGAGGAAATCAGAGACAATGCCATAGCGAGAATCAGGAGCGGGGCACTTGTCATTGAAGGGGTAAGCGGCTATGAAAATACGGTTCTGCGAGCTCTCGAAGTAGCTCTGCTGTCAGGTCACGACATAATCCTCCTGGGTGAACGAGGCCAGGCGAAGACGCGAGTGATACGCAGTCTTGCGTCGTTGCTGGATGAGTGGGTACCAGTCGTGGCAGGGTCGGAACTAAATGATGACCCTATGAACCCAACATCTCGTTACGGCAGGGAGAGGATTGCAGAGATGGGCGATGACACTCCCATAGACTGGCTGAATCGCGCTCAGCGATACTCGGAGAAGCTTGCCACTCCAGACACATCAATGGCAGACCTTATTGGAGAAGTGGACCCCATCAAGGTTGCCGAGGGACGGTATTTGTCCGATGAATTCACTCTCCACTATGGCTTGGTGCCCCGGACGAATCGTGGCATCTTCGCAATCAACGAGTTGCCAGACCTCGCTGAGAGGATCCAGGTCGGATTACTCAATCTGTTGGAGGAGCGGGACGTTCAGATCCGGGGTTACAAGATCCGTCTCGAGCTAGATCTCATGTTTGTTGCGACTGCAAATCCCGAAGACTATACGAACAGAGGTCGTTTGATCACGCCTCTCAAAGACCGCTTTGGCACTCAGCTCCGGACTCATTATCCCAAGAAGACCGAGATCGAGATCGGGATCATGCAGCAGGAAAGCTCAAGGTTAGTACTTGCAGATAACGTGCATGTGCCTCAGTTTATGGCAGAGATAGTTGCTGAGATATCGCAGCAGGCCCGGAAGAGTCCGTCGATCAACCAACGTTCCGGCGTTTCGGTGCGCATGAGTGTTTCAAATTACGAGTCTATGGTTGCTTCTGCCACGAGGAGGTCTTTGATCTTGGGTGAGGAGTTGGCAGTACCTCGAGTGTCGGATCTTTGGGCCCTGACTTCTTCTATGGCCGGAAAGATTGAGATCGATGCCTTTGAGGCCGATGCGGAAACGGAGGTCATCCCGAAGCTTTTAGCCAATGCGGTGCTGACCGTCTTTCGTCAGAGATTCACTGTGGATCAGCTCCGGGACGTCATTTCATACTTTGACGGAAATGAATTTGCCGAACTCGGTCCCTCAGTAAATTCCGAGGAGTACTCCACACTTGTTGATAGGGTCCCAGGGTTGGGTGCTGCGGTCAATAAGCTCGACGAAACATCTCCAGGGGCAGTTGCATCTTCAGTGGAGTTGATTCTGGAGGGGCTTCACTTTTCCAAGAAGCTCAATAAGCGAGAACAATCAGGAAAGATTGGCTATTTCACAAAAGGCTGAAATTCATGGGCTCTGAACCGTTAAATTTTATCTATGAGCGTTGGGATGGAACTCAAAATTCGTCCGGTTTGGATGGTAAAGAGATATTTGACGAGATTCGCGATTCCCTTCTTTATCACGGGGATGTCGCTGCAGCTCTGAAAAAGCTCCTCAGTGACGGCTTTCTCGACCGGAATGGCAACAGGATAAGTGGGCTGAGGGATATGGTGGAACATCTTGCCGAACGCAGGCGAGAGATTTTGTCTCAGCACGATCCGAGCGGCATGTTGCAGGAAATTTCAGACGCGTTGGAAGATATTGTCCAAACTGAACAGAATGCCATAGACGTCAATAGCAACGAATTGGCTGACAGGAGTGACGCGGCTGCTCAGAGGGCCAGAGAGGAGCTGAACACAAAAGGCCTAGAACTGGCGACTATCGGGACAGATCCGGTTTCCCGGATGCAAGGTCTCAAGGCCTACGAATTTGTCTCTCCTGAGGCTGAAAAGGCCTTTGGGGATCTTTTGGAGCGGCTTTCAAAACAGCTGTTAGACAGTTTTTTCAACTCAATGAAGCGGGGCATCGAGTCTCAAGGCAAAGACAGCAACAGTATGGCCAAAACTCGAGAGATGCTGGCAGACTTGAACAGTCTGCTATCCAACTATCGCGAAGGGAAGGACACTGACGCTCAGTTTTCGGAGTTCATGGACAACTGGGGGGACAGCTTCCCTCCTGGAATTGAATCCGTGGACGATCTGATTGATTTCATGGCCGCGCAGATGCGGGCGGCGTCGGCGATGTTCAATTCGCTCTCTCCTCAGCAGAGGCGGGAGCTGATGGAACTCTCGCAGGCGCTTTTCAATGACCTGGACCTGGGGTGGCAAATTAGTCAGTTGAGTGACAATTTGGCGCCCTTCATGGGTCCAGGCACTCCCAGATACGGATTTTACGGCGATCAGCCTATGAGTCTTGGAGACGCGCCAGAGGTGTTTTCAGAACTGGGTGAGCTGTCAGATCTCGAGTCATTCCTTCGCCACGTGTCCTCTCCGGAGGACCTGGCAGAGGTCGACCTCGTGGAGTTGGAAAAGGCGCTTGGAAAGGATGCCCGGGAGGCGCTGGAGAGACTGGCGAAGGTTGCCACTGCCCTGAAGGAAGAAGGTCTTGTCTCCTCTGACGATTCCAGGCTCCTTCTCACTCCAAAGGGGTTGAGGCGGATCGGAGAGTCAGCCCTTTCAGAACTGTTCTCCAATGGGGATGACTCTCGCTTGGGCGACCACGCCTTGGCCAAGAGCGGGACGGGTACCGATCTCGAGTATGACACCAAACCATATGAATTTGGGGATTCTTTCAACCTGAACATAAATGGGACGATCAGGAATGCTCTGTTGAGGACAGGTGCCCAAGTTCCCGTGAAGGTGACTCCTGATGATTTTGAGATCGAGAAGACTGAAAAGTTGGCTAGAGCTTCAACGGTGCTTCTCTTGGATCTCTCATTGTCGATGCCTCTTCGTGACAACTTCCTAACCGCCAAGAAAGTTGCCATGGCGCTGCACTCTCTTATCAGCACGAAGTATCCCAAGGACTTTCTCTCAATCATTGGGTTTTCGGAAGTCGCGAGGTGTATTGAACCGAGTGCCCTGCCTGAGGTCTCCTGGGACTATGTCTATGGCACCAATATGGAGCACGCCATGCTGATGGCCAGAGAGATCCTTCGCTCTCAAGATGGCCACAAACAGATAATCATGATTACCGACGGTGAACCCACGGCCCACATCATGCCCGATGGCGAGGTGTTCTTCAGCTACCCATCCAGTCCGGAGACGATATCGGCGACCTTGAAGGAGGTGATGCGTTGTACTAGGGAAGGCATCAGGATCAATACCTTCGTGCTGGATGCCACCCGGGAGTTGAGAAGGTTCATGGAGAAGTTCGCATCGATAAACAAAGGGAGAGTCTTTTACACCGATCCTGATAATCTTGGTCAGTTTGTCTTGGTGGATTTCCTGGTAAACAGGAGCAAATTCGTTTAGTCGTTCCGACCTTTTGGTGATGAGAGCTGGGAAGCTCCGTCAAACTGACCCTGCGCGCATTGCCCGCAGGGCGTATCTGAAAGATGCTGTTTCCAGAGGTAGAGTCTCAGCCTGGTCAATACGAGAGTTGCTTCGCCTACTCCGTCCTGGGGTGCAGGTCCAAATCCCCTCAATTTTGCCCAATCCGATTACCCAGCATGGATTTACATTGCTGTAACACTGTTGACATAGCCAGGAAACACAGCCCCTATAGCGTGATTTTTCAGCAGTCATCTATAAGGAGGTTGCAGTCAATGCTAAATCCGTATCCCTCGTGGCTAAGTCCCGGGGACAATGCC
The DNA here is from genome assembly GCA_027366165.1 of Actinomycetota bacterium. Taxonomy (GTDB): domain Bacteria; phylum Actinomycetota; class Acidimicrobiia; order Acidimicrobiales; family Acidimicrobiaceae; genus SCQM01. The sequence continues at coordinate 6,274 of DAHXKX010000115.1, forward strand.
TGGCAACTCTTAGCCGCGACTTTGGTCGGGCTGATGAGCATCCCGGGAATTGCGGTTCTTTATGGGGGTCTAGTTCATAAGAAGTGGGTCGTTAACACCATGACTATGGCTTTCTCCGCATTTGCCTCGGTGTTAATTGTCTGGGTGTTATGGGCATTCAAGATGTCCTTTGGGACTCCGATTGACCTCGGACCGGGCTTTTTGAGCCAGCTCATTGGACATCCGGGTCCGGTCCTTGACCACCTATCAGAACAGGCTCAAGCCAACATTCCACTGCTAAATGGGTTGATGCCAAAGTTTAGGTTTCCCAGTTCCACGCTGGTCTACTTCCAATTTGTTTTTGCCGCCATTACGCCTCTTCTCTTCCTGGGCAGTGTCCTAGGTCGAATGAGTTTCAAGGCATGGGCAATTTTCGTACCGCTTTGGACGACTTTCATCTACTCAGTGAACGCATTTTTGATTTGGGGTGGCGGTTACTTTGCGGGTAAAGGTGCTGTCGACTACTCCGGTGGTTACGTGATCCACCTGGCGGCGGGCGTCTCGGGATTCGTTGCAGCCGCCGTAATCGGGCCAAGACTGAAGAGGGACCGTGAAACAACCGCACCAACAAACCTCTTGTTGGTGGCGGTAGGAGCCGGAATCCTGTGGCTTGGCTGGAACGGATTCAACGGAGGTGACCCCTATTTTGCTGGTGCTGACGCTGCTAGCGCGGTGTTGAACACCAACCTTGCAACTGCAGCGGCGCTTCTGACCTGGCTGTTTATGGACATGTTCTCAAAGCACCACAAGCCTGCATTCCTGGGTGCGGTAAATGGAATGATCGTTGGGCTGGTCGGCATCACCCCTGCAGCCGGATATGTGAACGGATGGGGCGCTCTCGCCATTGGAATTATCGGTTCATTCGTGGTCTGGTTCGCATTCAACGTTCTGTCCACCAAATGGATATTTGCCAAAGTCGATGATGCGCTTGGAGTCGTGTACACTCACGGAATCGCAGGTCTGATGGGTGGACTGATGACCGGTCTGTTTGCCGATCCAAAGATGATCGTGTACTTGGGATTTGGAAAGACTGCTGATGCCTCCGTAAAGGGTCTCGTTTACGGTCACCCGTGGCAGTTGGTGCTGCAGGCGGAGGCAGCCCTTTGGGTGATCGTTTACAGTGCGATAGGTACTTTCATCCTGTTGAAGATCGTGAAGATCTTTGTTCCGCTCAGATTTGATGACGACACGTTAGAGGTTGGTGATCTCGCGATTCACGGTGAGCAAGTTGAACCCACCGAGAGTGCGCACAGGATACTTCCTGCGGCCTCAGGAGTCGATTGATAAGAAGGTCTGGATTATAGGTCAACAGTGGCTTGCAATCTCAAGGTTCTCCAATATAGCTAACAGCAACGGAGGTGGGTTCAGGAGGTATCCTGGACCCACCTCCGTTTTCAGTGATCCGAGTCCTGCGAGTCTTGGTGATTAAGTCATCTTTCAGAATCGTTCAACGTGCCTTTTTACTGGGAACGTCGAGCGCGAATTACGAGGTAGACCGCTATTTGTATCATCTGCTGAAAGATTAATTAAAATATGATCTTTTAGTAATTTTTCTTTGAACTTTGGCCAAACTCTCGCTAAAGTATCTCAGGCGCTGATAGGGCTTGTGGCGCAAAGTGACCGCATTCCGTGCATGGGGTGCAAGAAGTGAGTGGGGTACAAAGGGACAAATTGCCTATTGCTCTTGTTCAAATCTTGTAGCAAGATTATAAAGTAGTAATTACGCATCTGAAATTCGGGAGAAGGAGGGTCGGCAAATGGGGGAACTTGCCCGACTGAAGGATTACGCTCTTGGCGATTGGCAGGAATTAGCTCAGTGCAGAGGGAGAGATCCGGAGATTTTCTATCCGCAGCGCGGTGTGCCTACGGCATCTGCCAAGACTCTCTGCCGGGAGTGTCCAGTGAAGTCGGAGTGCCTTGAGTACGCGCTGGTCAACGAAGAGCGCTTTGGAATTTGGGGTGGGCTAAGCGAACGGGAGCGAAAGAAGCTTCATCGCGAGCGCAGGCGCAAAGTACAGATTAATCAGTTCTTTTAGGTTTAGGCCCTTCGATCTGAAGGGCCTAAACCTATTGCGGACGCCCTGATTTCGAGTGCCTTGTCTTTGCTAAGATCCAAGGTGCGCCAGAGTCGCTTTGGCGTTTCATTTATCGTCTTCAGCGGCGCGAGTCCCACGAGTTCACCCTTGGATATCGTGCTGAGGCGGCTGACAGCGGTGTAAAACTCGTAGATTCCGTGGTTCAGTGGGTCGACCAGGTTGGCTGACACCTGAACCTGTTTTCCGACTCTTAGTCCGAGGGTGCGAAAGCAGTGTGACCGGACTTCTTTTGCAACCAGCTTCGCTTGGTCCAAATCGTGTCCAACCAGGTAGAGATTGTACGCCACCAGCAGTCCCCGTGCGCCGACAGCCACAGAACCATAGCGAGGATGTGGTTCTGGAGGGCCGAAATCCGGTTCCAATGTCTTGAAGGCTTCCCGTCGAATTTGAGGAAGAGTGCGGTTTGGTCCGTATAGAAATACAGGCACAGAAAACTTTGTGGAGATTTCTCTGGCGAAGTTTTCGCGGGCCTCGAGCGCTTCGGAGAACCATGTGTCGCCAATTGGAACGAAAGGAACTACATCCAGAACTCCGATTCTTGGGTGCACGCCCTCATGTCTTGACAGGTCGAGCAACTCAAAAGCCTTTTCAGCAAGGGCAAAGGCGTCCCGATAGACATTTAGTCCATAGAGGGTGAATACGGATCGGTTGTGGAAGGGATCAGAATGAGTGTCGAGCAGGCTTTTGCCCGCTGCCCGGTTGAGTTCTGCGATGACGGAAGGGTCACTTCCTTCGCTGATATTGATGACGCATTCCAACAAAGTGGGTTCCACCAGTCGTTTCGCAAGGAACCTTTACGGCACAAGTGTAGCTCACCCTGGAAGTCAGGCTTTGGCGAGTCTGCGTGCCCGTGCAATCCTCCGGCGCTCACGCTCTGACGCGCCTCCCCACACTCCGTGATCGATGTGATTTGCGATTGCATATTCAAGGCAGGTTGACCTGACTTTACATGTCATGCAGATCTTCTTGGCAACTTCGACGCCTACACCATCGCTCGGAAAGAAAAGCTCGGGAGGAAGTTCTCTGCACTTTCCCTTTGCCATCCAGCTCGTATCCATTGCTAAATCCTCCAGGTCTCTCAGGGAAACATGGCCCGTCATCGGTAACTCACGGTCAACGGTGAAAAGATCCGGCCAATTCTTTCGAGAGTTCTTTACTTTCTAACACTTGCTCTTATCTCGACCTTATATCTGTTTCTGACTGCAGCCAACACTTAGGTGCAAATAATGGCCAAGAAAGTCACATTTATGGCTAGGCGTGGCTCAAAAACAAACCTAACTCATCTTTATGAGATACAACTGAAATAAGACCTATGTTTATTCCGTCATCGCTTGTCGACATCTGACATCACAGGAAGAAAGGAATTTGGCTTCCCTGTGCGTTTGACTTTCATAAGCTGGGTTTGTGGTATTGAACGTTAGCCGATTCTATGAAAGGGTCACACCTTTAAATGGTTGGATATGAAACCGGTAAAGACTTCGAGGTTGTTGACCATATTCAGTGCTTGACAGGTGTGGAGTCAAGCGGTTCCACGGGTGGCGACAGTTCTGCGATGCCAGAGAGTCGTGCAAGCTCTCCCGGCGGGTCGAATGCTGAGGCAAGGGCTTTCCTGCCTGTATTGGGGTTGTACGTCGGACTCAGGGCAGTTCTGCTTCTGGGCAACGTCCTTGCTGCGCGGATGACAATGGCACCAAGTTGGCTTCTTCCTTTTACTGCCTGGGATGGCCATTGGTACACGCAGGTCGCTCATAGCTGGTACGGATCTTCTGAGCTTAGTTTAGGTCAGCTGACCTATTCTGCAGGAGGGTTCGAGCCTGGGTGGCCTATTGTGATAAAATTCGGAACGCTTTTTGGCCTCAGCTTTTCGGGGTCAGCATTTCTGATGTCTGTTGTGGTGGGTGCCATAACTGTCTATGCCATCTGGCGCCTGAGCCGTGAAATAGTCCCACGGAATTCACTGGCGGCAACGACTGCCGTGTTGGTGTTTCCTGGTGCAGCGGTTGCGTTTGGCCTCGCATATTCCGAGGTGCTCAGCATCGGCTGCGCTGCGGCGACTTTGTTCTTTTTGATCAGACGCAGATGGGTCCTTGCAGGAATCGTAGGGGCAGTGGCCACTGCCACTAGCTCGTTGGCTGTTGTGCTTCCCGTAGCCTGTCTTGTAGAAGCAATTGTAGTGATACGTCAGCGCCGCGAGTACAAGTCCCTAGTGCCTGTTTTCATCGCACCCCTTGGGTTCATTGGATTCGTTGCCTATTTGGGATATTTGGCAAATGACCCCTTTTACTGGTGGAAGCTCCAGGGGCAGGCCTGGGGTGCGAAGATCGAGCCGGAGTACATCTTTCACTGGCTGTGGTCTTTGGCGAGAAGTGGGTGGGGTATGTATTGGTTGGCGGCCCTGGGTCTTTTGGTTCTTGTCTATCTGATTGTGACCGTCATCCGCTCGGAAATTCCGGTTTCGGCAAAGGTCTACTGCGTTGCCGTCGCTCTGATGGTCCTTGCAAATCCCGCCCTTGGCCCGAAGCCACGTTTTTTGTTCTGGATGTTTCCATCCCTAATGCTGTTGCCTGTCAATCTCAAGCCTAAAGTCTTCAGCTCAGTTGTCACTGTGATGGCCTTGCTGCTCCCGCTCTTGCTGATTGCGTATACGACAATTGGCAACACGGTGGCTCAACCGTGATCAATCTGCTCTCTAGGGCCCGTTTGTGATGGCGGGTAAGGTCCGCTAAAGGTGAAGCCAATACATCGTTTATCGTCAGGAGTCACATCCATGGCTTAAGGTAGCCATATGACCATCTGCCAACGGTTTAATCCACTCCAGAGAACTTCTGCATTGCCAGGGAGGTCAACACATTGGTGATCACGTTCGAATCGATCAGGAGAGTCGTGACACCAGGCAGGGAATCAAACCATGGGACTTTATCGATCAGCCCTATGTTGCAGTTCATCGGCGTATTCTGTTATTGAGACAAGTTCAAGGAGTATAGACAATGCCAGGCGATTTGCAAACGGAAAGTGTCCCAGCTGCCAAGATCAAAGTGGTGTATCTTGGACCAGTTGCCCCGCATTGGGATGTCGTTGGGATAAACGGCGACCGTTCGGTAATCGAGGACTTTCGTCAGCGCGTTAATGCCCGCCTGCTCCTTCTTCCCCCGCACGATCCGCAGTTCAAGCGCAACAGGGAGAGAATAGTGCGAGATGCAGAGCGCGAAGGGATTGTGCTCGACTGGGACCTTGGCACAGGAACCGACGAGGACGAATTCTAAATCGATTGCAGGCGAACCCTTTAGGGCTCCAATTCCAGCCTGGCCAACCATAGCCCTGGAGCTTCAAGCTCTGAAGGTGTGGGGAATGCTCCCTCTTTGGTCCAGAGCGGTACAACCCCTTCCTCGCCGTCCCTCTCTATGACCCCACGCACGAAGTCTTGTCCCTTTTCGATTCCAGCGCGGGTTATCTCGATGCCAAAGAACTGTTCCGACAGACGTTCTCCATCCGACCGTTCAATTCGCCTGCGCATGAAGGCCTCGTCAATTGCCGCGCTATTGCCGAGAAGCCGACCTCCAATTGTCGTCATGGCGTTTGAAGTCAAGCCCTCTATGACGGCCATGGTGGTTTGTATGTCGTCGATGATGAGTTTCTGGGTGTCGTTATGTCCCTCCAGGTTAAAAAGACCGGCCGGATCTGACAAGGCAGCTTGCAGTCCCTCGGGATCTGTCAGATCAAGTCGGGTAAGCCGATCCTGGATCTGTTTGAGACTGGTGGTGGAGGACTCAATATGTTTCGTAATGAGCTCTTCCACCCGGTAGGAAATGAGCGGTGATGAGAGTATGGCGGACATGACGAGTTCTCGCAAAGTGGCCCATAGCCGAACCTGATCGAGGGGCAGCCCCCAGTTGCCTGCGAACGTGTCTACGTTATAGGAAATGATCATGGATCTGCTTTTGGGCGGCCGTGGAACCGGAATTTCGTAAGATCCAAATGCAACCCTTGCTAGGTGTCCCACCATCGAACCCAACTGCATTGCGATCATCGACGGGCCGATCATTCTCGAGAGGTTCTGGATCATTTGAGTGAGGTTTTCTTGCTCCGCAATCTCGCTGCCGACCTCTGACTGGATCTCCCTCTCGTCTTGGTGTACCTCGGCAACTCTTTGCAGCATGACAGCGTACTTATCCCACTCAGTTGCGGTTCTGGAGGCCCAGTCGACCCTGTTAACCAAATCAATTTCGGTGCTTATATTTGAAATACCAGGCAGGGCGGCAAAACCCTGAAGGTGGATCTGAAGTATTTTCGTCAGTTCCTCATATTTGATTCGGTCGAGTGGATCGACGTTGGATTGATTTGCCGGCGTGTTTGCCACCGAGACCGCCATTTGCCTGGCCATCTCCGGCTGCATTCCTTTTTGCGAACCAAGCATATTGAGGAGATCGCCAAGTAGAAACTCAAACGGATTTGATCCAGACGAGAACGGGTTAGTCATGTATCCATCGTAGTAGTAAAAACCGAGCTTAACGGATTAGCCAGTTGACTTCACACCAAGCTGAATGGTGATGTTCGAAGTCTGCCCGTTACGAACAATAGTCAGTGTCACCTGGCTGCCGCTCGGGAACTGGGTGAGCATAGATTGGAGTTGCGGCAAGCCAGAAATTGGCACATTGTCAAGGCCAACTATTATATCTTTGGGCTGAACTCCCGCCTTTTGAGCTGGGGAGTTGGCTACGACACTGTAGACGATCACCCCCTTGTTGGAGGTGGCATTAGGTGCCGAAATCTGAGTAGTGCCGGGTGCTGGGCCTGGAGCCACGGATGGAGGCGGGCTTGATGCAGACGTGCCCACGATGCCGAGCCAACCCTGAGGGGCACCGTTGGAAAGCTCGATCTTTTGGGCTGCGGACAGCATGGTGGAAAGCGGGGCGATCACCCATTTGTTCGAAATGGTTCCCAAGCCCAACCCGAGTGGGTCCCCCTGGCTGTCCACGAACAGAAGCCCTTCGGGATTGAACTTCTCTGCCGGATCAGCGATGTAGGTATTGTCAGCGGTCTGGCCGGTGGAGAGTATCTGCTCCAGGCCGGACTGCTGGATTTGAGAAATTACGAGGTTGGGTTTGCTGGCTCTAGAGTTCGGACCGATTCCGATGGTCATTTCACCGGGTTTGGCAGTCCTTTGACTGGTTCCGCTCACATAGTGGGAGAGGTGTACTGGGACCTTTAACACGGCGGTGTCTGTGGCCTGGTCTATCGCAATCAGCGTTGCCGGCGACGAAGTTGTGTCGATCATCGAAGCTGTAAATGTCTTGGCTGAACCAACCACATTGGCTGGCGCCAGAATGTATCCATTGGGAGAAATGGCCAAGCCGTATATTGTGGTCGGCTGTTTACCTTGAATGACTAGGGTAACCAGGGCTTTTGCCAGGTTTTCGATGTGTGCCGAAGTCGTTGTTCCGATGCTGAGTGACGAGGTGGGTGGCTTTGTTCGAGTGTCGATTTTTGTGGTTGGCCAGGTTGTCTTGGCGATGACAAGTCCAACTAGAACGAGTCCCATTGCCGCGAAAATGGCGGCGGTGCGGTGATTCTTGGGGTCGTGCGGACCTCGATACTCCGATGGATGTGCCCAGAGGCGGTCATCCTTGGGCGGCACGTGCTCAGGCAAATCCGGTTCATCTGCCCAGTCGTCACTCATATCCATCCATTTAGGCTACCTAACTTATGATTAATGAGGTGTTCAGGCCGCCAATAAGGCGGTGCTTATTCGATTTTTCGTTTACGCATTTTAGGATGGTTTCGTGGACACGATAAATTCAGGCCTAGACTCATCGATGATACCGCCCGATGGCGATCGCTGGATAGCTCTGACAGGTGAGTCGCTTCCCCTGGAGGCCGCAATGGAGTGGGCCGTGGATCCCAACTGCGGTGCCGTGGTCTCATTTTCCGGCACTGTTCGGAATCACTCGGACGGAAGACCGGATGTCAGCTTGTTGGAATATGAAGCTTACGATGAGTTCGTCGTTCCGAAATTTTCAGAAATAGCGGAAATGGTGGCAAAGCAGTGGCCTCAGGTGCACAAAGTGGCGATCCTGCATCGGATAGGGAAGATGGCCGTGACTGAGTCCTCGGTTTTCATCGTAGTCTCAGCTGAACATCGAGACTCTGCATTTGAGGCTGCTAAATTTTGTATAGATGCTTTGAAGGCTTCCGCTCCGATTTGGAAGAAGGAGCAGTGGTCAGGAGGTAGCGATTGGGGATCCGATCCCCATGAGATCGTTTCAGTTGAGGAGTTGTAAAAGATGGCCAACCTGCTTTATCTCGGAATTCCCGTAGCGATCCTGATAATGGTTGGACTGGTCATTTCCCTTAGAGAACGCAGACCACGTCCAATCGCCACTGATGTTGACGAATTTGCCAGATCGATGAAGGCGCTGTCGTCTACAAGAAGTTCACGACCTGCATCAAATTCTCGGGGTACCGACGCTGGCTAGCTTCCTTGCAATAGATCTTGGTAGTGCGAACACGGTAATCTGTGACTCTCACAAGGGGGTAATTTTCGACGAGCCAACACTGATTGCCTACAACAAGCGCTCTGGGCGAGTAATTGGCATTGGGGACCAAGCAAAAGATGTCGTTGGCAGGGTATCGGGTTACGTGGTCGTCGAGCGGCCAATACGAGACGGCAGGGTATCCAGCACCGAACTGCTGGATCATTACTTCCAGGCCCTGATGAAAGCACTTTCCGTCAGGCGTTTTTCCCGTCCGAAGGCAATAGTTGCTGTGCCGGCTTCGGCTACGTTGGTGGAATCCCGTTCAATCATGACTGCTCTTAAAAATGCCGGTTTCAGCGAGGTTGAAACTCTGGATACCGTTTTGGCCTCGGCAATTGGCATTGGATTCGACGTGAATGAGCCGAACGGGTCAATGGTTGTCAATCTTGGTGCTGCCACTACGCTGAGCGGAATCATGGCTTTTGGCGGAGTTGTGGCCGAATCTCATGCCTTTTGCGGGGGTAACGCTTTGGATCAGGCGATCATGGACCTACTGAAGTACAGAAGCCACGTTTCGGTAGAGGAGTCAGTAGCGGAGGAGATCAAATTCGCGTTGGCAAGAGTTGGTGATGAGCCAGCCCGCTATATGAGTTCGCTGATTGGTCGGGACTTAACCAGTGGTAGCCCGATCAAGGTGGAGATTGATGAAGGGGGCGTTCGCGATGTTATTGCTGATCCCGTAAAACGGGTCATTGAGGTGATGCTCGACAATCTGTCTCACTGTCCAGCCGAATTGGCCCAGGATTTGGTATTTGACGGAGTTCACCTTTGTGGAGGGCACTCGCAATTGCCCGGCCTGGCGGAAGCCATAGCAAATTCGGTGAAGATCCCAGTGACCGTAGTTGATGAGCCACGTTATTGCACGGCGAATGGGCTGGCTAGATACATGACCGATACTCGCAGGTGGTCTTAGTCCCTCAACCCTTCTGTGATCTCGAGGAGATCTTCGGCAATCTGCCTCGTCTGCCAATCCCTGTCGCTAGTCGCCGCACGCAGCGCCGCGTCAACATCCTCACCTTCAAAAGCGGCCAGCGCGACAACCGCTCTGCGGCGAACATTTGGCCTGTCTTTGAGTCCACGAATAACCGTTTCCAAGCCGCCCCGGTCGCCAATCGCGCCCAGTGAAGCAACAGCCGCTTCTCTGACCAGGGACTCAGGGTGATTCTTAGCAATTTCGCAGATCGTGACCAGTTCGGTTCTATCCGCTCGCTCTCCCAGGGCCCAAAGTGCCATTTCAACGACAAAAGGGTCGGGATCGCGGAGCGCATTTGAGAGAGGGACGCTACTATACGAAGCAGCTAGTTCGCAGGCTCTTCTCCTGACCTTTGAGTCTTGATCGTCCAGGGCTTGTGCCAGGTCGTCTGGGCTGAGCTGTTTCAGATTGTGCAGGGCAACGATTGCGGATGCACGAATCTTCGGGTCAGTGGAAGCCAGTCCCGTCTTAGCGAGGTTGGCATTTCCCGTATACCCGGCAATGACGATTTCAAGTCGGTCTGGTGAAGCTGATTGACTATCCATTTTGATGCTCAAAGGTAAACCTGCAAGAATCTGTGCACAAAATGTTGGACGATCGGGCACGACGCCTATTTGTTGGTGTTTCTTGATAGTAAGTAATACATGGAGTTTATTTCGGATATTCAGGAGCCAAGGTGAAATTAAAGAGTAGGAAGATTGTATTGGCCGCAATTGTCATAGCCATCTTTTTGGTCTTGTCACTTGTAAATCTCCCGGTTTGGGCAATCGCTCCTGGCAAGGCGCAGGAAGTCGCGAAGTTGATCACGATCCAGGGTAAGCCGGCCTCGTCGAAATCTGGTCACATACTTATGACTGACGTCTCCTTGGGTCCCGTCTCGCCGTTACAGTGGCTGTGGGACAAGATGGACTCCAACGTTCAGCTGGTTCCCGGCTCCGAGATTTTGGGAGCTACGCCACCCTCTTCGTTCATACCGATTCAGCTTGACGAGATGAAGCAGTCGAAGCAGGCAGCCACGGTGGCGGCGATGAGGTATCTTGGGTACGACCTGAACATTGTAAACGGCGCGATAGTGGCTGGGATCGCCAAAGTGTCGGTCGTGTCCTCTTTGCTGCATGCAGGTGACTTGATAACCAAGGTGAACAGCACGACCGTCACGTCAGCGCAGCAGTTCGTGAGCATTATTTCCGGCTTCAAGCCGAAAGATTCCGTGAAAATCACTTACATTCCGGCGGCATTGGTTGCAGATAGGGGTTCGGGCGCCAACGTCTACAAGACCGTCTCGGTCACTCTTGGCCCACGTCCCGGTGACGTTTCTAAACCTTACCTTGGAATCAGTATTTCGGATGGCGTCAGTTATAGCACTCCGTTTTCTGTCACCATCTCCACGCCAGGAATTGGAGGTCCGTCCGCCGGTCTGGCGTTCACTTTGGGAATTATCGACCGTTTAGAGGGGGGAGGTCTGACCAAAGGGAACACGATTGCGGCAACCGGCACCATTTCCCCGAACGGCGCTGTTGGGGACGTGGGGGGAGTGCCGCAGAAGACCGTAGCGGTCGAGCGCGCTGGGGCACGTCTGTTCCTTGTGCCTCCGCAGGAATACAAAGCCGCGCTGTCCAAAGCGACACCGCAGCTGAAGGTCGAGGCGGTATCGACCCTGAAACAGGCGGTTGCAGACGTGGAGGCATTTGCATCAACTTCGAAGTAGTTTTCTTAGCAAGTTATCTGGGGCGGGCATCTTCGTCCTTCCATGGAGCGGAATGTTTGTTTATTAGCTCGCATAGGACCTAGGGCCTGGGCAGTCGATTTTCTTGACCCAACTGTCCGGGTATGAGATTAGGTGGATTGTGCTGAAAGATTGCGACATCATGAGCAATGGCGCGATTTCTTACATAGTCTTGACTATATGAGTTTTGAAGCCTCCGAGCCTGCTAAAGTCAACCATCTCGATCCGGCCGGAATCGGGGAAAAGACCTTTTCAACAGCGTGGAAGGGTTACAGGGTCGAAGAAGTCAGAACGTATTTGGCCCAAGTGGCTTCAAGAGCCAGGGAACTTTTACTGGAATTAGATTCCACCAGATCCAAGTTGGAGGAGCATGCCGCCAATGCGGGCCGCGATTCTGACGAGCCGTCACCGGGTGTTCTGAAGGCAGAGGAGGCAGCCGCCCAAATTCTTCATGATGCCAATGAGGCGGCCAAGGCGCTGAGAGACCAGGCCCGAAACATTCTTGAGGCAACCCGTGTCCGGGCTGAAGAAGAGTCACGGCAAATCATTGGTGATGCCCGCGCACGGTCGTGGTGTTCACTTTGGTTATCAAGTCACCTGCATGCAGTAGGGATGACACAACCGACACTTTAGCGATCCCAGCCACCATCGCGCCGTTTATAATGCTCAGGTCGTATCCAAGATCCCTCATCGCCGCCACCGTGGCCGCCTGCTTCGACTGCTTCATTTCGTCAAGCTGGCTTGGTATGAATGAAGAGGGCGGC
>DAHXKX010000124.1 GCA_027366165.1 Actinomycetota bacterium
TGTCCAACAGCCATGTATTTGACTCTCCTTCCTCGGTGGAGACTTCGAAATCCTCGGATTCCTCGGATTCCTCGTGTGTCTCACCGAAGAAGGAATGATCGTGATCGTGTCCCACTTCAGGAGAAAGACATGGAGCAATTCGCAAGGAGTCTTGCAGGAGCGCTGATGAGCAGTGCCCTTGGTGAAGAATTGAGCGGACTCACCAAAGAACTAATGCTGACACCACCGTTGTCACGGGCTCCAGGAACCGACTGCCTTTTCACATTTTCCGGAGGTGTCTCAGAGTATCTTTTCGACAGGGAAACCCATGTATTCAACGATATGGCCAATTACCTTACTGAGGCTATCAGGAGCGAATTTCAACAGCGAGGACTCACAATAACTCGAGCGGGAGAGGGAATCCGCGCGACAGCGATAGGCGCATCTCAATTCACTGTGCAGCTAAGCGGAAACACCATCCTCGTTTCCGACGAGATCACACTCCCGCTTCACAATATGCCAGTCGTGTGCCCGAAGCTAACTGATAAGCCGACCCGTGACCAGGTTAAGCAAGGGATAGTCGCGGCCCTGATGCGGCTCGATATGCATGAGCTGGAGTCGCCCATCTGCATCTACCTACCGTGGCAGGGAGATGCAGAGTATCCCGTGCTCTTCGCCTTAGCTTCCGGTGTTTATGATGCCATGCAAGAACGACTCAGGGGAAAGGGGTTACCGCTGGTACTTGCACTTGACGTAGACCTTGGAGCGGCACTGGGAAGGATCTTGAAAGAGGAGCTTGGATTTGGGGCACCCCTGATCTCCATAGACGGTGTCGAGCTTCGCGAACTCGACTTCATCGACCTCGGAGAGCCTTTGGAACCGACCAAAGTGCTCCCGGTGATGGTCAAATCTCTGGCATTTCCCACTCCGGAAATTTAGATAGAACCCAAGGCGTGGACCAAAATGCCCAGCCTTAATTGGCCAGGCAAAAGGTAGCTATTGTCTTTGGACACACGGCTGGAAGCATTGGAGTCAAGAACCATCCGCTGAGACCACTACATCTGCAAACCGAAATATGAACTCATTTCATCAGATGCCCAAGTCAATACGCTCGCGATCTCCTTTATCTTCGTAGCCGTCATCCTGGTCGTGGGAACCGAAATGTTTATGGCAAACCTAGAAGGTATCAAATTGGAGGTAATGGCCATGCTCACCGAAGAAACTCCCTCTTCACTTTCCTCCCGCTGGATTGCGTAACCCCTCTGCCGTATCCTTTCAAGCTCATCCATCAGCGCATCCCGATTAGAGATTGACCTCGTAGTCATCTGGGGCAGTTCGTTCTCCGGGTACAGCTTGAATATCTCTGAATCCGGCAATTGAGCAAGGATCGCCCTTCCGGTTGATGTGCAGTGAGCGTGCATCGCCCTCCCCATCCGCGACGCAACCCTCACGGGCCGTGGACTCTCGATAGCGTCCACAAATCTGACCATCGAGCCATCCAGGACTCCCAGATGAACGGTCTCCTTCACCTCCTCGTTCAGCCTCTCCAATATGGGCCTTGCACGGGTCCTCACATCAAGTTTGCTGAGAAGCGAAAACGCTATATTCGTCAACGCGGCCCCCGACTGATAGACCTTTGTATGAGGGTCCTGACGAACGAAACCACGATATTGAAGCATTGCAAATAACCGATGAGCTGTCGAAGACGCAACGCCGAGATATGCACTCGCATCGGTCAGCCGAATCTCAGGGCGCTCCCCGAGCAACAGGATCAGGCGCAGGGCGTTGTCTACTGACGCAATTGGATACTGGGGACGTGAACTATCTGATTCAAGAGTCGGTTTCTGCATGTCAGAATTATAGAACCTTATGATCTACTTTACAACGATCCGAGGAGAATAATCGCATAATCACATCAATATCGGGATGACACTATCGTCTTATGCCGATTCATGACGGTGAACCTTAAAGCACCGCAGAAAAATACCTAAATCTTTCCGCGAACAAGCTCAAACCATCTGGCGCAAGAGTGCAAGCGGCACCGCCACGTCTCTTTCAGTTTCCAGAAGCTTCCGGCATTGGATCATCGCCCGGGGCCAATTGACCGTCGCAATGCCGCTATATAAACCCGCCTCATCAACATATACCGCTGCAAATCTGTTTGGATTGGCAGGGTCCTCTACGAGAGAGTAGCTGGAAGCGTCCACAGTCTCGCCGGCAATCTGGATCTTCCAGTCATACTGATCGCTCCATACATAAGGCACAGGAGAGTAGCTCACCGGATTCGAAGGGTTGACAATATTCGCAGCAACACATGCTGCCTGCTCGATTGCATTAGTCCAGTGTTCAACCCTCACCAACCGTCGAAGCCCTGGATGATGCCACCGTGCGACATCTCCAATGCCGTATATGTTCGCTTGGCCCACCGCCCGTAAAAACTCATCGCACACTACCCCGTTATCCAATACGAGGCCCGATGATGCTAACCATTCCACGTTAGGAACCGCCCCGATTCCAACCACCACTATGTCCCCCGACAGGTGAATTCCATTTGTAAGTCCGACCACAAGATTCCCTCGGGAACCGCTGATCGACTCAACGCCCGTACCAAAATAAGTTGCCACACCATTTGCGTGATGCAACCCGATAAAGCGTTCGCCCACGCCGTCACCGAGAATTCGACCAATGGGAACCGCCAGAGGATCCACAATCGAGACCGAAAGGCCAAGCCTGCTTGCGGTGGCGGCAACCTCAGCACCTATGAATCCACCGCCAACCACAACCACGGAACCCGATTCGAGGAGATCTCTCTTCAGACTCTGCGCGTCGTCGAGCGTCCGCAAAAGATGAACGCCTTCAGATGCATTCCACGGTGAAGGGCGCGCCCTGACCCCCGTAGCTATCACCAAGTCGTCGTAGCCGACCCCGTGTCCGCCGTCGAGCCGAACCACTTTCTCCGAAACGTCGACGGCAGCTGCCCTCTGTCCGAGTACCAGGCCAATCTCTGAGTCAGATAGCTCTTTCTCAGAGATCAGCTGAATCCGGTCGAAATCAATGGTGCCGTTCAGGAAACCTTTGGACAATGGCGGCTTGTCGTAGGGAACGTTCGGCTCAGCATCAATAACCACGATCTCCCCGACATAGCCCTGGGAACGCAAAGCCTGGGCGGCGCGGATTCCCCCGACTGATCCGCCCACTATAACGGTCTTGGGACTCACTACTCCTCAATCCGCAAAGCCGAAACCGGACAGCTTCGAACCGCCGCCTCCACCCGACCCCGGGTCTCCTCGCCGAACTCCTCTTCGAGAACCACCACGACACCGTCATCACTTATGTCAAACAACTTCGGTGCCTCCATCACGCAATTTGCGTACCCTTGGCATAGTTCAAGGTCAGCCTTTATGATTGGCAAGGTTTTTACTCCTTTTCATATTATTAGTCGACAAAATTTGAATCATGCGCAGCAATGGCTAGGACTTGATCCCAATTCCACCATCAGGATGGATGACGCCGCCCGTAATGCCACTTGATCTCTTTGAAGCCAGAAAGACATAACTCCATGCGTGATCCGATCCTGACAACGCAACCTGAAGCGGGACCCTTCCGGCCAGTTCAGCCTCTCGACCGGGAGTATCGTTCAGCCTACGAGAATCCAGCCCTAATGCGCTCAAGCCTCGCAGATCCGTATTCAGCGTTCCCCCTGGAGCTACCCCATTCACACGTATGTCTGGTGCCAGCTCATTTGCGAAAGCAGTGACAAGCCCTCTCACTGCAAATTTCGAGGAAACGTAGAGTACACCGCCCCGACCGGGAAAATAAGCCGAAGTTGATTCAGTGAGAACAATGTTGCCTCTAGATTCACGCAGTGCTGGTAATGCGGCCTTCACTGAATGAATGTGGCTCTTAACGTTCACCGAATAGATCTCTTCAAAAGCTTCATCAATAATTTCAGCGTCCAGATCGGCAATTCCCCGGTAAAAATCGAATATGCCGACGCAGTTCACTAACACATCGAGTCCCCCGAAAGCGTCAGTGACCCTGTGCACTGCTTCTTCGTTGGCATCACGGGTTGTGGCATCTCCAGCTGTGACCACAACTTCGGGAAGTGAGGCCGATATTGACTTGCACTTCTGGAGATCCTTTTCTAGCACCGACACCATCGCGCCCTCTCGGAGAAATGCGTCCAAGACAGCTCGTCCTATCCCAGAACCGGCTCCAACGATGAGCGCTCGGCTCCCTTTCAGCCAGCCTTCACTCATCGCCTTCGTCCAGTTCAATTGGTCCATATGGATTGTTCACAAGTAAGGAAAGTGAATCCGGACTCTGCCATGTCAGGGCTTCCAACTCCAAGGGACAAAGGGCAATGGAATGGCCGGACTTTGGTGAGGTGATCAGCAGCCTGGAGCCGTTGCGAGTCCTGACTTTTCGAATCTGAACTTCGGCAAACTCGTTGCCCAACTCTATGACGGGGCCAATGCCACCATGCCCGAATCCACGCGGCCCCCCCGTCATAGGAAGAGCGCCATGTGCTGCATTCTTATGACCGATTCATCCAGTATCACGAGCCGCCTCGCCAGCCTGAGAGAACCACCTCCACTGCGCAGAATGTCCTCGCGCAGAGCTGAAACAAGGTTGGGCTCCCTGTTGTCACCTCGGCTCCTAAAAAGGAGAACTGCCGACTGCACAAACAGCTCCTCTTCATTTTCGGTCGCAAAGGTGCGAACATTGGTGACGTAATGTCTGAGGCGCGAGGGAGGATCTTCGGTCCAGGCATGCTCGGTGGCAAATCGGGCCACCCGCAAGGATAGCGAATACTTGTCATCATCAAAGTGGGCCATTCCGGGGGAGGTGTCGAAACCAGCACTCCGCGCAGTAGTCACTCTTACCGGAACGTTATAGGAGATGTCATCGGTCAGAGTCTCGATCCACTCGTCATAAAGTTGGGCATCGAGCAAGTAGCTCTCATCAACCAGGAACTGAAACGCGGCCTGGTGTCTGGGATCTGCAAACGCAAGTGGCCTCATCCCGGTTGTGTCTGTCTTAATGATCGCCATTATCTCTCCAAACTCCTACTGTCCGCTTTGGAGATCTTTTTCCCCATTGCTAGTTGCTCCACCTGCTCCAAGGGCCTCTCGATACAATCCGCCCACTCACGCAGCAATGCACGCTGGTTGAATTCGCCATAGCCGATGTAAGCCGTTCCAGGACCGTGAAAATCTGCAACCGGAGCATTAAGAGGTTTATCCGCGCTTGTGAGTCCCATACGGCTGTTCAGGAGCAGCCGCTTAGCCATGGAACCTCCAGCCAAAGTTGTAATGGAAACCCAGTTTTCGACGTCATCCTGTTCGAACATCCCTGTGCTCCCAAAGCACATCAAGTACCCCTTATACGACGCTTCCTTGAACTCGTCGGTAGCATTCTTGTCAACCATGAACCAGGAGATGACTTCTGTCTCGGTGGCGCTAATCGGCTGCCAGACCCTCATGGTAATGAACGGCACGACCGAATCGTCATCCGCGTTTGCATCGACCTTTGGCCAGTTATGCACAAGTGAAAAAGTTGGAAACAGCGTTGCAGCAGAGATCATAAAGCCATCGTCGCTAACGAGCCGCTTCTGTTCCGGGCTCCATGTGGTTTCGATCCGGTCGATCATCTCGTCGGGGTAGCCCACGTAGCGCAACCGTTCACGAAAAGTACCTGGAGGCATCTTGTATGTCGTGCCTCCCCCTTTGTCGCACCAGTAGAGAGCCCCGGTCTTTCGCTTGGCGCCAGTGGGCTCACGGAAAAGGCCAATCTCCACGACACTTCGGTGAGTTTGAGGGGTATGGTAGCTGTCACCGGCCGCGTTCTCGGCACCAATTTTCCAGTTAGATTTCACCCTCCAGCGCTGAGGACCTCGAACTTCCATCCCCTCCTCACTCTGCTTCGTGTAGAAATCGAGGTAATAAGCAAACTCGCCAAGGAACATCCGCAACGGCTGCGCATTGGGATCGAGATTCGCGAAAATAAGTCCATTGTAAGTGTCTACCGACGGAGCGGGTAAAAGGGTCTGCCCGCTCTTGCTGAAGCCATCTTCGCCGCCATACGCCTCGGCGTGAAACGGGAGTCCTACAAGCCTGCCGTCGTTTCTATAAGACCAGCCATGGTACGAACATCGGAAATGAGACGCGTTACCCATTTCAGCTCGACAAATCTGCATTCCCCTGTGTAGGCACATGTTGAACAACACACGGACTTCCCCACCCTCATCCCTTACAACTATGAATGAGTCCTCAAGGATCCGCCGAACAACATAATCGCCCGGCTCAGGTATCTCCGACTCATGGGCTAAGAAAATCCAAGACCTTTCAAAGATATGCTCTTTCTCCAGTTGAAAAACACCAGCGTCGTTGTACACATATGCCGGAATCATCCCACGCCTAACATCTGCAAGCATCTGAGATAGCTCTTCCATCCATGGCTCCGATCACTCTGACAAACCGTTGACAGGCTCGCCTTCTGTCTGCCAGAAGTTCATTCTGTTTTACTTTTCAATCAGATATAGCTCAGACTGATTCCATATGGGTTCTCAATTTGCATTTCTACGATTGACCATGTACACTTTCCCCCTTTTCCGGCGCAATGGCTACCCCCACCAGACGTCGCACACTCAGAATTCCGCAATCAAACAAACTCGGAAATGGCAAGAAAGCTCAAAACGCGCGGGCAATAATAAGCAAGACACGCCGAGTTGAGCGATCAGCGCATTACTGGCCCAACCACAGTCCTCATGTTTCAACTTGGTTTAGGTACCGGCTCTCCGAGAATACCGTCGAAAGGCGTGGTTAAACGTAAAAACCGCCCCAAGCGCTTGATAACTCAAACGCCTGGGGCGGTCAATAAGGGCTGTTGCAGCTCTTGGCTAGGCGTTAGCCAGCCGAAGGAGTTCCCCCAGGACCAGAGACCGGCGTGAACGAGCTACCGTTCCAAACCGTCATGTAGACGTCCTGGGTCGACAGACCACGGTGGTTGCTGGTGGAGGTGTTGTATACGCCATACACACCTGGCACGTTCTTCAGGTTCTCCATGTAGTTGAGAATCTGAGGAGCGGTCGCCTTGACGCCGAGCTTCTGGATTGCTCCAATCAGAAGCTGCGCCGGGTCCCATGAGAGTCCCCATGCGTCGCCAGGGTGGCCGCCTGCGGCCTGGACAGCCGTGTCGAAGGCCTGCACCTTCGCCTTGACTGCCGCATTGGTGATGTCGGAAGGCGGTAGGTAGAGCGCACCAGTCGGGAAGTACAGCGTCTTTGGCAAAATCGACGCGAAGTGCGTCAACTCTGAGTAGGCCGCGTTACCATCCGTCGTAACCGTAGGAACGTTCTGCATGCCAAGTGATGACATCGCCTGCAGCACCACACCCAACGGGGTACCGGTTGTCCAAATGATCAAAGCCTGCGGATTTGTGGCCTTGATCACCGACATCTGGGAAGTGACACTGACTGCGGTTGGATCGAACGTCTGGTGGGTCAGCAGCTTGAATGATGAGAACTGAGGCTCAGCAAGTGCAGTCTGCAACTGCTTGAATCCGTCAACACCGCTACCGTCAGTCGATGTGATTGCCGCGATATTGGTGATTCCCTTTGACTTAAGGAACGTCAGGTATGACTGAGCGTCAAAAGCCGTGGAAATTCCAGCCGAGAACACCATGCTGCCGGGCTTGGGGTGAGTTCCAGGGCTGAGGTCGTAAATGAAAGGACCATTCGCGGTAGCCAAAGCGTCAACCGATGCGTCGACAGCCACAACAGAACCATTGAAGATCAACGGGACATTTGAGCTGATGAGGCTCGTCGCGTAAGAAACCGCGGTGGCAGGAGATGACTGGTTGTCCTGAATGTCAATCTGGAGAGGGTGCCCATCGATACCACCCTGCGTGTTTACAAGTGCAGCCAGACCCTGAAGAGCCTTAGCTTCACGGCTGCCCAAAAAGGAGGCTAACCCTGTCTGGGAAACGATAGCGTGCATCACATAGGGCGTACCCGATGCTGCTCCACTTGCCGAAGAAGTCGTCGTCGCTGCTGAGGTGCCCGTAGAACTCGAGCTAGAACCACAAGCAGCCAGTACTGCGGCGCTGGCCACGCCAAGTACTGCAATACGACCCTTTCCCCGTTTGCGGCGAAATGACGCCTTGCCCATCTGTATATTCATAATTCCCCCTAATTCGGTAAGGAAATCCCGCTTTCAATTGGACCATATGCCACAAACCAAAACAGATCTAGGCACCGTCTCCCGACGAAACGCCAAACCCTTTCCGGCATTGTTACTAATCAAACCTGAAATGAACGTCGCGCAAAACCGACTTCTCCGGAGCATCGAGTAAAAGCCCACTGTCAAGGAGACTCTTCACGAATCATCTAACCCCACAACGCCAACCCGATCGCCCAACCTTTGATTTGATTTGCGCAATTTCATAAATTGCATACAATCCGCCTCAATACTGAGGTGGAGAAAGAATATCTCACTCGTACCCACAAATGCAGTCACTAACCAAATTAACGCTAAATAATGCGTGACAGAACTGATCTGCGGGGCTGTCTGACATAGTCACCAAAGACCTGTTATCAATCCCAGGTGAAGCACCGATCGCCACACAGGTGGTGCTCAAGTATCCTGACATCACTACCGAAATCAAAGTTGCAGTTCAATGAAAATCTGCCAGCTTCCGCCACAAGGTGCGGCCGTATGTCGTCCGAATAATACCATTCCGACGGAGCCATGTCGCCAACGTCGGTGAAGCAACGATGTGAACCGAACGCCAAGAGGAACCTGCGGCCGATTGAGGACTCGAACATTCCACCGAGGTAGCAGCGGACTCCCCTATCCGCGAGAGCCTCAAGCATCTTATTCAGCCACAGTACCGACCCAAACTTGGCTGGCTTGACTACTAATCCAAGCCCAGTGTCAACATTAGCCATATCGTTGAGAACCGCCCTGGAATCAGCACTCTCATCCAGGAAGACCGGGATGCCGACCGACTCTGCCAGGTGCATGTACTCGATGAGCCCTAAATCGGTGCTCGGCTCCTCAATAAACGATAGACCAACTCCTGCCAATTGGTTCAATACACTCACCTCTGTACGGCTGAGTGAACCGTTGAAATCGAAAACAATATCAACGCCATCCAGCGTAAACTGACCCTCAAGGAACTCTCGTGCACGAACACCGTCGACTTTAAATTTTACGCGGCGGGCACCGTTTGTAATCGCTCGCTTTGATTCACTAAGAGCGTCCGACCATCCACTATTAGCACCGATTGCAACCCCGAAGCTGATTTCCCTCGATGATTCATACGAGTTGGAGCCGAATGTACCAGCAAGAAATTCAGTTAAACCGAAACCTGACCGCTTGGCCTGAAGATCCAGGGCCGCGCATTCGACGGCGAAGCGTACACTCCCATTACCCACAAGCCAATCTAGCGAGTTGAGATTGACCTGGCTACGCTCTATCAAGCCAGGCAGAATAACTTTTCTGAGCAACTCCTGACTTCCCTGCGCCCATTCAGAGGAGTAATTTGGCAACTCGAGCGAGGCGACCTCACCAAATCCTGACAACCCGTCGGCGTGAAGTTCGACGATACTAATGGACCGGCTGAAATGCCTCTGACGGGCTCCAATTATCGGTCTAACAAGGTTCAAGTCCATTGAATGGAGCGAAACCCGCTCGACCGGCACTGAAGAAAATGTGTTCGAAGTATCTCTGTTCAAACCAGGAGTTCCATCCCGCTAGGTAAAAACTGCGACATTCCGGTAAATTCCACTCAAAGAGCACCCCAACGAGTGCATCCAAAACCTGACTATCTCACCTTCACCATAGCAACAATTCCGTGTCTGATTCACCTGTGGCAAGCGAGCACAAACCTGATCTATCCGGCCAGTCAATGAAATTGAACAGGGCATTTACCATGGGACGTCCAAACACCGCTGCCTATCTCAGACTATTTACTAAAGGTTATCCCTTTATTCACCACACGTTCGTCGCCCATTTACCTGCTGAAACTAGCGTTGCCCTTGTAATTGAAGTCGTGAACTGCTTTGTGGATACCTTACGGTGGGAATGTGACAGGAACTAACAACAGATGATGGAATGGAAAGAGGACACCGATATGCAATCGTTTGGGGACCTCCATCAAAACGCCCGTTTCTCGGAGTTCAACGTTGAGAAAGACTCAAGCGATTTAATTATTGCAACAAGAGGCCTGACGCTTGGGTTTGGGCAGAAAACCGTCCTTTCGGACATCAACCTATCCGTCATCAGGGGTTCGATCACAGCTCTCATTGGGCCTTCCGGCTCAGGAAAGACAACTTTTCTCCGGAGCCTGAACAGGATGAATGACAATGTCAAGGGCTACTGGCGGAAAGGGGACGTACTCTTCAACTCCTCAAGCATCTGGTCTCCCGACACCGATCTGCTTGCTCTGAGACGCAGAATGGGCATGTTATTTCAGCGGGCAAATCCATTTCCCATGTCAATCGAGCACAACGTCGTCGCGGGAGTAAAGGCGCACAACATTGCAAAAAAGTCACAGCTAAAACAAATAGCACGATTGAGGCTAGAGGAAGTAGGACTCTGGGGAGCGGTTGAAAATCGCCTCCACGACTCACCCTTTCGACTTTCCGGCGGCCAACAGCAGCTGCTGTGCCTGGCACGAGCCCTTGCGATCGGACCGGACGTACTCCTGCTGGACGAACCAACCTCAGCACTGGATCCAATCTCTATCGAAGCAGTCGAGAATCTGATCCTGGATCTCTCGCCAGCTATCTCCTTCATAGTCGTGACTCATAACCTCGCACAGGCAAGACGAATCTCACACAATACTGCCTTCTTCTACGAAGGACAGCTCAAAGAATACGGGCCCACGAAGCGAATCTTCAACGACCCTTCCCATCCGGAGACGCAGCGGTATGTTTCCGGACGAATGGGATAACACCTAAACCCGAACTTAAGAACCCAACAAGATCCTAGGAGGATCGGCACAATGCCGAAAACTAAAAGATATGTAAACCTTGCTGCCATTGCTGGCATAGCTGGAGTAGCCCTAGCCGCTTGTGGTGGCACAGGCGCCGCCACCGCCACAACAAGCTCAACTTCTGCACCAGCCAACACATCCGCTTCTGCATCGACAACTCAGGTTGCTACACCAAGTTTTGCCAGCCTTGAGACCCCACCATCTGCAAACGTATCGCTTTCAGAAGCAGGTAGCACACTCCTTCAACCGCTCTTCAACATCTGGGCGCCAGCCTACCAAAAGCAGTACCCAAACATAAAGGTTACCCCGTCCGGCGGAGGATCGGGAGCCGGAATCAGTGGTGCAGCCGGAGGGACTGTTGATGTCGGCGCATCCGACGCCTACCTGTCCTCCACCCAGACCGCCAAGACTCCAAGCCTGTTGAATATTCCATTGGCGATATCAGCACAGATGATCAACTACAATATTCCCGGAGTAACCGGCAACCTCAAACTCAACGGGCAGATTCTTTCCCAGATCTACCAGGGCAAGATCACAAACTGGAACGACAGTGCGATTGCGGCCGTGAACCCAGGAGTTTCCCTGCCGAATCTTAAAATCATTCCGCTACACCGCTCTGACGGGTCTGGTGACACTTTTATCTTCACCCAATACTTGAGCAAGGCTGACCCCAACGGTTGGGGAAGTGCCAATGGACCCCAGTTCGGCACCACGGTGGCGTTTCCGGCGGTACCAGGCGCCCTTGGTGAAAACGGCAATGGTGGCATGGTGTCCGCCTGCCAAGCCACGGTTGGCTGCGTTGCGTATATCGGAGTGTCCTTCAAGGCACAGACCGACTCAGCAAAACTAGGTGAAGCCGCACTGGGTAACGCTTCGGGCGCCTATCTCCTTCCAAACCCACAGACGATTGGAGCCGAGGCAGCAAGTCTTGTATCCAAAACGCCTATAAACGAGGCCCTTTCACTGGTCTACGGACCGGACCCTCAAGGCTATCCGATCATCAATTACGAATACGCCATCGTGAATTCGCAGCAGTCCGACAGTTCAAAGGCTCAGGCCATTCGCTCATTGCTCACCTGGGCAATCGATCCCCAGTACGGCAACGCGGAAAGCTATATCAGCCAAGTAAACTTCCAACCATTGCCAACCTCAGTCGCTGCGCTTTCGCTTGCACAGATTGCAAAGATCAAATAATCACCTGACTCGCCTGACCGAATCCTGGACGATATTCCGGGATTCGGTCAGATGTTCAGCTCGCAACATCTAAGCAAAAGCCAGGGAACGAGATGAGCCAAACAACAACAATTCGCGGAAACAACCAGAGAAAGTTATTAAAAGGACTTCTATCCGTAAGAAATATTTCCAGGATCACAGCCCTCATACCCCCTGCGGCACTCGTATTTGTTACAGCAATCCTCTTTGTTGAGGCACTTCCCGCGATTAAGTACAACGGTTTGGGATTTCTTAACCACACACAGTGGAGGCCCGGAAACTTCTACGTCAATCCTGTGACCACGAATGGAGTTTCACATCCGGTAGGCGCAAGTTATGGTGCGCTACCTCTGATACTGGGGACCATTGAATCCGCAGTACTAGCCCTCGTAATTGCCGTTCCGATATCAATTGGTGCGGCACTCGTTATTGTCCAAAAACTTCCCGATCGGTTCTCGCAAGGCGTGGGTCTATTTCTAGAAATACTCGCTGGCATACCTAGCGTAATCTTCGGACTTTGGGGAACTCTTACCCTCGGACCAATACTAGCCCGCGACGTCTTTCCATATATTTCTCGCATTGTTCCTAACATCCCTATCTTCAACTTTTTCAAGGGCAATACAGGTCACGGGGAAGGCTTGCTTACCTCAGGAATAGTCCTGGCGATCATGGTCATTCCAATTATTGCCTCGACGTCACGCGACCTTCTCAGGCAAGTGCCGCGTTTGACTAAGGAGGGAGGCACAGCCCTAGGTTTCACTGACTGGGAAACTAACAAGTTGGTCGCCTTGCCTTGGATACGTACAGGCATGATCGGCGCTTCCGTGCTTGGACTGGCACGGGCGCTCGGTGAAACCATGGCTGTAGCAATGACGTCCGGGGCCGTTCTTGGGGCAAATCCTTCTAACGCGTTTCTGCCGATGACCACAATTGCAGCAACCATAGTCTCACAGCTCGACTCCGCACTTACCGATGCAACTGGTTTGGCAACCCGCACCCTGGCTGAAGGTGCCCTCCTGCTTACCGTTATTACCTTGGTAACAAACATTGCGGCGCGACTCCTGGTTCGAAAGGTTTCCTCCACAGCTCTTCCGATTGGACGTGGCATCTGATGACACAGGCCGCGATCGACCCACTTATCACCAAACCAACTAGCCGAACCTCCTCCAAGCGAAGGGCAAAAGATGGCGCCGCCTGGATGCTGTCCTCACTTTCACTGGTCGTCATCGTTGGACCCGCGGTTTGGATCATTGGAAATGTGTTCGAAAGAGTTCTACGCGCTTGGCACTGGAGTGTATTGACCGAGGTTGGATCAGGTCTCGCAGGCGGACTTGCGAATGAAATCCTTGGAACCCTTGTCGTCGTCGCAGGGGTTGGCATACTGGCGGGAACGATCGGAATTCTCGGTGGACTCTACCTCGCGGAATATGGCGACAGTCATCTCGGGACCGTACTCAGGACCTCTTCAGAGGTTCTTGCCGGAATACCTTCCATCGTGCTTGGCTACGTTGGTTATGTCGCCCTAGTGGTGTACTTCCACTGGGGCTACTCTCTCGGTGCCGGAATTCTCGTGCTTACGGTCATGGTGATTCCCTACATCGCAAAGACAACCGAAGTCTCACTCAGACAGGTGCCAACTGCCTACAGAGAAGGCGCTGAAGCGCTTGGGATGAAGAACTCCCTTGTTCTTAGAATGATCGTCATCAAAACTGCGCTACCAGGCATTACAACGGGAATGATTATTTCAACCGCCATAGCCCTGGGCGAAACCGCGCCACTTCTCTATACGGCAGGTTACTCGCAGTCGCTTCCAACCCTGAGCTTAACCCACCATCCCGTAGGCTACCTCACCTACGCCATATGGACGTTCTATAATCAGCCTTCCGCAACTGCCCAGCAACTATCGTTCGACGCGGCAGGCATTCTCATCTTCGCCGTAATCATCCTGATCATCCTGTCAAGGATTATCGTGTCGCTAACTCAAAGGCACAGCGAGTTCACCTGAACCCGATTTCAACTCCCGAAATATCAGCGGTGGATCCGGGGAGCGGCTGCCAAAACTTGCACCAGACGGAAACCACTAACAGCTCTGACAATCAAACTGCTCTTATCCGAGCAAGCTTCCCCGTCAAAACAATTTAAGCGTTCAATAAACTACTCAAATTAACAACTTTGATTCTTCGCCGACAATCCAGTGCAGTTAGCCAAAGCGTTAGCAGAATGCGAATTGATTCCAGGGTCACAGCAAAGGCTGCAGTGCGAATCTCCGGAGCAGCACATTGTTTTAGGTTGACTTCTATGCGTCAACTCCCTTCTTCTGGTTGAGACATTTTCAGATTGCCGTTTACCGCATAGGCCCCTACCTACAAAAGCGGATTGCGGTCTAATTAGGATCAATGTTATTTTTCCTTCCTCGAATTGGAAGTGCCTTGCTCAACCCGGCAATTGAACCACAAGAGAATTGGGCGCTCGAAGCGCCTTGGTCTGCCCATCGATCTCTGCAAATCTTTGAAAACTCTAACAA
>DAHXKX010000118.1 GCA_027366165.1 Actinomycetota bacterium
CTCGCACTGGCTTTTTGCTGTCTCTATTCCGTTTTCAAGGAGCTATGCGTCCTGTTGTGACGAGTGGATCGGTATTCCCTTTAGGGGAACCATGTCCAACTGCTACAAGGTCATATTGCAGGATCCAGCTTTCAAGTTTGCGCCTTGACCACGGCGACTGAGTCACTTTGCGGTCGAAGCTCCACTTGGGATTTACCAATCTAATACTTGAGGTGGAACTATGGGTCACTTGGGGAAAGAAAAGTTGGGAATTTATTCAAAACGCTGAAACGCTTATAAAAAGTCCGGATTCAGCACTAACGGCTCGTCATTCCACCTTTAATATGTCGCCATTAACCCTTCCATCAGTAAGGAGAACACACATGGAAAGCCTATACTCGCTCCACACCGTCCACCAGAACAGCCAACGACTCAAGGAAGCCACAGCCTGGTAGTGGCACGTGTCAACCGCATGAGCCATATGACTTCGGGCGAGCCAACTAATGAGAATCACCGCGGGAAAACCACGTTCATCAAAAAGAAACAGTAATATCTGGACCTGCGCTATGTCGCAACTGAATATTTCAGGAAGGTGTTATCTAATCGGTGACGACCGCTTCATTTGAAACTGATGCCCCTGGAGTCACAATCTGGAAACTTGGGAGATCGACCCTGAAACACGAACCTATGCCTTCCACTGACTCCACAGAGACGTTGCCGTCATGCGCCTTCACTACCGATTCCACCACAGACAGTCCAAGACCAAATCCTCCGTGCTCAAAGCTTCGATTGTCGTCTACTCGGTAAAAACGTTCAAAAAGATGTTCGAGAGCCTCAGCCTTGATTCCCGGTCCATTATCCTCCACCTCAATCACAACCCGGTCAAGCCTTAACGGATCCTCTAGAGACTTCACCGTGCCAACTCGAACCACTATCTTCGCATTGAGCGGAGTGTGGAAGATGGCATTGTTCACCAGGTTGCTGACAGCTTGTCTCAAGCTCTCCTCGTCTCCCAACGTGTATACCGGCTGAAGCCAGCTCCCATGCTCGGCCGCTCCCAGCGGCTCCAAACGGATATCCCGTTCAGGCTGGATCACACGCGCATCCTGAACGTTATCCGCCACAAGGGCCAATACGTCGACGGGCTCGAACTTCATTGGTTTACGCTGATCCAGATTCGCCAAAAGCAGGAGTTCCTCCACCAAACCGGACATCCTCTTTGATTCCTGCTGGATCCGCCTTGCCGATCTCTCAGCCAGACTCCTGTCACCTTCGATGCCCTTCTGGAGAAGTTCGGAGTAACCCATAATCGAAGTGAGCGGAGTCCTGAGTTCATGTCCTGCATCCGCCACAAACCTCCGCAACTGGTCCTGGGAACTCACTGACTTTCTCTCGCTCGCCTGAACTTGCGTGAATGCCTGCTCGATCTTCTCCAGCATTTCGTTGAAAGCAGTTCCAAGCTTGCGAATCTCCGCGGCCGCCGAATCACTGTTGATCCTCACCGAAAGATCCCCTTTGGCGATTGCATCGGCGGCCTGTTCCATCTCGACCAGTGGCCGCATACCCAATTTGGCAACCAAATAGGTCATGGCCACAAGTATTGACAAGACAATCAGGCCTACAACCAGGTCAAGGAATTTTAAATGCGACATAGTGGAGTTGAATTCGTCCAAAGAAACCGCTGCCATGACGGAGCCGGAGCCATTTGGTAAAGTCGCCAGACCGGCCCGGAAACCTGATACCCCTCCCTTGGTCCCCGGCAGAAAAAAGTAGCTCTTACCCGCCGCAAGCGACCGTGCAGCCGTCAAGGATGGAATCGCTGGCTCCTTCACCGAACCCAACTGGCTATAGCGGACGAACTCGATACTACTGGTAGGTCCGTACACCACAAGGAGAACCGGCGATGGCGCTTGAATCCCGGACTGGGCCTGCCGTGTGACGATCCCGCCTGGACCGAGAGGAAACCGCTGTTGACGCAGCGCGGCCCTCGAAGTGCTTGCCAGCACACTGTTTATCTGACGGTCGATTCTAGTTGAAAGAAACGACTGCATTCTGATTATTCCGATGACATCTGAAACCGCAATACCCGCTATCACGAGAACGGAAACACCGAGAATTATTCGTCCCTTGAGCGAGGACAGAAATACAGACCGGATATTGAATCTACGCCAGGACTTCGACACAGGCTGAGCCACCTACATGCACTTGACTATTTTGGCAATCTGAGGCTATAACCAATTCCACGAACGGTATGCAGTAACTGCGGCTCGGTGGAGTCGATCTTCCGTCGCAGAAAACTGACATAGGACTCAACTACCCCATCGCTACCGTCAAAGTCATAGCCCCACACTTTCGACAATATCTGCGCCTTGCTAACAACCACATTGGCGTTCTCCATCAGATAGGCCAAAAGATTGAACTCGGTTGGCGTAAGGTCGATCTCGATGTCCCCACGCCGGACTTGATGCATGGCCTCGTCCAGGACCAGATCTCCAAATTGATGAACTAACTTTATGCCAGGAACCGCGGATCCTTTGTAGCGTCTGAGTACCGCCTTCACTCTCTCGGCCAGCTCTTCCAACGAAAACGGCTTGGTGATATAATCGTCTGCCCCGAGCGAGAGACCGGTGATCTTGTCTTGGGTTTCGTTTCTAGCCGTGAGGAACAGAACCGGTACGTCCCTTCCAGACTTTCTCAGTCTTTCGATTACCTGGAATCCATCCAAATCAGGCATCATGAGGTCGAGGACCACAAGACTGTAGTTCGACGTTGTCGCACGAAACAGAGCCTCCGCACCGCTTGAGGCCACATCCACTTGATATCCAATAAGTGATAGAACTTGCTGAATCAATTCAGTAATCGCGGGGTTATCATCCACCGCAAGAATCGATTCTTTTTCGCCCGAAATACTCAAGTGAGGTCCCCGATGTCAAATTTGCAACGAATTGCGCCACAATGCAAATGGCATACACCCGATGTAGTCATACTTCCTAGGCCCAGTATACGTTTGTAGGACAAAACGTTTTCATTGTCACAGACTAGAGCAACATTCTGTAATTGAGCTAGAAGAATCCATAGGAAATCTCTAGCCACTTGTGACAGTATTGTGCATTATGTCCGGACCCACAGCACTCAGATTCGCCCGAATGATCATCTGAAATCTCCATTCAATCTCGCGTGACCGGGAAATCCCAACTCTGACGGATCTCACAACAGAGCCGTGTTCAACCGGAACAAGACGCCTGGAGTCCAGAAGCTTCCACGAGCTGGAATTGAAGAGATCCACGCCATCATCTCCAAGCTGGGCGTCCATAGCCTTTCCCAAACGACCAGGACCGATCACAAGCTCACCTTGAATCGGCGCAGAACCAGGTGGGAGATCTGACTTTGTGACTACTATCCCGGAACGTATCAACACCGCCTGGCCGTCACCGGCCCTGCCTGTGACAACATTTATGCACCTATGGATTCCATAGCTCAGATAAACGTAAAGCGTTCCACCATCATCGAACATTGACCTATTTCTTCGCGAGATACCACCGTAAGCGTGCGACGCCTCGTCATCTGGGCCCCCGTATGCCTCGACTTCTGTGACTACTAAGCCCCTATCTCCATTGACCAACAGCATGCCTAGTAGCATCGGCGCCACCTCGTGCGAATCCCGTCTCAGAAATTGCCTCGATGGTTTAGCACACGTCCATACACCGCACGGCACCTCGACCACGCTCAGTCCAACCCCTCCATGTGACACGAAAATAGCTCTATGC
The DNA here is from genome assembly GCA_027366165.1 of Actinomycetota bacterium. GTDB lineage: Bacteria > Actinomycetota > Acidimicrobiia > Acidimicrobiales > Acidimicrobiaceae > SCQM01. The sequence continues at coordinate 3,747 of DAHXKX010000118.1, forward strand.
ACCATGGTAGACGTCAGCTAAACGGTCTCAGATTATTGGTTCATGGGTGACCGTATGGCCGAGATTTTGTGATTGACCGAGCGCTCGTTTCTTTGCTGGGTCTGAATCATGCTTTGTGTAGTAATCCTTGCCAGGATCGTTATGGAAAGTTCCGGTTTGCACTACCTGCCAGATAGCGATAAGCATGGAGCACTCAGTTGCGATCATTGCCTTGAAGCCAGGGAATTCCGCACCATGCCCCATTGTGGTAAATGTTCTTCCATCTGAGCCGACTATCCAGTGACCATTCCCGGTCGGCACGAAAGCCATTCCAACAACCGATGCAGTGAGACCTTTCTCTTATGGAACCATAGATGGTGATGTGGCCCAAGGAAAAAATTTCTCCGTATGAAGGCACTCGCCGATATCTTTTTCCAACAGGGGTAAAAACCATTGCGACAATTGACGCATACAGAACGGGATTGGCCAAAGACCCATAGCATGCCGCGTCGCTATGCCAAAACACTTCACCGGGTGCAGTGGCCAGCCAATACCCTTTTCCCATGGGGGTCAAAGCCATCACCACCACTGACGCTAAAACCACCTGCTTAATTGTCAATGTCGCCGGAACAGCTCCGAAACTGAGCGGCGTAGCCCGCGTAGAAGGTCGAGCGGGTCAGCGGGGGCTTTGCGAGAAAGTTGAATTGCTGGACTAACTTGATTCAGAGATCAGTGGCTGTTAGTCCCTCGTCGACGAAATGACTCCTTGGTTTGATGAGCATCTCCTCCGAAATGGTGGCAAAAGTCCAAAGGCCATATGCAAAGTGAACGGACACCCTACAAGTCCGCGATATCTACACGCCCACCAACGTCTGAAGCCTCATGTCCTCCCTTGTAACCATGGATCTGAAGCTCTCCAGCTGGATCTTTACCGCCTCTGTGCCTGATCCGCCGAGAGAACGCCGCCGCTCCACTGATACCCCAGGCTCCAGTAACTCCGCTGCTTCCGATCCAAGCTGGGGGTGGGCCTCCACCAGTTCGCCCAAGTCCACATGACGCTCGAGAGAATCACGAACTAAACCGCCAATGATCGCGTGAGCCTTGCGAAATGGAACACCTCTCGCAACTAGCCACTCGGCGAGATCTATCGCGCACAAATACTGCGAATCGGCAGCCTTCCGCATCTTCGAGAAGTCGAAACCCGCGCTTGAAAGCATTCCGGAGAGCGACGAAAGCCCTAGAGACAGCTGATTCAGTGCGTCGAACAATGGCTCCTTGTCCTCCTGAAGATCCCTGTTGTAAGAGAGTGGCAGTCCTTTGAGCGTGGCCAGAAAACCCGTCAGAGACCCGATCACCCTGCCAGACTTTCCGCGTGCAAGCTCCGCGATATCCGGGTTCTTCTTTTGCGGGAGCATGGAGGAGCCGGTTGAATACGCGTCGTCCAGCCGCAGGTACCCAAACTCCTCTGTCGACCAGAGAACCAGCTCTTCACCAATTCTGGAAAGATGCACCCCCAATAGTGCGAGATCAAAAAGAGACTCGGCCACAAAATCCCTGTCAGACACCGCATCGAGCGAGTTGTCGAACCTCCTTGAAAAACCGAGTTCAATTGAGACGAAGTCTGGATCGAGTGGCAGTGATGAGCCGCCGAGCGCACCGGCGCCTAAAGGCGAGACGTCCATTCGAACAATCGTCTCCGCCATGCGTTCGAAATCTCTCGCTAGGGCCCAGCCGTGAGCCAGGAAATAATGAGAAAGCAAAATCGGCTGCGCCTTCTGGAGGTGCGTATAACCCGGCAGGTATACATCTTCCGCTGACTCAGCAAGACCCAGTAGCAGCTTTTGGAACTCCAGGATTCTCGCACAAATTCCGCCGAGTTCCCGCTTGGTGAAAAGCCGCAGGTCGGTGGCAACCTGGTCGTTGCGACTTCTTCCAGTGTGCAGCTTTGCGCCGGTGTCTCCCGCAATCTCCGTGACCCGTCGTTCAATGGCGGTGTGGATATCCTCGTCAGAATACTCGAAGCTGAACTCGCCACTGGCGAGTTCCTTTTCGACTTCGTCCAGCGTATGAAGGAGTAGCTGCGACTCCACTTCAGTGAGAATTCCCGAAACAGCCAGCCCTTTCACATGTGCTCTTGAGCAATTTATGTCGTCATGAGCAAGCCTCTTGTCAAAGCTCAACGACTGGGTATACGCAAGAAGCTCTGACGAGGGGGTTCCCTCAAATCTTCCATGCCATAGGGTCATTTGTCCACCTTAAAAGTCTCCACTTAGCGCATTCGATTCCGTCCGGAGAGAGATCGCTCCTGGCTGAAAAGCGTTATTAACCTAGTCCGAACCGAGTTGTTTCCGTGACCAAGTCTGAACTCCAAGTCCCCAAAGCCTCACGAAACCCTCAGCATCCTGGTGCCTGAAAGCGTCGGCAGGATCGTAGGTTGCAAGTTCGTAATCGTAGAGGCCTACCGGCGAGCGCCGCCCCTCCACCATCACCCGTCCTGGTTCAAGCAAGAGTCTCACGTCGCCGGTCACGTACTTTTGAGTGTAGAGCATGAAGGAGTCAATCGCCTGCTTCAGCGGCGAATACCACAGACCGTCATAGACAAGTTCTGTCCATCTCGGACCGAGACGAAGTTTCTCATGTGACAGGTCCCGTTCAAGGGTCAGATCCTCAAGATCCGAGTGGGCCATCACCAAAGCCAGCGCCGCCGGAGCTTCGTAGACCTCGCGAGACTTAATGCCGACACGTCGGTTTTCCACCATGTCGATGCGGCCGAATCCATATGATCCAACAATGTTGGTGAGCTCGGAGATGAGCTGCACCAGCGTCATCCTCTCGCCGTTCAAAGCGGTTGGAATGCCGGATTCAAAGGAGATGACCACCGATGACGGCTCGCTGGCCGTTTGGATGGTCGTCTGGTATATCCCATTGGGAGGCCTCACCCACGGATCCTCCATCTCGCCAGCCTCAATTGCGCGTCCCCAAAGATTTTGATCGATGGAGTAAACCTTCTCCTTGGTAGCCATGATCGGGATGTTGTGCCGGGCCGCATAGTCGATGGAATCTTCGCGGGAAAGTCCCCATGTCCTTACGGGTGCAAGTATCTCCAGATCGGGACGAAGTGCGCGAATCGAAACCTCAAAGCGCACTTGGTCATTCCCTTTGCCGGTGCATCCATGCGCAACCGTCTGGGCCCCATAGCGCTTTGACGCCTCCACAAGATGTTTTGTGATTACAGGCCTTGAAAGGGCGGAAACTAGCGGATACTTGTTTTCGTACATCGCATTTGCAAATAGGGCGGGGATTATGAAATCCCGCGCAAACTCCTCTTTAGCATCAACCACCTCAGCCTCGACCGCACCCGCGGCAAGCGCGCGGTTGCGAATGACATCAAAGTCCTCTCCCTGTCCAACGTCCACTGCCAACGCAATGACCTCAAGGTCATGCACCTCCGATATCCATTTCACCGAAACTGAGGTGTCCAGTCCACCGGAATACGCAAGTACTACTCTTCCCTTAGACATCTATGCACTCCATCCAAACTTTTCCATCAGACCAAAAAACTCTACCCATCTGTGACTTCAATTCCACTGAGAAGACAACCAAGTCTAAAGTCCGGCCAGCAAACGCATGGTTTGAGCGACGCTTTCCCCACCCAAATCCTCGTTTGCTATCACCATCACCGTGTCATCGCCCGCGACCGTGCCAAGGATCTCCTTCAACTGAGACCGGTCCAGAGCAGATGCGACGACATGGGCGCAACCCGGCGGAGTTCTTAATAGGACGATCACGGATGAATAAGTGACCTCGACAACCCAGTCCGACATCACCCGCTTCAAGTGTTCCTCCGGTGCAGTCTGATCCTTGGGAAGCTCCGGAACGGCGTAAACGCTGTCCCGCCCCGAAACACGCACCTTAATTGCCCCCAGTTCCTCCAAATCCCTGGACACCGTGGCTTGAGTAGCGATGATACCGTCATCTGCCAACAGCTCAACCAGCTGTGCCTGCGACGTCACAACATTATTTTCCAGTATCCTTCCGATCCGGTGTTGACGTTGGTTCTTTGCCACCTTTAGCTCCTTGGCCTCACTCCACTCATGAACATGAACAGCCCCCTCATCACGTGCATCCGATTTCGGGCCTGCTCCCAGACGACAGAAGCCGAAGACTCCAGAACATCCCTCGAAATCTCTTCACCCTCATGTGCCGGAAGACAGTGCATGAATATTGCATTTGAGCCCGCTTTTGACATCAGGTCCGAGTCAACTGTGAATCCGGAAAAGTCAGAGAGCCGCCTTTCGCGCTCCTTCTCCTGACCCATCGACGTCCAGACATCCGTGTATACCACATCAGCTCCCATGACCGCTTCAGCCGGATCGGCATGGAACTCCACCGTTCCCATCGACTTGAGCCTTTCCCGCTCAGGCTCCGCAAACCAGTACCCTTTAGGCGACGCAATTGAAACCTTCAGTCCCAGCATCAGGCAGCCAAGCGAAAGGGACCGGATCACGTTGTTTGAATCTCCAATGTAGGCAATTTTCAAGCCAGGGTGAAACCCGAAGTGAGTCTGAATCGTCGCCAAATCCGCCAAAGTCTGACAAGGATGGGAGGCATCGGAGAGCAGGTTGATGATCCCAACATCGGAGCCTAACTTGTCCACCGCACCTGCCATTCTGGTCAATGTGGAGTGGGCAAAGACCCGCGCACCGATATATCCGTGATAGCTGGCAAGCGTCCGCGCAACGTCTTCAGCGGACTCCCTCTCATCGATGCCGACTTCACCCGAAACCATTGAAACCGGAAGTCCCCCGAGCTGAAACACTGCGGCTTCACATGAGTTGCGGGTTCTCAGGGAGGGCTTCTCAAAGACTAGGCCCACGGAAACATCCGTCAGCACCTTTGGCGGCGAGACAACGCGGGACAACTCCAGGATCTCCAGAAGCTCTGCCTTAGAAAGATCATCTATTTCCAGCAGGTGTTTCACAACGCCTCCCCAATCGATTCTGTGAGCAAGCTGCATGCGCGGTCGATTTGTGACGTCGACACGATGATTGGTGGAGCGAGGCGAATGATGTGATCACCAATGGCATTCACGATCAAGCCTTTACCCTGACAAAGTTCCACCACACGCTTGGCTATGGGCCGTTCCAAATGGACCCCGCGCAACAACCCTGAGCCCGACATGTGCGAAACTTCCCGGTTGCCATCCAAGTGTTTGTCAAACAGGACACCAAGCCTGGATGCCCTTGCTGGTGCGTCAATCTCGATCATCTCTCTAATTGTGGCAAGCGCGGCTGATGCCGCAAGGGGTTGACCTCCAAATGTCGACCCATGATCTCCTGCTGTAAAGGCTGTGGCTACCTCATCTTTGGCCCAACAGGCCCCGATCGGCATACCTGACCCCAAGGCCTTGGCCATGGTCACGACATCAGGCAGGATTCCATGGTGCTGAAAACCGAACCAAGCTCCCGTGCGTCCGAGCCCGGTCTGCACTTCATCAATGATCAGCAGCAACCCTCTGCGGTCGCACAGGTCACGAACCGCTTGTAGATAACCAGGACTTGGGTCAAGAACCCCGCCCTCGCCCTGGATCGGCTCCAACATGACGGCGACGGTCTGCGCGGTCACTGCTTCCTCTATAGCCGTCACGTCATCCCAGGCGATGTGAGTGAAACCGGGCAAAAGTGGCTCGAAGGAAGCCTGCTTCGATCTCTGTCCCGTCGCACTCAGAGATCCCATGGTCCGCCCATGGAAAGAACCCAGAGCGGTTATGATGTGGTGCCGGCCGGTTTTCAGGCCGTATTTCCTTGCCAGTTTAATCGCGGCCTCGTTGACTTCAGCGCCTGAATTGGCGAAGAAAACCCGACCAGATACGTCGCCCGGGCCGCCTAAGAGAATCAGATGATTGAGCATGGCCGCGACTTTTGGACCAACTTCGTTTGCAAAGATATTGGAGACGTGCAAGAGCTTTTCGGCCTGGGCAGAGACTGCTTCGGCAACCTTTGGATTGGCATGACCAAGGGAGGTCACGGCTATACCCGAGAGAAAGTCCAGGTAAACTTGACCATTTGAGTCGTACACCAAGGCGCCGCTACCTCGGACAAGACAGACAGACGGATTACCATAATTCTGCATCAGAACCGACTCGCTTAGAGCCAAAGGGTCAATGCCCTCCAGAGAGTTGTAGAAATCGACCAGCGACTGGTCCATCATCCGACCTCTTTCGTCGTATCGCCCAGGTCATCTGACCTGATCATCGTCCCAATACCTTTGTCGGTGAATATCTCAACCAGAATTGCGTGGTCCCGCGTACCATCAAGGATGTGAGCAGATTTTGCACCATTTGCTATGGCGTCAAGGCACGACAGGACCTTTGGAATCATTCCACCTGAAACGATGCCCTTTTCGATAAGGGATCTCAGGCCATGCGCGTCAATCTGGCGTATGAGAGTGGAGGAGTCGCCTGCCGCCATCCGGATCCCCTCGACATTTGTCAGATAGATCAGCTTCTCCGCCTTTATGGCGGCAGCGATTGCTCCGGCTACGGTATCGGCGTTGATATTGTAGGACTGGCCATTACCGTCAACTCCGATCGTCGCCACCACCGGCACTAGTCCTTGGGTCAACAGCTTCTCAAGAATTGCCGGATTGACCGAATCCACCTTTCCCACAAATCCATGTTCGCTCGAATGAGCCGAAGCCATAATCAGCCCTGCGTCAGAGCCGGACAAGCCAACTGCCACCGATGCCAGTGAGTTTATAGCAGTGACAATCTCAGGATTGACCTTGCCCACCAGCACCATCCTCGCAATCTCCAGCGTCTCGGCATCGGTCACCCTCAGTCCGTCGACGAATTTGGAACCCTTTCCAAGACGCTTGAGGTAATCGCCGATCTGAGGCCCGCCACCGTGCACCACCACTGGAAGAATTCCCACCGAGTGCATCAGCACGACGTCCTTGGCGAAGGATAACAGGCTCTCATCAACACCGGACGATGAATCGGAGATTGCATTTCCACCGTATTTTATGACGACCGCCTTGCCGGTGAATCTTCTGATATACGGTAAAGCCTCTACCAAAACCTGGCTCTTCTGCCAGGCACTCTCGATCTCGTTAGCACTGAAGTCCGTCACAGAATCAGGCATCTATGAGGTCCTCATATTCTCGGCTATGTAACCAGGGGTCAGATCCGTGGTTATGATCTCGGCGCTCCCGCTCCCAAGTCCCAAGTCACACACGACTTCAAGTTCACGATGAGACATATACTTTTGCAGCTCTTCCGAATTAAAAGCCACGGCGATACCCTCCCTGGCAACCACAATTCCGCCATACCTTACCTCCAGCCGGTCGAGGTCAAAACTAGCTCCGCTGCTCCCCAGTTCCGAAGCGAGCCGACCCCAGTAGGGGTCCGCCCCGTAGAACGAGCATTGCACCAACTGCGAAGCCGACACCTTTCTTGCAGCTCGGTCAGCCTCGGCATCGCTCGCAGCGCCGACGACTTTCACCGTGACACATTTCGTCGCTCCCTCGGCATCCATTGCCATCTGCATGGCAAGAGACCTGCAGGCCTTAGTCAACAGGGCCTGAAATTCCCCCAGGTCCACCTCGCCGCCTTTACCTGAAGAAAGGCAGATCACCGTATCATTTGTGGAGGTGCAACCGTCGATCACCAGGCGATTAAAGGATTCATCGACGGCTTTCTTCAGACCAGTATCAAGGGCCTCGCCTGAAATTACGGCATCCGTTGTCAGCACCGCAAGCATCGTGGCCATGTTCGGAGCCAGCATCGCCGCGCCTTTTGCCATTCCCCCGATTCGAAAGTTGGACCCTTGCAACGCTATGAGCTTCTCTTTGGTATCGGTCGTCATGATGGCCCTGGCCGCATCGAGGCTATGAGCAGGGGTGCCGCCAAGAAGATTCACGAGCTTTGGAATACCGGATTGGAACTTTTCAGTCGGCATTGGAATTCCGATAAGGCCGGTGGAGCAAACGAGCACTCTCTCTGATGCAATTCCAAGGCCCGCAGCAACAAGATCACACATAAGACTGGCATCGGACAACCCTTTAGCCCCAGTGGCCGCATTCGCGTTTCCGCTAGAAAGAATGACTGCCGATACTTTGTGGCCTGACCTATTGAAATGATTCCTGGAAACCTGGACCGGAGCAGCGGCAGAGAGGTTCTGGGTGAACGTGACTGCGGCCGTAGCCGGTTCGTCCCCGCTCACGGCCACCAGAGAAAGGTCCATGCCACCAGACTCCTTTATTCCGGATGCAAATCCGGATGCCAGAAATCCCTGCGAAAATAAAACACTCATGCGTAACCTTTCAAGATTATGGGTAGAGTCCCAACAAACTAAGGCCCGTCGCCTCCGGAAGACCGAGCGCAATGTTCGCGCACTGAACCGCCTGACCGGAGGCCCCTTTGACGAGATTATCCAGCGCTGACACCGTAATCACGGTATTGGTCCTTTGGTCATAAGTTCCAAAAACTATGGCATTATTGGAACCCAAAGTGGCTTTGATCGACGGCGGTGACTCAGTCGCAAAGACAAAGGGCTCGTCGCAGTAACTTCTGGTGAGTTCCGACAGAATCAGATCTGATCCAAGCTTTTCAGGATCGGAGACAGCGGCAATCGCGCCCAGGAACTTCGCCGTGGGACGGGAGTACGCCGTCGCAAGAATGCCACGATTTGTCGGCAGAAGGTGCGGGGTGAAAAGTACCTGCGAGCCCAGGTTCTGTTCGATCTCCGGAGTGTGGCGATGGTTCTTAAGCCCATAGACCGAGAAGTTCTCGTCCACCTCACTGAACAGGTAGTTTGACTTGATAGAGCGACCAGCTCCACTCACCCCGCTCGCCGCATCGATGATTATTGAATTGCGCTCTATCAGCCCCGCGGAGAGAAGTGGCAATAGAGGGAGGGTGGAGCAGGTGACATAGCAGCCCGCGACGGCTATCAATCGCGCCCCCTTGAGTTGGCTCCTTGTCATCTCAGGAAGGCCGTACACCGCCTTTTTGAGGTACGAAGGGGAGGTGTGTGCAACTTTATACCAAATCGGGTAGGCCTCGGGATCCCTGAGCCGAAAATCCGCAGAGAGATCCACGATTAGTCCCACCTTGTCATACAGCCGCGGAACGACTGCCTGACTTACTCCGTGCGGCAAGGCCAGAAACGCAATGTCCGCCTGTTCAATGCCGTCCGCGAGATCGTTGACCAGCATATCGGCATTACTGAAGACCATGTCACCATAGTGTGGAAACAGAGACGGAAACAGTTCAGAGATCGGCTGACCGGCATGGCTCGAAGCGGCAGCCGATATCACCTCGATGTCAGGATGAAACGCGAGTATTCTAAGAAGTTCGGCTCCAGTGTATCCGGACGCGCCAATCACCACAGATTTCATAATCTAATAATACACCGGCCTGAATGATTATGCAACACTATTTATGCCCGTAGCTTCGCCTTGAACCGGCTTTCCACTACCGAAATGCAATCGGCCCTGATTCCACTGATCTCGGATTCGGTCAGCGTATGCTCAGCTGAGGACATTCGAATGGAAAATGCCAGCGAACGACAGCCGGACTTAATTGACCCCCCCCTGAACACATCGAACAGTCTTGCAGACGTGACATGCGCATTTGCCTCATGGGCAAGCACGTATTCGATATCCCAGGCGCTTACAGTATCGGGCACCTCGAACGCCAAGTCGACCTGCGCCAAGGGAAACTGCGAAATGGCCTTCATGGCCCCCGGGGTCGGAATCAGAGAGCTGAACCTTGCAAAATCAATCTCCAGATAGCCCACCCTGCGTTCGAATTCAACTCCACTTTCTGCAAGAGCCTGACGGTCGATCTCGCCGACCTGGCCAATGATACTCCCGTTCGCTACCAGATAGGCACTCCTTGTTGGGTGCATGCCATTCCACGACTCTGCCAGGGCACTCGGCTCCAGCAACCCCTGCGTGCCCGATTCAAACTCGAAATGGTTTACAATTGAAACCCGCTCAAGCGAGAAATAGTCTTTGATTCTCGAAAATACCGAAAGCGCGGATGTCGCGTCATCGCCTGCATTGGCCATTAGAAATGCGACCCTCTCGGTCTCGATTATCTCACCCCCGGAAAGGGAAAACACTTTACCGGTCTCGAAGAACCTGACTTCCTCCTCTTTTCTATTGAGGTTGAAGCGCAACGCCCTTACTAGTCCGGGGAGTAGAGACCTCCTCAGAACTGACTCCTCTTTCGCAAGAGGATTCTCGACCTCCAAGAAAGCACCCCGGTCACCGAATGTTTCCTGTTCACCCGGGGAAAGGAGGGTTGCGCTCCAGGTCTCATAGAAACCCATACCAACCGCAAGGGAGGCTATCTTTCTGCGCACTCTTTGGGATGGCTTCAGAGTCCCGATGATCTTCGAATCCGGCCGGACCTTGTCGATCTTGCGGTATCCGTAGTGCCTTGCCACCTCCTCGATAACATCAATTTCGCGCTCGACATCGGACCTATTGGTCGGCACAACGATCTTCAGAGTTTCTTGGCCAGCACTTTCTACGCCGAATCCAAGCGGAACCAGTAAGGGCGTAACCTGGCCGGCTTCCAGGGATGTTCCAAGTATTGAATTAAGACGCGATACCCTGAGGTTGACATTCCTCCTATCGAGCGCTGACGGCAATGATACATCGACAATTTCTACAGGAGACTGGCCAAGCATCTCGCTAAACCGGGCCAGAGTGACTTCGATCACCTGAGGGTCAACTCCCCTCTCATATCTGGCGGAGGCCTCAGACCGCAGTCCGAGCCGCTTAGAGGTGCGGGCTATCGTCATCGGATGGAAATGAGCCAATTCCAAAAGGACATTCTTCGTGGAAGGCTTAATCTCAGATTCTTCTCCACCCATGATCCCGGCCAGACCTACGGGATGGTCGTTACCATCGACTATCACCAAGTCAGTTGATTCACGCCCCCTTGCATCGGGCATACCAAGTATCCGGGTATTTCCGTCGAGTGTGGTCAATGACTCACCCCGGCTGGCCAGACGAACTGAGATCGCCGCGCCTGCCAAAGCGTCGACATCATATGGATGTGTCGGTTGACCCAGCTCAAGCATCAGGTAGTTGGATATGTCGACGATTGGAGACACGGTCCGCATACCCGCCAGACCCAGCCTTTTGGCCACAGACTCCGGCGTCGGCTTGGGCTCCACACCTTCATAGAGTGCCACAAACAACCGGTCGCATTGCTCCACACAGTGAACGCCAACATTTGACAATCGCTTGGATAACTTTGGAGAGAGTGTCGGCAACACCGGAATAGCCGGTTCAGCAAATGGAATCCTTAACCATGCGGCGAGATCGCGGGCTACCCCTAAGACACAGTTTGCATCAGGCCGGTTGTTCTCGATAGCGAGATCAAAGACCACGTCCGGCACTATTCCAAGAGCCTTCGAGATGCTCGATCCCACCTCGACATTGTCCGGGAGAATCATCAATCCGCTCTGATCATTTCCAAGACCAAGCTCAATGGGGGAACACAACATCCCAAAGGAGTCCACTCCCCTCATTTTCCGGTTCGCAATTAGGAATTCTCCCGGAAGCACAGCGCCAATCTTCGCAAGCGGAACCTTGTGCCCTATCTCGAAATTGAACGCTCCACAGACTATCTGAAGAGGCCGATCCTCGTCGGCCTGAACAATTACTCGCCTGATCTTGTCAGCCCCTTCGATGCTGTGGATCTCCAGAACCTGGGCAACGACTACGTTGTCAAGACCAGCTCCAATCCACTCCATACCTTCGACGACGAGACCAAGATCATTCATCGAGTCCGTCAACAACTTAATCAGTTCGAAGCTGGGAGAAGAGGGGGACTTCTTGGGCTCAAGAGTCTGGAATGGAGCAAAGTCACAAAGCCAGGAGTAAGGAATTTTCATAAATCAATGACCTCTGTCACTAGAACTGGCGGAGAAACCTGACGTCGTTGTCCAGAAGAACCCGCATGTCAGAAATTGCGTAACGCATTTGAGCCAGGCGGTCAATGCCAAAACCAAATGCAAAGCCGCTCCAAACCTCGGGATCAAGTCCGACAGCGCCGAAGACGTTTGGGTCGATCATTCCACACCCTCCAAGCTCGATCCATCCGGTGCTGGAACAGGTCCTGCAGCCGGCTCCCTCACAGATGGCGCAGGTGACCTCGAACTCCGCAGATGGCTCGGTAAAAGGAAAGTATCCCGGCCTCAGACGCGAAACTATGTTCAGTCCGAAGATGGCCTTGGTGAACGTCTCTATCGTGCCGGCCAAATTGGCAAAGGTAATTCCCTTGTCAACCACAAGACCTTCAATCTGGTGGAAAGCCGGGGTGTGCCGGGCATCTGCGGTATCCCTGCGATAAACGCGACCGGGCATTACTGCGTAGATTGGCGGCTGCTGGCTGGTCATGACCCTTATCTGGACCGGAGAGGTGTGGGTTCTCAGCAGCATCGATTCCGGTTCCCCATATTTCAGGTAGAAGCTGTCCTGTCCGGCACGTGCCGGGTGGTACGGGGGTATGTTCAGTGCCTCGAAGTTGTACCAGTCCGTCTCAACCTCCGGTCCCTCCTCCACGGTGAACCCCATACCAATAAAGATATCTTCAAGCTCCTGCCTGGTCCTTGTGATCAAGTGGGTCCTGCCTGAGCGAAAACCGGAGTCAAAGACAATCTCAGACAGATCGAGCTTCTCGCTTTCCAGCTCTTTGATGCGGGCCTGGACCAGCAGCTTCGACAATGCGTGTTCATAGTCGCCACTTAACTCGGCACGGGCCTGGTTTATCACTGCTCCAGCGGACTGCCTCAACTCCTGATCAAGGGAACCAAGCTGCCTGTTCAGGTATGCGATCGAACCCTTCTTCGAGAGCACCTCGGACTCAAGGTCTCTCGCGCGACCCACATCATCGAGATTTTCGAGTGAGGATCGGAAGTGCCGCTTCAGCTCCTCCACTTTGTCAATGATCTCCTGCAAAGACAGTTGAGACACCTAACCAAACTCCTCAATACGAATAGGACCGGCAAGCTTGGAACAGACCCCCCGATCCGCACGCAACGGCCAAGACAATCATACAAACTAGCAGCCTGTTCGCTCGCCACCTGACCTGACTTTCCGTTTGACTTCATCCCCAAGTCACTACCTATCGACAATGATCGGCATCGAAACCATCTAGTCCGGATCAGAGAGCCGCTAAAAAAACACTGGCAGATTATGTGCGTTTTTGAATATACAAGATTGGATAGCACCCAAATCCATGTGCTATTACCAGGACCGTTGAAATCGGCATTTGATGTGAAAGCAAGGCACTTCATCCGCCATATTGGTGTTAATCACTGCGTGAAGCGAACATAGACGCATAATCTAGCTGCCTGAATACAAGATGAGAACAGAGCAGGAAAAACGGAGTGAATAATAGTTTGATCACGCACTTCTCAAAAATCAGTGGCTAAACTGGTTGCTAACCCACCAAGCGACGGAATCCAATGTTGGCAAATCGACAATTCCCGGAACCAACCGAACTATCTCGAGAAGGCTTCCAAACGAGTCGCATGGAGACAGTACCTGGGAAAGACATTTTAGGCTCACGCGACCCATGGCTTTCGCGCTAGGACCGCCACGATGCTCCTCCTCAGATCTATGGCCGCGTTAGACGTGGGGCCGTACTCGGGGTTTGCAGCCAATGTCTAGGCTCAAAAGCGATATTGGCGCGGATGGAGCTCAGACAGGACAGATAGTAACCGCTTCAACCCTTCGCCGTTCGGAAGAGCTGTTTACCGCCATTTGGACCAGGGTCCGACAGCTGCCTCCCGAAGCTGCAGATGCGGCTTTGTACTTTGGGTCAACCATCTTTGCGTTGTTGACATTCGGAATATCCTCAATAGCCATCTACAGGTGGTGGGGGGAGATGGCTGCACTGCCATATCTCATAGCCACAATTGCATCAGCCTGGATGGTTATTCGCCCTCCCAGACGGCGAAGTGCACTCCGCATAGCCATCGTGATGCTTGTATTCGTCACCGCGGTCCTCATACCACTGTTGGCTCAGATTGTCGACCAAGCAGGCTCACTCGGCACCATAGCGCACGCCCAGCCTGAGGTGCTGGCCATCGAGGCGGCCGGCTCACGACTGATCACTGGAAAGGCTCTGTATCCGGTGATCCACAGCGCGGGAGCCGGACTGGCCTCGTCCTCTTCAGTTCCGATCACAAATGCCTTTTTCCCGTATCTGCCGGGAATGGCATTGTTCGGCATTGGCAGCGCACTCATACACAAGCCAGCCGCACTTGGCGACCCCCGTCTCGGATTTGTACTCATTACGCTCATAGCGACAATACTGGCCATCATTTGGCGACCACGAACCAAGAGATCTCCCATGCTTGCATTCCAGGCCATGGCAATTCTGCCGACAGCTGCACTACCGCTAGTGACAGGTGGTGACGACATACCGGTTGTTGCATTGATGGCCCTGGGAATCGTACTCCTTGCCCGCCAGAGGTGGGGCTGGTCCGGAATTGTGCTCGGCCTGGCCGCCATCCTGAAATTTACGGCCTGGCCACTTGTAATCATTGCTGGATTTGTCCTAGCGGTCCGAAACGGGTGGCGGGCGGGACTGAAACTGGCACTTCCGGCATTGACCATCATGACATGGACACTGGGCCGGGAGGTTATCCACAATCTTTCAGCTCTCGTAAACAACGTGATAAAGTTCCCGGCAGGCATCGCCTCTCTGAAATCACCAGCTGCTAGCCCTCTACCTGGACACATTCTTGACAGCATTTGGAGGGGATACCCCAAGATCGCATTCGCCATTGGCATCGCAATCGGCATCGCCACCCTGGTACTTATAATCTACCGCACACCAAAGGTTCACACCGGGGCTTCGTGGCTGTCAGCGCTTGTCCTATTCATCGCCATTCTCATTGCTCCCGCCACCCGGGTCGGATATCTCCTCTACCCAGTCGATCTGGCCGCATGGGCATGGGTTCTCACAACCACCGGAGATCCCCTCAAACCAAACCTCGGAAAGGGTTTAGTCGGTGGCAGACACCTCCTTCAAACAATGTCGGCCAAGGGTTACCGTGACTTACAGACCATTCTGACCCACCGCAGCGGAAAAGCCACATCCGCTGTCAAACCGGTTTTGCGCCAAGACATTCCAAATGCGGCCACTGAATAAACCAGCACCTCCAGGACACTTCGACTCACAACCGTACAGTCTTGGTATCAGCCTTTTTTATCCATGGTCAATCTCTGACGCATCGCCTCGAACATGAGCACGGACGCGGCCACGCCCACATTTAGTGACTCCGCCCTCGTATCGATGGGTATCGTGACTGAATAATCGAAAAGACCGGAGTAGCTTTCGTCGAGTCCGCTGCCCTCGTTTCCAAGCACGATCGCCGCTTTTCCGGTGAGATCTGCATCCCAGTACCAGGTCTTGGCATGCGAGGAGGTCCCAATCATCTGAAATCCCTGCGCTCTGAGAAACTCGCTCACCACCCCCAGGGAATCCACCATCGCTATGGGAACGCTAAAAAGCGCGCCGGCACTGGCCCGTACCGTCTTTGGATTATAGATATCAACACACTGCTCGCACAGGATTACTGCCGAAGCGCCAGCGGCGAGACCAGTCCTAATAATTGTGCCCGCGTTCCCGGGATCCCGCACTCCAGCCATCACCACTACAAACGAGTCAAGCTCAATTGCGGAAATTTTCTGGTCCACGAAAGATGCCACGGCGACAACGGTCTGGGGCGTAACCGCGTCAGCAACTCTGTCTAGAGTCCCCGGCGCAACTTCATAAATCCGGTAGCCGATTCGGGAGGCCTTTTCCAAAACATTGACGGCGATTTCGTTGTCCGACGCCTCGAAGTAAATCGCCTCAAGCTCCACTTTGGAGAGAATGGCCGATTCGACTGCCCGAGACCCTTCGATTACAAATTTGCGCTCAGCTTCACGCAAAGAACGCCTTCGGAGAAGTCTCCGAAGGCGAACGATTCTCTGATGCTTGAAAGTTAGTGGCGCACCAGCCGTAATAACCCCTAATTAGTTGGAAACCACTAGCGCGGAACGCGCCTTTTCAACCAGAACAGAAAATGCATGCGGATCAGCAACCGCGAGATCCGCCAAGACTTTACGGTCGATCGTAATTCCGGCCGCTTTCAGACCGGCAATCAAACGGGAATAGCTGATTCCGTTCACTCGTGCCTGAGCGTTAATACGCTGAATCCACAGTTGACGAAACTCTCCCTTACGCGCACGCCGGTCCCTAAACGCGTAAGCCATCGAGTGCAAAACCTGCTCATTTGCAGACCTGAAACTTCTCGACTTGTTGCCGTAATAGCCCTTAGCCTGCTCCAGCACCGCCTTGTGATGCTTCTTGGCATGTACTGACCTTTTCACCCTTGCCATCTCAACTCCTGACCTCGAAAACTAGAAAATAAATCAACAGAGCTAAATGCCCAGCATCCTACGAACTTGACGAAGATCGCCCTTCGCGACATCCGCCTCACGTCCTAATCGGCGGGTTCTGGTTGAGGACTTCTTCTCCAGCAGGTGAGACCTGTTCGGCTTGCGGCGACGCAGTTTACCGCTTCCCGTGATCTTGAACCTCTTTGCTGCACCACGGTCAGTCTTGATCTTGGGCATCTAACAACTCCTTGATTTTCCCGGCATTGCTTTCAAGCCAGGCTCTACGATTAAGCAATTTATCGTTCCGTCTTCAACTCGACAGAACCGGCAACAGCAAGAACTTGATTCGTCTATTGCTGAGACTTGCCGTTCGGTGAACTCTCATTCCCAGATGGTGCTACCGAATGATGTTCATCTTTGGAGGTACTTGTCTTAATTGCACTCCGCTTGTCTGGGCCCAACACCATTATCATGTTTCGACCATCAAGCTTTGGAACTGACTCCACTTTTCCTGCACTCTGAGCCTCTTCCGCGATCCGGTCTAGGATGCTCTTGCCAAGCTCCGGGTGGTACAGCTCCCGTCCCCTAAACATGATCGTGATCTTGACTTTGTGACCTTCCTGAAGGAACTTGATCACCTGCCTGGTCTTGGTGTCAAAATCACCGGCACCGATCTTTGGCCGGTATTTCATCTCCTTCATCTGCGCGCCCATGGACTTTCGACGGGATTCCTTGGCTTTCTGGGCGGCATCAAACTTAAACTTGCCATAATCCATGATTCGACAGACTGGGGGAACAGCCATAGGAGCCACCTCAACGAGGTCCAAGTCCATCTGCCTGGCCAGCGCCATTGCTTCGTGGAGGCTCTTGATTCCAAGCTGGGAACCCTCTGGATCTACAAGCCGAACCTCTTTAGCCCTGATTCGGTCATTGATACGAGGCTCGTTTGTTGTGGGTGCGACTATTCGGCATCACTCCTTCATCACCAACTACAAAATTTCTTTCGTAGTTTCAAACCGTGCACGAAAAAGCGAAGGCGACAAAAGATCTTGCCTATAATCGACCCTGTCTACTTTGGGAGCGACAAGGTGGGAGCCAAAATCTGCTTGCTCCGCTTTCTCATTAAACTTCGAAAGTAGTCTAACAGCACATTTCGATAATCGACACCAGAGCGGAGAAATGCAACATGTCAAGCACTTCTGATCAAGTACAGCCGGAGTCTGAAGACGCGGCATTTGAGAACGAAGACGGTACGGCCGACCTCGATCGGCTACGAAAAGAAATACTCGCTTCCACACCTGAGGTAATCATCGCCAATCACTGCTTCGGGTTGTTTGAGCTGGCCGCGATCTACCTTTCTGACAGTCCCCCACAGCTCGGCCCAGCGACATTGGCGATCGACGCCCTTGCGGGAATCACTGAGGCTCTCAAAGGACGCCTGGGCAATAATGAGCAGGAAATATTGGAGGGAGTGTCGCAACTGCGTCTTGCCTATATTCAGGTTTCAGCACTTTGACGCCCTCCCCTCTGGTATGAAAGAGACTTGCGCTCCCACCTGGCCCAAACTACCAGACAGAAAAGGATTAGAGCTTCTCCACCCTCAAAGCTTCCACCTGTCCCCCCAGGGCCGGAAAGATCGAGAAGTACACTGCGGTGCCAAGTTCAATAACCCGGGTTCCATCGGATATGGTTGTGCAATGGAAGGGCACCTCGATTCCGTCTAATCCGGCAATGACACCCAGGCCAGCCGACTCGTCGAACCTGGCCACCACCCCGCGTCCACCGCCCGACAACAGTACACTCAAGTGCATCTAGGGAACGATCTTCGACAGTGGTATTTCCAGAATGTCGGTTGCTCCGGCATCCTTGAGCGCGGGGATCAACGTGTTGATCTGCGATCTCGCGACCACAGCCTCGACAGCGTAGCCAACATCACCAAAAAGTTTTGAGATGGTCGGCGCCTTCATGAATGGAATTGTCGCTATTACCGAGTTCAGATCACTCTCACCAACATTCAGCTTCACGAGGACATGACCACGCGCCTTCAACGTACCGGTCAACAGGGTCATGATTTGAGTCATCGCATGTGACTTGACAGGGTCGCTCACCGAAGTCGGGTTGGCTACCACCTCCGTGTAAGAGACCAGAATGGTGTCAACGATTCGCAAGCCAGACGCCCTGATCGCCCGTCCCGTCTCTGTTATCTCCACAATTGCATCGGCAATATCGGGGATTTTCGCCTCAGTGGCGCCATACGACAGCGAAATATGTGCGGGAATGCCAAGCGAATCGAAATACCGCTTGGTTAAGACAGGATATTCGGTTGAAACCCTCAGATTTGGCTTCAGGTCCTTGCTCGACTGCACCGGTGAATCGTTTGCCACCGCCAGTACTATACGTATCGGGTTTGAGGTGGCCTTGGAGTACTGAAGCTCGCCAAGGCTCACCACATCTGCCCCCGTCTCCTCGATCCAGTCTCTCCCAGTGATTCCAAAATCAAACCGGCCCTCGGCTACGTAACTTGCGATCTCCTGTGGCCGGAGAATCCTCACCTCGTCAATTCGAGGGTCATCGATCCTTCCTCTGTAGTCCACATCGGAGGCACGTGAAACCGACAAATCGGCCTGGGAAAATAGGTCAAGGGTTGCCTTTTCGAGCGAACCTTTGGGAAGTACCAATCGAAGCATTTAACAATTCCGTTCTGAATATCGGCCATCAACCCTAGATCGAACGCTTGAGGCTAACCATTTCTATTGCAGTCTCCGCAAACTCGCGGCCTTTGTTCCCCAGAGTCATCTCACTTCTTTCGATCGCCTGCTCAATGTTCTCAGTGGTGAGGACTCCGAATATTGTCGGAATTCCGAACTCCAAACCCACCTGTGCCACTCCGTTGGAACAGGCGTTTACCACCACTTCGTAGTGAGTCGTAGCTCCGCGAATAACTGATCCGAGACAACTTATGGCGCTATATCTACCGCTCTCTGCCAGCCACTTTGCCGCAATCGGTATCTCCATTGCACCAGGAACCCGGACAATCTTAATATTTTTTTCCAAAACGCCGTGGCGTGTCAGCCCGCCTATCACTCCTTCGATCAGTTCCTTGGTGATAAAGTCGTTGTAGCGGGAAGCCACCAGAACGTACGTATCAGACTCGCCGGTAACCAGCGGCTCAGGCTCAGGATCAACTAAGGCTTCACTCCCACCAGGCATTAAGCTGTACCTTCCTCGACGCCAAAAAATTACTTTTGACTAGCCTAATCATCCAAGCCATCCAGAAGGTGACCCATACGCTCCCTTTTGGTTCTCAGGTAGTTGATATTTTCGGGATTTACGGAAGCTGGCAACTTCACTCTCTCGACAATGTCCAGGCCAAATCCTTCCAGCCCTCCGTATTTAGCGGGATTGTTGGTTATGAGTCTCGTCTCGGTGATTCCCAGGTCGACCAGCATCTGGGCTCCGATGCCATACTCCCTGGAGTCGACCGGAAGTCCCAACTCCAAGTTTGCATCGACGGTGTCGCGCCCCTGCTCCTGAAGGTTGTATGCGCGGACTTTGTGAGCCAAGCCAATACCTCTGCCCTCATGGCCACGGAGATAGATCACAACGCCGGCGCCCTCCTTGGCAATCATCTGCAACGCCGCATCCAACTGAGGTCCGCAGTCGCACCTGAGCGAACCGAAGACATCGCCGGTCAGACATTCCGAATGGACCCTCACCAGCACAGGGGAACCGTCGTCAATGGTTCCCATAGTCAGCGCAACATGATTCTCTCCGTCCAGTACCGACTCATAGACTATGCAGGTAAAATCACCGTAGACGGTCGGAATTCTGGCGGTGGCGCCCTCAACCCGTTTAACCAACTTGTCCTTCTTGCGACGGTATCTGACCAGCTCGGCTATGGACACCATTACCAGGTCATACTTCTCGCTAAACTTCTTCAACTCATCGAATCTCGCCATCTGGGACTTGTCCTCGGACACGATTTCACACAGAACACCTGCCGGCTCGAGACCTGCCGCAATCGCCAAATCAACAGCAGCCTCGGTATGGCCAGCCCGCTTCAGGACACCACCGTCCCGATAGCGGAGTGGAAGGATATGGCCCGGACGCGCAAAATCCGTGGCTCTGAAGTTCCGGTCCGCAAGCGCCCTTATGGTCGCCGAACGGTCATGCGCCGAGATTCCTGTAGTCGTGCCGTGTGTATAGTCCACGCTGACTGTAAACGCAGTCCTCTGCGACTCGGTATTGTCAATCACCATCAAAGGAAGCTCAAGCTCATCCAAACGGTCGCCCTTCAGTGAAACGCAAATGAAACCGGAGGTATGCTTGATAAAGAACGAAATTGCCTCCTGCGTCGCGTACTGCGCAGCCATAATGAGGTCGCCCTCATTTTCACGATCCTCATCGTCGACCACGACAACCATCTCGCCTCGAGCAATCGCCGCCACGGCCTCTTCGATGGTTCCAAGTCCCACTGTCATCACCCTGTCTGTTTAGATAAATTGCGCCCTGGTCATCAGCTGGGTACTCCAAGGGTATGCATACGTTCAACATACTTAGCTACTATGTCAAACTCCAGGTTTACCCTCTCACCGATATCTCTGCTTCCAAGTGTAGTCACTGAGCTGGTATGAGGAATAATCGAGACCGCAGCAAAATCCCGTCCAGCCTCCACAACGGTAAGTGAAACCCCGTCGATGGCTATGGAACCCTTCTCAACCACATACTTGGCAAACTCCGGGTCAAAGCCGATGATCAGATTCGGGGCAGGCTGTCTGACAATCCCGACAGTGTCAACGTGACCCTGGACAATGTGACCGCCCAAACGATCAGACAACCTGACTGGTCTTTCGAAATTAACCGGATCTCCAGGTCTCAGATAGCCAAGATTGGTCCGTGCTAACGTCTCGGGAATGGCATTCGCTGTCCAGTCGTATCCGCTGAAGTCGACAACAGTCAAACAGCAGCCGTTAACCGCTATCGATTCCCCGATCTCATAAGGAGACTCATTGCCGGGCCAGCTGAAGGTGAACCTGTCTCCATCCCTCGACTTAAAAGACCCAAACCCCTCCACTAAACCAGTAAACATCTCGATCCTCCCTTGGGTTTTCGAATCAGCTTATGCCGACGTCAGAGGGACTCGATCAGTTTAGAAGCCCGCTGGGACCAGGCCACAATCTCCACATCGTTCCCAATTGACATTACGCTTTTCGAATCAAGTCTTGTCACATCACCGATCGTTTCAGCACCGTGTCCCGCGAAAGCGGACCTGCCATCCTGCCCTCCATGGAGCGCCGGAGCAATATAAAAGACATACTGGTCGATAAGGTCACTGTCAAGGAAACTCTTGGCCAGACTTGCCCCGCCCTCGAGGAGAACCTGAAGCACGCCATTTCCGCCCAGCTCTTTCAACAGCTCATCAGGAGATCCTAAAAACTCTTCCGCCGGCAGTACCTTCGACCCGGCCGGAATTCGGCCAAGGACGATTCGCCTGGGCGACCTTGAGACTCCGGGGATTCGTACCGTAAGGCGCGGGTCATCCAATCTGATGGTATTTGCTCCCACCACTATTGCATCCGACTCAGCACGGAGCATTTGAACACGAGTCCGGGCAGCTTCACCCGTTATCCAGTTAGAACTCCCGTCGTTTGCGGCGATTCTTCCGTCAAGAGTGCTGGCCAGTTTCAGGACGACCCACGGCAGCCCGGTCGACCTTTGCTTCAGATACGGAGCCAGCTGCGCCTTGACTGCCTCCTTTGCGACACCTACTATCACCTCCACTCCATGCTCCCGAAGATAGGCGATTCCGGTGCCCCTTACCCTAGGGTCCGGATCGACCAGCGATACCACAACCCTTCTTACGCCAGCTCTGACGATGGCATTTACACAGGGAGGTGTCTTCCCGTGATGGGAACATGGCTCAAGCGTGACAAAAAGTGTCGACCCAACCGCGTCAGAACCAGCCTGATCAAGGGCCGCAACTTCCGCATGGGAGCTACCGGGACTCTGGGTATGCCCGGTAACTGTGCCACGATCTGTCTCCAGCACCGCCCCCACCCATGGATTGGGAGGAGCTAACAAACGTGCCTTCTCGGCCTCTGCGGCGGCGAAAAGCATCATGTTTTCGAGTTGCTCCGGAGAGGACATCGGTGCCACTAATCCACCTGCTTTACGCTCTCATGACCGGGGGAAGTGCCCGCCAGAAGCTCTATGGCATGTGGAATGATGTCCAACACCGCGGACACCGTCTCCCTTGCGCCTCCAGGCGAGCCGGGCGTGTTGATGATTAAAGCTGTCCCCCTCGTACCGGCAACTGCCCTGGACAGCCTTCCCAGGGGTGACACCAGACGTGTCGCCTCAGCGATTCCTGGAGCCTCCCGCTCCAACACCATCTTGGTACCTTCCGGCGTGAGATCACGTGGCCCGAAGCCAGTTCCACCGGTTGATACCACCAAACCCGTGAAAGCGTCAGTGAGAGACTCGAGCGCCCGTGCAACGCTGTCGACGCCGTCCGCCACAACCCGACGCTCTACTACGCGAAAACCGGCCTGTATCAGAACATCTTCGAGCACCTGACCTGAGCGGTCCTCCCTGGTACCCGCCACCACTCCATCGGAAACCGTCAGTATCTTCGCCAACAATTCCATTATTCGGTCACCTCTTGGGCACGCACCGCGGCTTCTTTGAGATCCCTGATGGCCTGGGCAGGGTCGGGCTTACCAAACACCGCCGAGCCTGCAACAAAGATCTGAGCCCCCGCCAAACGGGATCTGCCAATCGTCTCGAGCGATATGCCGCCATCGATTTCCAAAACGGTCTCGGCCCCGCTCTCATCGATCAGCTCTTTGGCCCGACGCAATGACCGAAGTACCTCAGGAATGAAGGACTGACCGGCAAAGCCGGGAAAGACGCTCATTATGAGCAACAGGTCCAGCTGGGGAATGAAGCCGGCATAGTCCTCAAAAACAGCATCGGGATTCACGGCCATTCCTGCCTTCATTCCAAGATCCCGCGCCATCTTGACCAGTTCTAACGTCCGTCCCACCTCAAAATGGAACGACACCGAGTCAGCACCGGCCTTGGCAAAGTCTGACAGGTAGTCCCACGGATCTGAAATCATCAGATGGCAGTCAAGATAGCTCTTGGTATGGCGGCGCATAGACGCCACGACCGGAGCGCCGATGGTAAGATTCGGGACGAAGTGTCCATCCATTACATCCACGTGGATCCAGGATGTTTCGGGCTCAACTGCATGAATTGCCTCGCCCAAATAGGCAAAGTCGGCTGAAAGTATCGATGGAGCGATCTCTATCACAGCTAAATCCTACTCATGAGAATCTTGGGAGAACGACGAGTAATCAGATAAAGCGTAAGCCCTCGATTTGTTTCATCCCGTTGATCCAGTCCCTGGCTTCCATGATCCGCTTGTTCTCCGGCTGAACAGACTTAAGCTCTACGGCACCGCTTCCGGTACCCACCAAGACACCGAAGACTTCGCCCTTACCAAGAGTAACCTCGCCGGCAGTGGACTCTGATGCTGTAAGGATCTTGAAGCGCGCGCCCTGCAGGGTTGTCCAGGCTCTTCCAAGTCTTATCTTCCTCATGACTTCATCGCTAGATCCCGCCCAGTCGATCCTCAGATCGTCAACAGTGAGCTTGTGAGCATATGTAGGTTCGCCCACCTGTTCCGTAGGTGAGCAGAAGGCGCCCTCACCAAGCGCGAGTTCGGCACCAAGTGCCTCGTTGGCCAGTGTGCTCAACCTCCAAGCCAACTGATCCAGAGTAATCTCGCGGTCAAGTGGAAGCCATCTAGTCTGATATACAGGTCCGGCATCTAGCTCTTTGACGAGTTTCATCACGCAGATGCCTGTCTCGGAATCACCTGCAAGGATCGCTCTCTCCATTGGCGCAGCGCCACGCCACCTGGGAAGAAGCGAGAAGTGAAGATTTATGAAAAGTCCCTTGTTCAAAAGGGTATCCGATATCAGCCGGCCGTATGCGACGACAACCGCCAAGTCAAAGTCGACATCCAGTATCGCCTTAGGATCGTGCGACACATTCAAATTCAGTTGGCGGGCAAACTCTTTGACTGGTGATGCAGTGACTGCGGAGCCTCGGCCGCGCTTCTTGTCCTCTCCCGTGACCACAATCGGGACTTCATAACCGTTGTCGATGAGGTAGCGCAATGTGGATACCGAAATTTCGGGAGTTCCCAGGAACGCAATTCTTTTGATCACGGCACAGACCAAGAGACCAACTTGACTATCCCCTGCCCGAAAGACGCCGCCTGGCCGTTTCCTGGTCCGGAGTCAGAGCCTGCGAACGAAGAATCTTCATGGCCTGCTTGTGCTGGTCCGGATCAAGCCTCTCGATCAACAATACCCCGTCAAGATGGTCAATTTCATGCTGGAAAACCCGTCCAAGTAGTTCAGATGCTTCCAGTTTTATCTCATTCCCATTTAGATCAATACCCTCCAAAAGAACATGATTTGGCCTAGTGATGGGCCAATAAAGTCCAGGAACAGACAGACAACCCTCTTCGTAGATCCATTCTCCGCTCGACTCAGTTATTCTCCCATTCAACACCACGGAAGGACCGTCACCAATGTCATAGACAAACAGTCGCTTCTGCACCCCGACCTGGGTGGCGGCTAAACCCACCCCGGGTGCCTCATTCATCGTCTCAATCATGTCCTCAACCAGGCGCAGTACGGACTCGTCAATATTATCAACGTCCGACGTGACCTGGCGCAGCACAGGATCACCAAATGTTCTGATTGAATATGTTGCCACATGAATCATCATAGGGGGAAACGCCCGTTTTGAGATTGTCGCCGACGAGGAGAAGTCCTTGAACAGGCCACTTACGATTGGCAGCCCTGTGATCACACCGCGCAGCCACTTTCGGAACCCCTTTTGACTAATTGCTCTGAATCAGGTGGCATTAAAGGGATTTTTGCGGTCTAATGGTTGAGACCCCCGCAAGAAAAAGGTGGTACCTGGATTGCCGGAGCATGTTAGCAGAGTGATGTGGCGGCTGTACGAGCCGATACATTCCGTCGTGTACTTTCACCCCAATGCTACAGCCAGTTACAGTAAGGTCGGTCTCAAAGGCGGCTGGATGAGCTACTTCGCTTCCCGCTCGGCGGCCCTTGGAACGCCAAGCGCGGAGGTTGTAGAGGCCCTCTTCTACCACTTCGCCCCGGCGATGGTAAAGAGAGCAATTCCCGATGCGTGGGGCCTCGCAAGTCCCCACGAAATACTCAGAGTACGCCTCGAGATTGCGATCGACGCGATTCAGAACGGCATCGAAGGTTTGGTTTCTAAGACTGAACTCGATCTAATGGCCTCGCGGCTATACGATATCGCCGTCTCGCTACCGATCAGCGGAAGGGCCCTCTATGCCGCGCATCTGACAGTGGACTGGGGTGACTCTCCCGCGGCCAGGCTTTTTGGTGCCGCCACCCTGCTTCGCGAACACCGTGGAGACACTCATAACGCCGCTCTGGCCACCCATGGCATCGATGGCGTTCAGTCCCACCTTTTGCAGATTGCCGCCGGTGTGGTCACCCACGATCTAATCTTTCCAACCCGTGGCTGGTCCGTTGAGACGTGGAATGACGGCTTCGAAAAGCTGTTATCTACAGGCATCCTCTCCACCTACAGCACTTCCAGACAGCCGATACTCACCGATTTGGGACGTGACGTCAAGAACCAAATAGAGGCGCGGACCGACAGCAATTCAAATCCCTGGTTCTCGCTCGATGGGTCGAGACTGGCCGATATCCGCACCGGACTTGCAAAGATCTCAGCGGGAGTAAGGAGTTACGTCGGGTTCCCGGCCAGTAACCCGATAGGCGTTTAGCTGGAATCAGCTGAAAATCGCACCCCGGCCGATGGTTGGGCTGACCGTTTCTCCGCAATCAGATCCAGAAGTTGCTCAATGGAACTGCCCCTCACATTAAAGTCACCATCTCCAGAGGGAACCACCTCCACGCCTTTGACAAATTCAATCTCTGAGCGTCGAATCCATAGAGGGGCCTTCGGCCCAAAGACCCGGACAATCGCACCGAATGGAGGAAGGGAGAGCCTTTGTCTAAGTGCCGCCTCACCATTAGTCACCTGGCGGGGATCACCTTCCAGGGCGGCCTTGATAACAGGGTTCTCCATGTCCCGCGTCTGAATGTACAGAGGCACGTATCGGGAAGTGACATTTCGTGGAGAAACCAACCTTGAGGCCCTTGCCAGCAGGGCGAGAGCCATCTCACTGGCCCCGAGGGCCGGGGCATAGAGGTAGTGGTCAAAGTCCGCGATCACAACCCCCCTGGCCGAACGAAATCGGGAAAATACCGCCTCAGTACCAATCGTAATTGGCCCAAGACCCTCGGGTCTGATTTCCGTTGAGGCATCGACCTCACTTACCTGTTTTCCCACTGCCGCCTGCAACAGAGTGCGGAAACGTTCGATGCCAAATGTGACCACCTTGAGAGACGTAGTCATGCAGTTGGTGCATATCGCCGGATATTTCTGTTTGCACCTTGGGCAGGC
>DAHXKX010000121.1 GCA_027366165.1 Actinomycetota bacterium
CATTGCTTGACAATGAAATTGCCGACCTTGCCACCAGAAGGATTGAAGCCCATCAGAGTCTGGCCAGAGCGGTTCAACTCATAAGTGAGGCTGGTACCATCATCGACTCGGATGGCCGCGAAGATTCAAGTGGCCACGGTATGGATGAAGCTGGTTTGGGGGCTCATAATACATCGGGCCTGATTTACGATGGTGCCGGCTTTGACGGCGGGTACGCGGTGGAACCAGGAGCATCTGAATTAGACAAGGTCAGATCTCCACTTAGCGACGCTGAGGCCTACCAAGCCAAGCTTGTGAGCTCGCATGTCGAGATAGGAAGCCATCTCGAAGAGGGTATTGTCCGGGTTTTTTCCAAGGCAAGCGAGCTCCACACCGAACTTGACGATGCTGTTTTGCCAGAGGAAGTGTACCAACCTTCAGAATCCGATGCATTGCTTGGCGATGAGGACGTCAGTGTGGCCAACCGATCTATAGATGCCAGCCAAAGCGAGGGCGAACAGGTCTCCGTTGCATATCAGTCTGTATCCAATACTCAGGTTGACGGAGTTGAGGATGGGTTAGGTGATCCAGGCATAGAGGCCTTGGATGTTGAGGGTCAGGTGGAATCAGCTTGGGACGGGTCACAGGTCTGGCCGTCCTCATCGGCGACGAGGGTCGAGCATGACCTGGCCCCGACTATGGGCCACATTTCTTCGGTTGGGGAGCGCACCAGCTCAATGGCGGACGAAGCGGTGGTGCAGCGCGAACTTGAAAGCCTGCTTGAAGCCGAACTGCCATCAATTGCGACCCAGGCGCGATCCAATTCTCATGAGATGCAGATGTCGCGCAGAGCCGATGAAATACTTGCACGCATAAGGTCGCTACGAATGGGCGGCGAGGAGCTGAGTGGAACTGCCTCCAACAGCTCCGCCAATGTCCCGCTGATCGCCGTCGAAGATCCTCGGGGTGCGGCCGCACCCACCAGCAGAGAAGGGAAATCCCCCAGAGCCTTATCGCAATCCGCCACCGAAGAGCCGGATCCAGATATTGCTCCTGAGCCTTCCAAAGAGCCTGAGACTGGGCAAGGGCTGGAGGAAACGGAGAGCCTTTCGACTGAGGTGGACGCTGCCACCCAGGAGTTGCTAGACGTGCGTGAGGAACTGCTGGCTCCGACCGCCACAATGCTGTTCAAGAAGGTCAAAAGACTGCTGGCCGACGAACAGAATGACCTATTGGACAAGGTGCGAAGGAGTTCTGGTTCCGAAGTGGCGTTAAATATGCTTCTGGACGAGAAGGAGCAGATAGATGCTTTGGCAATCGCCTCTCTGGACTTTTTCGAACAGGTTCGATTGGGGGTGGCGGAACTCTTCGCGGAGACCAGCGGAAGCGCGGTGAGACGGGAGATCTCGAAACACGCGGTCGAGTATTCCGAGGAGTTCGCCAAGGAAGTGGTGCTGCCGCTGAGGCGGCGCATTGACGAGGCGCTGGCCGTTGATAATACGGTGGAGGACCAGTCAACTGCTGCCGCGCTGGGGGCGATATACCGTGATGTAAGGTCCAACTGGTTGGAGCCATTGATCTCGCAGTATGCCAACACTGTCTTCTGCGCCACGGTAATGTTTGAATCCGGGTACGAATCTTTTATCTGGGCAGTTGACCCCCAGGATGTCCCGTGCGCGGATTGCCTTGACAATTCGCTGGCAGGAGCCACTATTCGGGGTGAACAGTTTCCGACTGGTCATCTGCATCCAGGAATTCATTCCGGTTGCAGATGCCTTTTAGTGCCATTTATCGCCTAATCTCATTTCCATGAGGATTCCAGCTGATCTGCCGCCACAAAGAAGACGGGTAACCAAACGACAGTTACTGTTCTTTGTCGCGGTTGTTATTGTCTTTGTTCTTGTTCTGTCCATACGGAGCATCGCCGTTTTTTATACGGATTATCTGTGGTTTTCGAACTTCCATTTCACAGAAGTCTGGAGAGGAATTCTGCTGGACAAGGTCGGTCTCGCAATAGTCTTCGACCTGATTTTCTTTGTTCTGATGTTTGCAAATCTGATAGTGGCTGCAAGGCTGAGTCCTCCCGTGTCCGCGTTGGGAGCCAGTGAAGACGAACTGGTGATGCGATTTCGGTCAACAACCAACCGTTATCCACGTTTGACCCGGATACTTGCTGCTGCCTTTTTGGCGATCGTTGTGGGAACCTCAGCGTCTGGTCAGTGGAAGAATTGGATCTTGTTCTCCAACTCGGTCCCTTTTGGCTGGACGGATCCACAGTTTCATAAGGACGCTTCCTTCTATGTATTTAGGATGCCCTTTCTGTCATTTCTCGTGTCGTGGAGTTTCCTAGCCCTGGTCGTTGTGTTTCTGGCTGTCGCAGTCGTGAACTATTTCAATGGTGGCATTCGACTGCAGGGGCAGGGTTCCAGGGTCAGTCCTGCGGTCAAGGCGCACCTCTCGTTTATTCTGGCGCTGATGGCTCTGGTGAAAGCGGTCGGGTACTACTTGCAGCGGTACAAGCTGGTCAACTCCACTGACGCATATGTGAATGGTGCTGGATATACCGACGTTCATGCGGTGTTGCCAGCACTGACGCTGCTGCTGTTCATCTCTGTGGTATCAGCCGTGATCCTCCTTGTTAACATAAGGCGTCAGGGATGGGTCCTCCCGGTGGTGGCAGTTGGATTATGGGGCCTTATCTCCATCATTCTTGGTGGAATCTACCCGGCGATAGTACAAAAGTTCATCGTTCAGCCCTCTCAGGTGTCAAAGGAGACACCGTACATCCAGAGGAACATAACCGCCACCCGCTTTGCTATGGGGATCAATAACGTCGCACAGGAACCTTTCGATTACAGCAGCACTATTACGGGTGCGACGCTTGCTGCCGATGCACCAACGTTGGCGGCCGCGAGACTTTGGGACCCCACCACGCCAGTCCAGACGTTCAACAAGCTTCAGGATATCCGTTCCTACTACCAGTTCAATGGTTTGGCTGTCGACCGCTACAACATCAATGGAGTCCAAACCCCCGTGATCATTGGTGTCAGACAGATCAACTCTGCGGACCTGCCTGCCCAGTCCTGGATAAACCTCCACTTGCAGTACACTCACGGGTATGGTGCGGTGCTTGCTGCAGCCAATCAAGCGACCTCCAATGGCAATCCTGCGTTTCTTTTGCAGGACTTGCCTCCTGTGTCAGGCGGTGGCGTCCCAACCCTTTCTCAGCCCCAGGTCTACTATGGGACAAACAACCCTGGATACGTGATAGTCAATACCAAACAACCTGAAATCGATTACCAAACCAATTCCGGGTCAACGGTTGAGACTCACTACCAAGGATCGGGTGGTGTTCAACTCACATCATTTGTCCGCCGCGCGGCTTTCGCACTTAGATTCGGCGATATCAATCCACTGATTTCTGGTTTGATCACGACCAACTCCCGCATCATGTTCAATCGTGACATAGTAAATAGGGTTCAGAAGGCTGTTCCGTTCCTCAAATACGACTCCCAGCCATACCCTGTCATATATAACGGTCAGATTTATTGGGTAATTGACGCTTACACCACGACATCGCAGTTTCCCTATGCTCAGGCTGCCAACACCATAAACGTCAATAGTTCGTCAGGTTTGAACTCTCAGTTCAACTACGTTAGAAACTCTGTTAAGGTCGTTATTAACGCTTACTCAGGTTCCATGAAGTATTACGTTGTTGACCAGGCTGATCCAATTATCCAAGTCTACGAGAAGGCTTTCCCGAACATCTTCACGCCGGTTTCTCAGGCACCTGCCGGCCTGGTAGCGCACTTCCGATACCCGGTCGATGTGTTCACTGTCCAGGCGACGATGTACGGCCGGTATCACATAACCGACCCAACTGGGTTTTATAATGCCGGCGACGCATGGACCCTGGCGCAGGACCCTGGCACCTCGCCAAGCCAGGCGCTGACTCAGACACAAACCACCAACGCGCAGGGTCTTCCTGTTGTAAGCAATCAGGTGACTAGGATGCAGCCATCTTACCAACTGCTGAGATTGCCGGGCGAGACGGGGTTGGGATTCGTCTTGACCGAGCCGTTTGTGCCAGTGTCGCAAAACAACCAGTTGCAGACGCTTTCCGGATTTCTGGCTGCGGGTTCTGACCCCGGCTCATACGGGAAGCTGACCGCCTACGTGTCGCCGAGAGCCCAGCAGGTGGATGGTCCACTTCTTGTCAACGCGGCGATAAGCGCTTCTCCGAGCATATCGCAGGCTATTTCACTGCTTGACCAACACGGATCACAAGTGGAATTCGGCCAGATGCTAATGGTACCTGTGCACAAAGCGCTGCTATATATCAGGCCTTTGTATGTTCAGTCATCGCAGAACCCGTTGCCTGAGTTGAAACAAGTAATTGTTGTTTACGGAACCCAGGCAGCTATGGAACCAACACTGTCGGCGGCGCTAAATGACATCTTTGGAGTGGTAGTTCCAGGCACGTACGGTTCGAGTCTGTCTCCATCATCCTCATCCTCATCCTCATCGTCGGCGTCGTCGGGATCGTCGGGGACCACGGCCACATCCACGATTTCATCCTTGTTGACCCAGGCGCAGAATCTGTGGAGTCAGGCGCAGGCCGACCTTAAGTCTGGGAATTTGGGGCTTTACCAATCTGCGATCAATCAGATGCAAGTTCTCATTACCAAGGCGCAGGCTTTGGCTACCGGTACTACAACTAGTCCGACTACATCAGCCACGACATCCACAACAACCACAACGACCGTTCCCGCGGGGGCTGGTGCAGCCTAATTGGGCCAAAGCGGTCTGATCTGAGGTTCGAAACAACTAGAGTAGGAGTCTGTCGTCGCGGGGTGGAGCAGTCTGG
>DAHXKX010000057.1 GCA_027366165.1 Actinomycetota bacterium
TTGTGTACAGTTTCCCAGGCCCAAGTGCCAGTTGGATTATGCTGGAATTAGAATTTTCTTAGTAACCGCGCGACCCGGAATTCCCGCATTACCCACGTATGACAGGCAATTATAGTTGGAAATGTCTTTCTATTTGAGGTATTTGCCGAGGTCACCTGGTTGACGCCCGACCCATTGTTTGGCCATTTGCACCGGCCGCCACTCTCCTAAGTGAAACTTGGAATTCCAGTTTTAGCTTGGCTTTCTCGACCTTGGTGTGCCACCGTCCCTTCTCTAAGAGAGAGGGGCCAACTACCCAAATGCAAACCCGAATGGATCACCCCCTCGATAAGGGGTCCCAGAAGTGCAGGTCCACTGAGAAAAGAGTGCCGCCCTCGAACCACACAGGGCTATTGTTGCCCTGTGTGGTTTTGCAAGAGACGATGGGCACCCAGATGACGCCTACCATTCCGCTCAAGGCCTATGAAACCAGTCAACAGGCCGTGGTGGATCAGAAAGTGCAAGAGCCCAATATGTACAATGTCGGGTCCCGTCTCTCCTCTTTGCCCGGGAGCGGCCAGCAAGAGCTCCCGGGCCATTCCAAGAGACCTTCATGAGGCGGTCATGACCCACCGCCCAAACCACAGAGATCCAATCCCGTCACACTCACCTTGGCACCCGAAGAGCTGCCGCCTCCTGTCATTTGCCAACGACCACGGGCGGCCCATCTCACAGGGAAGGCTTCTCTGTAACCTCGACGGCTCTCGCTCCACCAACTCCTGTCCAGCTAAACTCGCACGCGGCTTCCCGGCTGGGTGCCCCATGACGGGATGGGGCCTATGCAGCAGGCGAACTAATCCTCTTACCCCGATTCACCGGTGTCGGGTCCTTTGGCCACGGTGGTGTGATGGCGGCGATGACGGCTGAGCCCAACCAACTGGTAGAGCCTGATGCCACGTTAGGAGGGTCAAGAAGGTTCGGCTACCAGTTGCTCAGCACTGGCTCTTGGGGAACTCTGAGATCAACTGTCGTGTACCCGGCAGTTGAAGCCTGAGAGAGCAGCAGCTGCAAAGCTCTTAACTTCTGATCAAGCTGCGAGGTTGATCCGAAGCGGACGGCTACCCCATTTGATAGTACCCCGTCGATCTCTCCAGCACTGGAGGCCGCAAGCTCCGAAAAACTCGCAACTGGATCTGAGCGAAGTGCTACAGATAGTTGCAGAAGCGACCTGAACGAAGGCGAGATGTACGAGGCAAGCCCAGTGCTCTGATACTCGCAACCATTACTCTGGCCCAATGCCTTGGATGACGGTATGTTTGCCATAAGACAAAGCCGCAAAAACTTTCCGGTGGAACTGCTGGGTTGCACGGCCAGAACCCGCCCGGTTTGGTCCACTAGGAGACTGGTAGTCGAACTAGCAGGCACAGCACTCAGTGCAACCCTGTTCCTCACAAATATCTGAAGGGTTGAGGGCCACCTTTTCTTTACGATTACAGCACCATTCCAAGAGAGCTGTTCAATCCTTTGAACCACGCTTTGAGGATTCACCTCAGTCAGAGGATACCCAAGTGGAATGCCGCTTTGAGAAATAAGAGCTGCGCTCGAGTAGTGCGTGCTGCCCGAAACCTCGATCTTCTGAACCGAAAACATGGACATCCTAAGCAGTGCCCGGACTGCAAAATAGCCACCTATTACGATGAAGACGGTGACTATCAGATAAAGCCTTTTTCTCCCTTTCGACCGCGCCACCTTGTTTCGCCGCTCACGGATCCTGGGGTCTATACCCATCTTCCTGGCCTCGTGTTCCGTGGCAGTCATAAGCCTCACTCACCTCTCAAATGACGAGATCGCTCGACATCAAAACCAATCAGCTTTATCTCCGTCCGCAGCCGGACACCCAGTTCGGCTTCGACTCGCTGCTCAATCAACCAGATCAGTTCGAAAACGTCGTCACCTGATCCGCCCACGCTCGATTGGATGAAGTTTGCGTGCCGTTGCGACACCTCCGCGGTGCGGTATTTGAGACCTTTCAAACCTATTGATTCAATCAGGCGGGCCGCATGATCGTTTTCCGGATTGGCGAAGACGGACCCGGCATTTTGACCACCTGGCTGGTGCTTCCTCCTCCAGCTCACTATCTCGGAGATTATCCGTCGCGCGTCGGCTTGGTCACGTTTGACAAAATTGAAACTCGCCGAGGCCACCACATCCATATCTGCAATATTCGAGCCTCTGTATCTCAAACCAAGATCATTTTTTGATGCCCGTTGGAGGTGGTAATCGCCTTCGGAAAATCTGTATACCTCGGCGCCTTCCAACCAGCCCGCAGTTTCGGATCCGTGACCGCCGGCATTCATCTTCACCGCCCCACCTACGGTCCCTGGAATTCCAACGGCCCACTCCATTCCGCCCAGACCGAGACTGGCAAGCTTCCGAGCCGCCACCGGCAGTGAAACCGCGGCGCCAAGCCGTGCGAAGGTCGGCATTACAGTGATCTTCTCAAAATCACCGAGAAGACGGAGCACAATTCCGTCCCACCCTCGATCACTTACCAACGTGTTCGAGCCATTGCCAAGAACATAAATAGGCCTTGGCGAAACAAGTTCAAGGACCTTGCCAAGACTGTCTAGGCTTTGACACGTGATCATTGCCGTACACCGTCCACCAACCCTATAGGTGGTCTTTGATCCAAACTCGGCGTCATACCCGACGTTAGCGCCCTCGATTTCAGCGAGACCAGCCTGAACCTCGGCCGCAATCACGCCATCTCCAGTCATAGATCTGGCTCCCCGGGCATCTCCCCGTAGAGCAAAGTTAGGTCTCCTGCACCAAGGGTGAGGCAGATGTCTCCTGGTCTAAGCAATGATTGCACAAATGATGCAACCCGGTGCCTCTGCGGCAGGTAGTGCACTTCCTTATCAGGAAAATCAGTCTTGACTAAAGAACTGATCAGCTCACCGGTTATCCCCGGAATCGGCATCTCTCCAGCTGAATAGACATCAGTTATGACTACCACATCAGCCTTCGAGAAGCTCTTTGCAAAGTCGCCATAAAGCGCGGCGGTACGCGAATAACGGTGTGGCTGAAATACCGCGACCACCCGCTGGTAGCCCTGCGAGGCCGCCGTGTCAAGGACGACGTCAATCTCTCCCGGAAGATGGGCATAGTCGTCAACCAGGGTCGCGCCGTGGTATGTTCCCCGGTACTGGTATCTACGGGCCACGCCCGTGAACAGCGACAATGCCGAGATCACCGCCTCCAGATCTGCACCCAGCTCGTTGGAGAGCGCGATAACCGCGGTGGCATTGGAAACGTTGTGCCTTCCAGGAACGGCCAGTGCTACTTCAACCTTGCCAAACGACTTGTTTGAAACCTTAAACAAGGTATTAGATCTGGTCGGAACAACGTCAGATATTCGGTAATCCGCCTGATCGGAGAAGCCATAGCTGACCGTTCCGGAAATGTCTAGAAGTGACTCGGCATCCGGCGAATCGGCACAAATCACCTTTGGACCAGGCGCACTCAACACAAAGTCCCGGAAGGAAGACCTCAGAGCATCGTAACTCCCATAAAAGTCCAGATGGTCCGATTCGATATTGGTGACAATTACTCCGAAGCAACCCAGGTGAAGAAAGGTGCCGTCAGACTCATCGGCCTCGATCACGAGCTCCTCACCGTCATCCCACAACGCATTGGTGCCAATCTCGTTGAGCTCTCCTCCGACAATGAACGACGGGCGTCTGCCTGCGTGCATCAGCGAAAGTGCCAGCATCGACGTGGTCGTAGTCTTTCCATGGGTGCCGGCAACCCCTAGCACGACCTTTTCCGAGATCATCATCGGAAGCAGTTCTGACCGGGAAACCACCGGGATTCCATTCTGTTCAGCCCATCGGACTTCTGGGTTGGATTTAGGAATTGCCGAGGATATGGCTACGAGCTCAGCGTCATCGACGTTGCTCTCTGAGTGGCCGAGATGCAGCTCGACCCCGTGGGCCCTGAGACGCTCGAAAGCAACCGAGGCCTTCAAGTCAGAACCTGACACACGCACACCTTGCTGGGTCAGAACAATGGCGATTGCCGACATGCCAGCTCCGCCAATACCGACAATGTGCACTTTTCTCGGTGAAATCTCAGAAGTCAATCCCATCCCTGCCTTCTCATGAGAGTTAGTATCTCATCACTAACCTTGGGAGCGCCATCACCTGGGAATCCCGACCCCGAACGCGATGACATCTCTTGCAAGACTTCACCCTCGCGCGTGACAGCCTCTATCTCCTTTATCAACCTTTCGGCATTCAGTTCGTCATCGAGGATGACCCTCGCCGCACCCAAACGTTCCAGCATTCTCGCATTCTCACTTTGATGATCACCTGGTGCATTCGGCAGTGGAATCAGGATTGAAGGTTTCCCGAAATACCCGAGTTCGGCAACCGTCCCTGAACCGGCCCGCGAAATCACCAGGTCGCAAGCTGCAATGGCCTTGAAAATCTCCGGATCAAACTCCGAGAAGAGGTATCTTATTGGTGAATCTGACTTCGAGAGTTGCTCTGCAACGTCTTTGAACCTTCGAAAGTCCCTGGATCCGATCACATGATAAACCACGACTTCCCTGTCCTGGTTGGCGTGCCAGGACTTCAACAGGTCAATCACCGCCGTGTTGATGGTAAATGACCCAAGCGATCCACCGAAGGCGCAGATCAGCAACGAATCTTGACCAATGCCACGCAGGTTCCGAAACGAATCCACGTCAGATTGGCCTTTGTCCCACTGCGAGATCTCGGGCCGCAACGGAACCCCGATCACCTCTGCATTTCTGATACCCGATGTTGACGACGATGCCAAAACCCTGGTTCCCAGTCTCGCCGACAGCCGGTTGGCCAATCCCGCCACGGCATTGGTCTCGACTACCACCGTCGGAACTCGAGTTAGTGTCGCCGCGACAATCGGCGGAAAAGAAAAATACCCGCCGAAGCCAACAACAACTCTAGGTCTGGTCCTCCTCGCCAGCCTAAAAAGAACGGATGTCGCCAAGAGAAACCGCCATAAACCGGCCAGGTTCGCTAAGGAAACTTTCCGCACAAGCCCAGTTACATCAAGTTGCATGAGCTCGAACCCGTAAGGGGCCAAAATCTGAGCTTCAAGAGGGCGCGTTGAGCCTATGAACCCTATGCTCTCCCTCGCCACGCCACTGCGAACCAAGGCTTCAGCGACTCCCAGAGCTGGCAATAAGTGCCCAGCAGTTCCGCCGGCTGCCACCCAGACCATCTTTGGGGATTGCCACCCTGGATTACCCACAACAATCATCTCTTTCACTTCCGGAGGTTCTTCAGGGCAAACTTCACCCAAAACCTGCCGACCAGACAGTTTCCGCGGTACCTTAGGCGTCTCGCACTCCTAACGCAGTCCTGAATAACCTAGGCAATTTCGATGAACCTCCGCTTTTTGACAGCCTGAAATTCTTCAGGAACCGCCGACCGCCAGATTCCCTGGAAATTGGCGTAATACGCTTGGCAACCGAATTCACAAGTCCCAGAGCAAAAAGCTCGACAACCAGCGACGACCCACCGGAAGAAATTAGCGGAAGAGGAACGCCGGTAACTGGCAAAAGGCCGATGACAGCTCCCACGTTCAGAACGACCTGAGCAGCTAGCCACGAGCCTATGCCGACGCACAACAGGGCTCCGAATCTCGATGTTGTCTTCTGCGATATCCGGAAAATCGAAAAGATCAACAACGCCAAGAGAGCCAGCACTATTAGTGCACCAATGGCTCCGAGTTCCTGGCCTATGACTGAAAATATGAAATCGGTCTGAGGATTCGGCAGAAAGCCCCACTTTGCCTGGCCAGCTCCCGGACCTGCACCTGTTATGTGACCTGTGGCAAATGCAACTAGAGACTGGACCTCTTGATAGGCAAAGTTCGACCTGTTCTGCCAGGGATGAATAAAAGAGAGCAGCCGATCCCGCCGGTAACTCTTAGCCATTGCTTCATACAGACCAGCCATGGCGATAAGCGCCAACGTCGGCAACAGGTGGCGCATCCGCACCCCCGATACGAAAAGAATCCCAATGGCCGTCGCTCCGACAACCATGGCAGTACCCATATCCGGTTCGACAAGTATTAGAAGCGCGGCAATGCCCGTGGCCAGAATCACCGGCTGGAGAACCTTTCTCCAGTCGTGAATCTGATCAGCTCTCGCAGTCGCCACTCCGGCGGCAAAAATGGCGATAGCGAGCTTGGTGACCTCGGAAGGCTGAACACGAAGTATTCCAACACCCAACCACCGGGAAGACCCCCCGACACTGACACCGACGTGAGGAATAAGTACGGCTAGAAGGGCAAATCCGCTGAGCAGAATAAGAACACCCCGGTACTTCAAAAGCAAACCGAGTTCCAGCCGGGTGCCAATTCCGAAAGCTACAAGGCCAAGCAAAACCCACAACATCTGCTTCTCAAACAGGGAAAATGGGCTATGGCCAGAAACGAGAGATGGCACGAATGACGTTGAAAGTACCATAGAGATACCGATAGCTGTCAGCACCCCAATCAAGACAACGAGAATATGGCTGTCCGGACCGAAACCGTTCTCTGCATCTAAAATCCTGAGCATCCAACTCGAAATCCCTGGAAGGATTCGACCTTTTGGATTGCGAGTTGCCACCCCAAGAGTCATACGCCACCTCGCCTAGACATAATGGACCCAACGGCCCTTTTGAAGTCTGCGCCCCGTTCCCCATACGAGCCATACCAGTCAAAGGAAGTGCATCCCGGCGAAAGCAGCACGACGTCGTCCACCAAAGCCAATTCTCGAGCCGAAGAAACTGCCTCGGCCATTGATGAGGCCTTGACCACCCTCGTGCACCCAGCCTTAGAGAAAATCGCAACCAGTTCGTCGGCGGAGTCGCCAATGGCAACGACCGCTCTGAGCTTCGGTGTAAGCGAGGCCAAGGACGACAGATCGAGCCCTTTGTTCCTCCCACCGGCAATGAGCACGACCGAGCTAAAGCCAGCCACAGCAGCCACAACGGACGCCGGAGTGGTCGCCTTTGAGTCGTCGTAGTACAACACTCCATCGATCTGAGCTACAAACTCGACCCGATGCGGCAGGCCTTTAAAACGCCGCAAAACGTCTGCAATGTGATCAAGGCCGGCACCAACACTGAAAGCGGCGGCGGAACTCGCCAGTGCATTCTCAAGATCATGCGGCAACGTCCGCACCATTTCAGAGAGCCGAATATATGGCACCCCATTGGCAATAAGCGCTGAACCATCATCACTTAGTCCAAAATCGAAGGCTCCCAGGCCAAAACCAACCCGCTGGACTCCGGAGGGCAGATCCACCTTGGATACGACGGGATCATCTTCATTCACTACAGCCACGTCGCCAGGCTTCTGGTTCTCGAAGACTCTTGCCTTGGAAGCCAAGTAGTGGTCGAGCCCCTGATGCCAGTCCAAATGGTCAGGAGAGAAGTTTGTCCAAACCGCCACCTTTGGGCGAAAGCGGGAAATCGTTGCCAGTTGG
This sequence comes from Actinomycetota bacterium, assembly GCA_027366165.1. Lineage (GTDB taxonomy): Bacteria > Actinomycetota > Acidimicrobiia > Acidimicrobiales > Acidimicrobiaceae > SCQM01. The sequence goes on from DAHXKX010000057.1 coordinate 7,502, forward strand.
AACGAAGATGCCTCGGCAACAAAGTAGTCCACGTCCTCATCCAACATCGAAATGATCGAAGTGCCAATGTTCCCCACGGCCTTGGCCCTTAGACCCGACGTCGTCAGCATCTCGGTTATCAAAGTGGTTACCGTCGTTTTTCCATTGGTGCCGGTAACCGCGATCATCGGGGTGACGGTGTGGTGGAAGGCAAGCTCCAACTCAGATATCGGTGATTCCGCAAATTCGAACACTGGATGCGACCTCGGAACCCCCGGCGACACCAGAACCAGATCAGCGCGCTCAACACTTGATTTCAACTCACCGTCCACAGCTGAGATCATCACTTGCGGATCCTCAAGACCTAGTTGATCAAAGTTGTCGTCAAAAATGCGTACGACTGCTCCATTTCTTTGAAGAAACTCGGTAACCGCCTTCCCCGTGATGCCATATCCAATCACTACTGCCCGCTTCCCGGCGTAAACTGGCCCGCTCACTTAACTACCGGTCCGAGCGACAGAAAATCCGCGTAGAACAAGCCCAGCGCCAGGGCGGTAAACATGCCCGCAAGTATCCAAAACCGAATTATCACGGTAGTCTCAGGCCACCCGAGAAGCTCAAAGTGGTGATGCAAAGGGGCCATTCGAAAAACGCGGCGATGGAAAATCCGGAAACTCGCAACCTGGATTACAACCGAAAGAGTGATTATGACAAATAACCCTGCAATTATCGGAAGAAGAAAGTCAAGACGCATCTCCAAGCCGAGTGCACCCAACCCGGCACCTATCGCCAAAGATCCAGTATCGCCCATGAATATTCGAGCGGGCGCCGCATTCCACCACAAAAACCCTGCGCACGCTCCCGTCATCGCGACCGCGATGATCGCAAGATCCAAACCCGAAGCAACTCCATAAACCTGAACATGCCTGAACTGCCAGTATCCGATAATGGCAAGAATCGAAAATGCAAATATCGATGATCCTGCAGCCAGGCCATCAAGCCCATCGGACAGGTTGACAGCATTCGAAGCACCGATTATTACAAGTACGACGAATACAACCCAGACCGGGGTATCCAGGTTGACAGCAAAGGCGCCTGTACGCACAAAAGTGACGGTGCTTGGCAGATCGCCTAGATAACGAGATCCAAGTGCAAAAAGGAGGGCCACCAGTACTTGCCCTCCCAACTTTCCAGACTTGGTTAGACCCAAGGATCTATGGTGACGGACCTTGATCCAATCGTCTAGAAACCCCACCACCCCAAATCCGACAACTACAAACACGACCAACAGACCATCGGTGGTCCAAGGGGCGCCAAGTCTCGCATGAGCAACCAGGTAGCCAATAAGAAACGCGCCGAGAATTGCCAAACCCCCCATCGTCGGGGTTCCCGCCTTGGCAACATGACGCTGGGGTCCATCCTCACGAATCTGTTGACCAATTCCCCTGATCTGCAAGGCTTTGATTAGCACTGGGGTGACAATGGCTGCCGCCAGCAGTGCGAATCCTCCGGCCACAAAGATTGCGATCACGGCTGGCCGCTCCGCCGATAACGGAGAGCCACACGGGCCACCTCTTGATCAGAAAAGGCCACTTCGCTAAGCCCAATCGTTTGACGGGTTTCATGTCCCTTGCCGGCGATCACCACGACGTCATCACCTTGGGCAATCGATAGCGCAAGCTCGATGGCCTCCCGCCGGTCTGCCTTCACAATCACCTGCGATGACTCGCCAAGAACCGTCAGGGCGCTCTTAGTCATACCGGAGAGGATCTCCTGGATGATAACGACAGGATCTTCGCTCCTCGGATTGTCTGAAGTCAAAATCGTCACATCGGCGAGGCTTTCGGCAACCTCTCCCATCAAAGGCCTCTTTCGCCTGTCGCGGTCCCCTCCACATCCGAACACCACTATTACTCTGCCACCATCGGGAGTCATTACGTGTGCTGCCTCCAGAACAGCCTCCAGAGCCACCGGCGTGTGGGCAAAGTCGACTATAACTTTGAACGGTTGACCCTCATCAATCCTTTCAAGTCTTCCCGAAACACCACGGAAACTGCTAAGCCCGACCTGGATAGCCTCGGAGGAGTACCCGAGGCGCTTGGCTGCGCGCGCCGCCGCAAGAGCGTTGTAAACGTTATGCTTGCCCGCAACACCCAACCTGATCTTTTGACCGTCCAAGACGAATGTCGAACCGTCAACCCCCATCTCCAAATTTACGGCGTCTTCGATAGAGAACGTCTCCATCACAGTCTGTGAATCTCTCACCAGCCGGGCTCCCCATGGGTCGTCAATGTTGACAATTCCCATACGGCATCTGTTGGCCTCGAACAATCTCGCTTTTGCCATGAAATACGCGTCCATAGTATGGTGATAATCGAGGTGGTCCTGAGTCAGATTAGTGAAGATGGCGATGTCATACACGACCTCATCCACCCGGTGTTGGTCCAATGCATGTGACGACACCTCCATAATGGCAATGTCGTTCCCGTCTTCCAGGGCCTGATAAAGAGAGCGTTGTATCACTGGAGATTCAGGTGTGGTTCGGTATCCGCTCAGAGTTCCAATAACAAAGGGCGAGTGATCCGCGGACCTGGCAATCGATGCGATCATAAAAGACGTAGTAGTCTTTCCGTTGGTTCCAGTTATCCCAACCATAGGCACCTGGGTAGAGGGTTTGCCGTAGAAGGTGCTGGCCAGTTTTGCCATCTCGACCCTCATTGACCCCGGGTAAACCCTGACCTGCACGATTGGAAGGGGCACAAAGCGCTCCACCACCACGGCCACAGCTCCCCGGGCAACCGCGTCATGAATGAACAGGTGACCGTCAAAGTGCTCACCTGCGATTGCGCAGAAGATGTCGCCAGGAGCCACGTCGCGGGAATCAAAGGACACTCCCGTGACTACGACCCCATGAGTGTCACCTAAAATCGACACAGTTTCAATGGCCGCAACCAGCTCGGAAAGTCCCATCATAGGTGCCCGCGGACTTCCTCTGCGGCTTCCGATATTTTTTCTATATCCCGAATCACTCAACGCACGCTGATCTTCAGACATTACGACACCAAACCCTTAGTCCTTGCAAATCTATCAATGGTAACGGTGTTGGAGCCAGCAGGCTGAGCCAATACTGTTTGACTTCCAGAAGCTGGAAGTGCGTAGGAGGCATTTGAGGCGCCAGCACCACTCGAGCCGGCATTGAGCAGGGAGCCCTTTCCAAAGCCTGCGGGCAGGTAACCAGAGGTTGGGGCAATATCCATTCGGCGTAGTGCATAGCCCATGATCTGGGAAAACACGGGCGCCGCAACAGAGCCTCCATAGATGAGATCCGGCCGTTCCAATACCACGATTGCAGACAGTGGAGTCGAGGTGCCATGAGTGAAGCCCACGAAAGTGGCCATAAACGCACCGGGTTGATATCCAGGCTTGTTTGGATACGGAATCTGAGCCGTTCCCGTCTTTCCGAGAATGTTGTATCCCGGAACCTGCGCCAAAGGCGCCGTACCATTGGGCGAGACCGTCTCAGAAAGAAGCTCCTGCATGGTACCCGCGAGCGAAGGTGCCAAAACCTGTCTTGACTTCACTGGAAGATTGTATGCCGACTTACCATCCTGAGGTACAACTCTATCAACAAGATGAGGAGTCACAAGCACGCCATTGTTTGCAACGGCATTGTATGAGTCGAGCACCTGGAGCGCCGATACCGCCTCGTCCTGCCCAATTGGAACTGAACCTATTGCAGTTCCAGACCACTTGGAAGGGTTGACAAGAAATCCGGACGTCTCACCTGGAAATCCAAGGCCGGTTGGGACTCCCCAGCCAAAATTCATGAATGAGTTCGTGATCGTATATTTGTTGAGGTGCTGCGCAATGATGATCGTGCCAATGTTCGATGACTGCGCCAGGATCTGCTGCGGACTTAGCACCTCTGTGCCATGCACCTCGGCATCGTGGAAGTTTGCCCCATCAATCATCAAATAAGGAGGAACCACCACCTTGCTTGACGGAGTAATAACGCCAGCTTTTAGCGCGGCAGCGAAGGTGGCTATCTTTGCAACCGATCCCGGCTCGTACACATTCGTAACAGCCATGTTGGTGGGAGCCTCAGCGAACCCTGTGATCTTGCTTGCCTGCGTCTTCGTGCTGCTGCCAGCCTTCACGCTGGATGGGGTATTTGTTATGGAAGCCGTATTCGATTGAATAGGCGAGGTCGTTCCAACCAGGTTCGCCATTGCAATTATCTGTCCGTTTTGAGGATTCATGATTATCGCGCTGCCTGACAAGGCCTGGGTCTTGACGATTTCCGCTCCCAATACCTGCTCCGTATTAAACTGTATAGCTTTGTCCAAACCGAGCACAATGTTGTCGCCTGGTCTTGGAGGAATCAGGTCAACCGCCTGGCCCGGAAGCGGCGAACCTGACTCGGAAACCGAGACCATCTTCTGCCCTGCCTGCCCGTCGAGAAGGTTCCCGAACTGATACTCAAGTCCCGAGAGAGGCACGCCAGTTGGGCTGAGAGAACCTATTACCGGCAGTGCAAGTCCACCGTTGGGATCTTCGCGCGACATCTCAGTAACCAGCGAAATGCCGGGAAGCTGGTCGCTGTTGATCAACGATTGAATCTTTTCGGACTGGGCAGAACTCACCAGGTGTTGCACATACGAGAATTGTCCCGGCACCAGAAGCGTTGGCCGAATCACGGATTCAGAAGTTCCAAGAATCTGTGCGAGCATCTGCGACTCTTTGACCGGATCAACCACTAGCGCCGGATCTGCAACCACCGTTTTTTTGGGAACTGACACGGCAAGCTGATTCCCGTTCCTGTCAAAAATTGCCCCACGGGGCGCTTGAACAGCAATCGTTGCCGAACCTTCTGCCTTTGCCAGGGCCACATATCTGTGATCCGGATACACGGTTACCCGAATCAACTGGCAAGCGAGTGCGAAAACAAATATACCGATGAGAATCTTTGAGAACAGTAGACGCCTTGCGCTAACTGGAACTCCCTGATTCCCATTGGTTCTTCGATCCGACATAGCTTAACCCTTTTTCTAACCAGACTTGGAAATTGACGAAGGTGAAGTGGTGGATGGACTGCCAGCCTTAGACGTACTTGAACTGGCACCCGAAGATGTTGAAGTCCTGCTTGCGGAGCTTGTCTTGGCTACGGTTACCTTTGGTGCGGCGGTTGTTGCCGTTGTTGCTGAATTGCCGGTCGGAAGTGGACGCGTTGGAGCCCCACCACCTGCCTCACCCGGCGGAGCGAAAAGAGTGCTCTGAGCGGCAATCACCTGCTGCGTCAAAGCCGTCGACTGAGTCTGGCTGCTTGCCGAACTCGGACCAGCGCCAAGATAACCCACCTGGCTCGGATAGACCATCCCAAGACGGGTTTCAGCGTAAGAAACAATGCGACTCGGTGATTCCAACGACGACAACTGAATTTCCAGGCGTAGATGCTGGGTCTCCATCGACGAAAGTTGAGAGTTGAGTGCGTTGAGCCGTAGCTGCGTAGCCGCCATCTCCGCCCTCATGACAACCGCTGCAAAAAGTGCGAAAAACCCAATCACATAGAACAAGAACATCTTGTTTGATATGCGGAATCCGACCAGACGACGAGGTCTCTCAACTACTCGCAGCTGAGGATGGGCGAGGGCCACCTTTTGCTTGGCGGTGCCGCTTTGCGCGCTCGAGGATTTCGACCCTGCACGCGCTCTGGCCAAAGCCAGTGCTGCCTGCGTATCAACCTCTGGCCTGGCATTCCTCAGTCTCATCTCCCTCTGAGTCTTAGCCAATTCTTTCACCGCCCCCCGGCTCATTCGGACTCAACATCTCAACGGCGCGCAACCGCGCGCTTCTCGATCTAGGGTTACCTTCGATCTCCTCCTTTGATGGCGCTTTGGAACGAACCACGTACCTGGCTTTGGCTACCGCACCGCAAACGCAACCGTATCGCGTTGGACAGGTGCAACCTCCCGTAACCTGTTCGCGAAAGAGTGACTTCACAATTGAGTCTTCCCCCGAATGGTAAGACAGCACCGCTATGCGCCCACCTGGAGCTAGTAGACCAAATGCCTTCTCTAAAACCAACTGCAGCTTCTCCAACTCGTTGTTAACCCTTAAGCGAAGCGCCTGAAATACCCTCGTTGCAGGATGTCCACCGGTGCGCCTGGCTGCGGCTGGAATCGCCGATTTGATCACCTCCGCCAGCTGAACCGTGGACTGATATGGACGGCCCTTTAGCATTGCCCCCGCAATTCGACGGGCGAAACGAGATTCGCCATTCTCCCGGAGAAGTCTGGTCAGATCATCAACTGAGATTGAATCGAGAATTTCACTAGCGCTTTGCCCCTTGCTGGGGTCCATCCTCATGTCCAACGGTCCTTCAAGCCGATAAGAAAAACCCCGCTCGGCCCTCTCAAGCTGAGGCGATGACACTCCAAGATCCAACAGGAGCCCGGTCGGCGCCTCGCAAAATGTGGAATCTCTTTCACACGCATCGGCCAGAGCTCTGTCAATCTGGTCAAACTCCTGATGAATTGCCATGAACCGCCCGGAATAAACAGCTAGATGAGCCCGTGCTGCCGAAACAGCGCTGAGATCGCGATCCAAGCCCAGCACAATCCTTTCAGGTTCCCTCGCCAACAACCCTTCGCTATGACCCCCTCCGCCCAGTGTCCCATCCACGATTAGACCTGAGGCAAAAGGCGCAAAGACTTCCATAACCTCGTCAAACATGACCGGCTCGTGGAAGAACTCTGATGGGGTCATGATTCGGACCTCATGAGCGGACTTGACCAGTTCTCAGGATTCCACAGTTCTATGGTGCCGATGGCTCCATGAACCAGGACCTCCTTGTCAAGATTCGCAAATCTCCTTAGGGCCAGAGGAAGGGCGAGACGCCCAGTCTTGTCGATCTCGGCGTCGAAGGCCTCTGACGCCCAAATCCTCATCTTCCATCTCAGTGTGGGGTCGGATAGGTCTTGTGCCTGCCACGAATTGGCAAAGGAGTAGAAATCGTCGCTAGCCCAGATCACGAGACAACGGTCTTCATACTGGGATCGAGTCACAAAACACTTATCGCCTAGCTGAATCCGGTACTTGGCAGGCAGCGTGAGGCGCCCCTTGACATCAAGAGAGTGCTCATACGCACCAAAAAATTTCGCCGTCATATCTTGCGCCTGAAACATCGAGATCACAGCCCTTTGCGCTACTCATGGATCTCTGCCACACCACTTTGACCCACTTTAACCCACTTCACCCCACTTAGCAATCACTTTCGCCATGAATTTGGCTCTGGAAGTGCAGAAATCAACAAATTTCGGACTTCTTGCAATGTTGGAGGTGCCCAAAGGGGCAGGAATCTTTAACCTGCAGGAGACTGCGTTTTAGAAAGTATTTTCGAGAGCGTCAATCAGACTCCGACGCAGTCGGGCAATGGCCAGCGCGCTTTCGATGTGGGCGAACTCCTCGAAGATCTCGGCCAGCCCCAAAGCATATCCACGGGCAGGGATGTCTACACCCGCGCCAGCCATCAATTCGGACAACTGATCAAAAGGATAGCGCAAGTAGGCGGTGCACTGGAATACCGCTCCCTGGGCCGTCCGGCGCTGGGACATCCCCACAACTTTTGCACCCTCGAATGTAATTTCACCAGGGCCAAGACCGGCAAAACAGATGGCGCGAGCGAGTCTACCGCCGAACAATCTTCCTGTGTGCATCTCAAGGTCATGCCCACCGACCCTAGAAAGCACCTCCATGAAGATCTCCCCAATTACCATGAAAGACCTGCCGATGTCGCCATGGTACAAGGGGTCTGACTTTGGGATTGCAATATCGACCCATAGCTGACCCATCGGCGACAGGAACACCGCCCCCCCTCCAGACTTGCGGATCACCAATTCAGCATCCAGGTGTTCAAGGGCGGCCTTGCTCACCTGATCTATATTCTGGCTGGATCCAAGCACGAGAGCACTACGGGTCACTTCGACGAATCTCGCAGTTCGTTCGTCAACATACAACATTGGGCTTGCATGTATTTCTGAGGCCAAACCCGCTTCGCTCACGATCCGCAACGACTTCACAAAGCCAGAATATCGACCCCATCAGCGGACCACCACCAGGCTGAAGAGTCAAGCAGACATTGGACTCGACCCAACGTAGGGTACCCAGTCATCATTTACGGCACCCAGAAGATGTATCCACGCCTTCCCCCTCGGAGCCATTGGAAGCTTTCGAAGAACAAAGTGCGTCTCCGAAAGCAAGCGGTCCTCCTTTTTTGAGTTGCAAGTCTTGCACGAAGCCACCACATTCTCCCAGCAATGTTCTCCACCCCTGGAACGAGGTATTACGTGATCGATATTCTCCGCTGGCGCGCCACAGTATTGACACATGTAGTTGTCCCGAGCAAAGACTGACCTTTTGTTCAAGGCAACCCTGGTCGGATAGGGAACCCGGACGAAGTAGTTGAGACGGACCACAGACGGAGCACTGAATCTCGCATGCTCTGAATGAAACACTTCCCTGCTTTCGTGAAGAGGTAGGGCCTTGCCGGAGAGAACCAGCCCCAAGGCTCTACGACTGGAGACGACACCAAGAGCTTCGTAGCTTACATTCAGCACGAGAGCCCTGGACACAGATTACCCCGCGTGCCTAATCCGGTTCCGAGAGACGCGGAATCCTGAACAGTACGTTCCAAAATGATCAGAAGTACGACAATCGTCGGAGGACATGGATTCTAGCAGCGTCCGTTTTTCTCCGTCACCTCTCAGATGATTGATTGGCATACTTGGATGAGTTTACTTTGAAATTCATCGAATTTCCATACACCATTGAAGAAATTCGATAAGGTCCCTACTCGAAGGCATGGCCTTGGAATTGCCGTAGATCGACTCCATTCGGAACTCCCAGTATTCCACGGCAGGTATTGGCAAGAATGGGACACTCGCCCACCATTTGGCTCTCGCAAACCGCCTCAGCTCGATAAAACCAATCACCCACAGATCACTGTGAGGAAACAACGACAAAGAGGACCGGAATAGCCACATCGTCAATCTGAAATTGGTCTTCATCGCAACCCTCACATGCCCTACATTAAAAATAGCGAAGAAAAACCGACATGGGATGGTCCAGAACCCACTTTAACCAGAAACCGGTCGTGGCTCCCTTGGCAACCCGAGCACCATTTCCGCCAAAATGTTCTTTTGTATCTGCGAAGTACCAGCGTAAATGGTTCCTGCTCGCGCATTTAGAAAAGTGGTCACCCAGCTCATCGAGGAATTGGGGGCTCCTGGATCATCAGTACGGAATGCAGTTGACGGAGCCCTGCCAACTGGAGCCAAGGCTTTCGCACCCAAAATATCCACTGCAAGTTCCGTGACGACCTTATGGTATTCCGACCAGTACAGCTTGGATACCGAACTCTCAGGTCCAGGCGTCTTACCATTAAGAAAGCCTGAGAGCGTCCTAAGGCCCAGGTATCGCATGATTTCAACCTTCCCATAGCACCATGCCAGACGCTGGCGAATCAAGGGATCATTGCTCGCCCCGGATTCCTTGGCCATGTCGATCAACCGGTCGAGTTCCATCCGAAAACGAATCGGAATCGTTGCGGCACCCTCACCGCGCTCATAGCCGAGAAGCGTCATTGCCACAGCCCAACCATCACCGGGCTGACCCACGACGTTATCCCGAGCCGTAACCGCATCTGTAAAGAACACCTCATTGAATTCCGACTCGCCAGACATCATTCGAATTGGCCGCACCTCGACTCCGGCCTGATCCATCGGCACCAGGAGAAAAGAAATACCTTTGTGCTTTTCAACCTCAGTGTCAGTTCGGGCGAGCACAAATATCCAGTTCGCAAGGTGTCCCGCGGAAGTCCAGATCTTCTGGCCATTGATGACCCAAAGATCTCCATCTAACACCGCCTTCGTGCCTACGTTCGCGAGATCCGACCCGGCATTCGGCTCCGAATAGCCCTGACACCAAAGATCCTCACCGGAAAGTATCCTTGGAAGGAAATGCCTCTTCTGCTCCTCGGTACCCCAAGCAATCAGAGTGTTTCCTACCATCTGAATGCCAAACTGGTCATTTGACCCGCCAAATGGAACACCGCTTCTGGCAAACTCCTCCGAAAGGACCACCTGCTCCAACGACGACAGTCCCGCTCCTCCGTACTCCTTGGGCCAGTGAAGGGCCAACAGGTTATTCTCGTAGAGCGTTCTGCGCCACCTCTTAGTGAACTCCGCCACTCCACCTTTGTCAAGTGCGCCCGTTCCACGCCAGTCCTGAGGAAGATTGACTTTTAGAAACTCGCGAATTCGCTGCCTAAATTCTTCCGCTTGAGGCGGATACCTGATATCCATTTCCAATCCTTCGACGCAATAGTCCGGTACCGTCGTAGTGACCGACAGCTCAGAAAAGTCCGCGTAATCGTGAAATTGCGACCGTCGCCGCACCGATAATAGGCCCTTGTTCACCAAGTCCAACCGGGACGATCTTCGCGGCGCCGGAAAAACTCAGTCTTGCCCTGGAGGACAGTTCGCCTTGTGCCGCATCGAAAAACAGATCACCAAAGCCAAGTGCCACCGACCCGCCAACCACTATCAGATCGAGATCCAACAATGACGCCACCGATGCGACCCCCCGTCCCACATATTCTCCACAACGCACCTTGACCTCATCCGTTGCCCGGCGCGGATCCATGCCGTAATACTTTGCAATCGCCAGTCCTGACGCCTGGGCCTCGAGACACCCTATGGCACCGCAACCGCAGACATTGCCATTCTCCTCTATGTTCACATGGCCAATGTGTCCAGCATTGCCCAGCCGGCCGTTCAAAAGTCTGCCGTCAAGAATGACCCCACCGCCAATGCCAGTCGAGACCACCATCGCCATGAAGTTCTTTTTGTCCTTGCCGTGACCAAACAGTCCTTCACCAAGTGTGAGCGCTTTTCCATCGTTGTCCAAAAAGGTGCTCAGTCCAAACTCGTTTTCAATGGATGCTTTTAGCGGAAAATCTCTCCAGCCTGGAATGTTCAGCGGCGATACGACGCCTTTCTCCGCATCCATCGGCCCACCACACCCAATTCCGACAGCGGAAAATGCGTGAACACCTGATTTTTCCACAGCTTGGTGCAACAACTTACTGGCGATGGTGGTCTCGACTGGCATTGGCGGTGGGGTCATTCTTGACGGCAGACTTT
>DAHXKX010000089.1 GCA_027366165.1 Actinomycetota bacterium
GACCTTAGGTGCCGCACCTGAACCCGCCTATTCCTTCACAGCAACGAGTTCCCCTTTGCCAACCGCGACAACGGTGGATGAAAAACAACCATCTGCCCTGATCTGATCGTAGAGGTTGGCTATCTCAAGGGGATGGGAAAGGCTGTTGTCAACTACTATGACGCCGCCGGAACACAACACCCGCTTTGGCTGGGGCCACCATTCCACATAGTCAGATCGCTCTGCATCAAGAAAGAGGAAATCAATCGATTCGTCCGGGAGGCCACTCAGCAGCGCACCCCCATCGACGCATTTCAGGTCGACCGACTCGATCAATCCGGCTTTTGTCAGGTTGGCTTTGCCTTGGTCCAACCACTGCTGGTCATAGTCAACGCTGGTGACGCTGCCCCCGTTCTGGCGTACCGCATCAGCGATCCAGATCGTTGAATATCCGTTCGAAGTTCCAATTTCGACAACACTCTTGGACCTTAGAGCCCTAAGAAATATCCAAAGGAACTCACCGACAGAAGGATCGATGTTTCTTCGACGAAGCGACCAATCAGGTTCTGCTCCGTCAAAAGCTCTCCCCTCCGCATACAACACGTCAATGTAGTCACGCAATTTCTGATTCACAAAAATACCTCACACTCTCAAATCAGCCACACTTGCTGAAATTCAATCTCGCTCCGGAAAACTGCCGCGACTCCACAAATATCAGACGAGGCCACCGTGGCAATACCTGCCATGATGGAGTGCCCTACGATTCAAGCTTTGGCAACCCATAGACCGCCGCCAAGACTCGTTGTGGTGTAAGCGGAAGCTCGCAGATCCTTGCTCCAAATGGACGCAAAGCGTCCTCGACTGCATTGGCAACTGATGCGGGAAGCGGTATAGTGCCCCCTTCGCCAGAACCTTTTACCCCGAGTGGATTCAAGGGGCTGGGTGATATCACATGGAAGAGCTCTGGAGTGGGAACCTCCATCGCCGTTGGCAAAGCGTAGTCCAGATAGCTCACTGCCTGCGGTTGACCATCGCGGGAATACTTGGCCTCCTCGTAAATGGCATTACCGATACCGTGCGCGTGGCCACCAAGGATCTGGCCTTCAACCAAGAGAGGGTTGAGCACATTCCCGCAATCGTGACCCAGGATACTTCGGATAATCTCTATCTTGCCCGTTTCGACGTCAACACTTACGATAACGGCACTGATTCCGCTGGAGTAAACCGCCTGAGTTGGCTTGAAATATGATGTCCTCTCAATGGCTACCGGTAAATCCCTTGGTACCGACATTCCATGTCTTCCCACATTGGCAATGCTCGCTATATCGGCCAGAGTCACCCGTTTCTCGGGATCGCCGACCACCTCAACTGCATCTCCACGCAGATCGAGTCCTCCAACATCCGTCTTCAAGAGGCTTGCAGCAACTGAAATGATGTCTGCCCGCAACTCTCCACTTGCCTCCCACACCGCGGGACCAACTGTCGCTGTGATCCGAGATGCGAATGTCCCCTGGCCATATGGGATGAAGGAAGTATCACCGTGGCGCACTTCGACCAACCCAATGTCACAACCAAGTGCATCAGCCGCAACCTGCGCATACACAGTTTCATAACCCTGGCCTTGAGGCGACGCGGCAAGCGACACAAGCACCCGACCCCTGTTGGTCAGGCGAACCCGAGCACCTTCATATGGCCCGATCCCTGTTCCCTCGACAAACATAGCCAAACCAAGACCAAGGAACTTGCCAGTCTTCCGGGCTGCCGCTTGTTCTCCTCTGAATGCCTTCAGGTCTATACGGCTCAGTACCCCATCCAGAAGCTCCGGATAGTTGCCGCTGTCATAGGTCAATGGACTGCCATCGCGAAAAGTCAGTCCCACAGCATATGGGAACTGGTCCGGCTGAATAAGATTACGCCTTCTCACCTCCGACGCTTCAATGCCAAGGTGTTCTGCAATCCGGTCCATCATCCGCTCCATGGCCACCACAGCCTGCGGACGCCCAGCACCCCGCAATGAGCTTGTGGGAACGATGTTGGTGTAGCATGCGATCAACTCGCTATGTATGTTGGGAATCACATAAGGACCCGGAAGCGTGGACATGGTTATGGTAGGCACCTGTAATCCCACACAGTACGCCCCCTGGTCATGTTCGAAGACGTCCTTCAGCACCAGCAAATGCCCGTCCTCGTCGAAACCCACCTCGACGCGGTGCGTCTGAGACCTCTCCATGGTTGCGCTGACAAAGTTCTCCCATCGGTCTTCGATCCACTTGACCGCATGCTTTATCTCCATGGCGATCCAGGGAATGAGAACCTCTTCCCCATAGAACTGGGCCTTAGGGCCAAAACCGCCGCCAATGTCCGCAGGAGCAATTAGCCGTATCTCATCCTCGCCAACTTCGTAAATCGTGGCCAGCATCTGCCGCACATAGTGTGGCGCCTGGGTGTTATCCCATACAATCAGCTGGCGGGTGACCTCATCGAAGCGGGCGGCAACTGCCCGGCCTTCGATTGAGTGACCGCCTCCGCGGGTTACCTCGAAGGTTTCACTCAGAACATGAGGGGCTGTTTTCAGCGCTGCTTCCGGATCACCGGCCTGTTGGATGATGTGCACTGCAACATTCGTTTCAGAACCAACGTGTACAAGTGGCGCTCCCACTTTGAGTGCCTCCGCAGTTGAACCAACTGAACCCAGGGGTTCATAGTCCACCTCAATGAGTTCTAGCGCGTCCTCCGCAATGTAGCGGTTTTCCGCTACAACGACGGCAATCGGTTCGCCAATGTACCTGACGTACTCCTTTGCTATTGCCAATCTGACCTGGTAGTTCAGCTTTGGATGCACGACTTTAGGGGGAAGGTCCTTCAGAATTGGCCCAAGCTCATTGGCCGTAAAAACGGCGATGACACCATTGAGCCTCTTCGCGGCATCAGTATTTACCGCAAGGATCCTGGCATGGGGATAGTTGCTACGCAGAATGGCAGCCTCATAGAAATCACCGAAAGGTAGATCATCGAGAAAGCGGCCACCACCTGTGAGAAGTCTTTCGTCCTCACGCCGGGTCATGGCGATCCCAATATTCCTGGTCTTGTCCATAACCCCGATATCACTTGTCCTGGTCATGGCTTCTCCCCATCCTCACCATTTGAGTTCGATAGGCTCAACAATGCCGACACCATGCCGGTGTATCCGGTACAACGGCAGATATTCCCACTTAGTGACTCTCTTGCCTCTGCCTCTGTCTCGATTGGGCCCTCACGCAGGCGAGCAACCAGGGACAACAGAAACCCACTGGTGCAGTAGCCGCATTGAAGAGCATGGTGGGCACGGAATGCCTCCTGCAAGGGCGTCAGTGCGCCATCTCTTGCCAATCCCTCGACAGTCTCTATTGACGCACCGTCTGCCTGTACTGCCAAAAGCAGGCATGACCGGACAGCCTTGTCATCCATGATTATGGTGCAGGCTCCGCAGCTGCCATGTTCGCAGCCCAGGTGAGTTCCTACAAGCCCCACCTCTTTCCGCAGAAAGTCGGCCAACGTCAAGCGCTGTTCGACAAAGTAGCTGCCCTTCGAGCCATTTATAGTCAGAGTGATCCACAATTTCGATTCGATTGGATCAATATCGATTGTTTCAGACATGAATGGCTCTCCTCTGGTCGGTCAGCCTGGCTAACCCGCGGCGAACAATGACCCCCGTGACCTTCTTGCGGTACTCGGCCGACGTATGGATATCTTCCGTTGGTTCCAGTGACTCCATAACTAGCTGCTGGACACCTACGAGTACGTCGTCGGACAAGTCAGTCCCCGAGACGAACTGCTCGGCTTCCCTTAATCGAAGTGGTGTCGGAGCGACGCCGGAACAAACGATCCGGCAATCTTGAATCTTTCCGCCAGAGTCCCAAGTTCCCAGGACCGCAGCTCCCACAAGTGCAAAGTCCCCCTTGCGCCTGGTTATCTCGTCAAACACGCCAACCGTGCCCGTGCCCAAAGCCGGAATATCCACCGAAACCAAAAGTTCGCTTGAATCAAGATCGCTGGTCAGGTGAAATCTA
The DNA here is from genome assembly GCA_027366165.1 of Actinomycetota bacterium. GTDB lineage: Bacteria > Actinomycetota > Acidimicrobiia > Acidimicrobiales > Acidimicrobiaceae > SCQM01. The sequence continues at coordinate 4,029 of DAHXKX010000089.1, forward strand.
AAGAACTCCTCCGCCCGGACAGATCTCTGGGAACTCTGGGATCTGACGTTCATGCTGGCATCGAGGGCCACCATAATCGATGGAAGTTCAGCCGCAGAATCAGCGTGGGCAAGACTTCCGCACACTGTGCCCCTGTTTCTGATCTGCACATGGGCAATGTTGGTCAAACCCTCGTGCAGAATCGGGTAGGCCAGCTCCACTTCAGGAGATGTCTCAAGCTCACGATGGCGAACCAGTGCCCCCACGTTAAGTCCGGAATCATCAAGCAAGTAGTTCCTGAGTTCAGAAACCCTGTTGATGTCTATGAGATGGGCAGGCGCGAGCAGACGGAAGTTCAGCATCGGTATTAGGCTCTGCCCGCCGGCCAGAACCTTGGCTTCGTCTCCGTACTTAGCAAGCAGGTCCAGGACCTCATCCAGATCAGTCGGAGCATGGTAGGTGAATCGAGACGGCTTCATTTTGGCTCCTTTTCCGGCACTGCATGAGAATACCGGTCAAACGCAACGCAGCAGCCAACCTGACCTGAGACAGCCGCCTCATCAACTTCGATGCCGCAGAGATGCTGTACTACCGCTCCCCGAATGAAAGGGCTCTCAATCATGGCAAAATGCCTTAGCCCCTTTGCCATCACAAACCTGCCGCCGGCGATCTCAGTCCCCAGGCGTTCACCCATGTTTGGCGGAGTGGCATCGTCATCCTCACCGGTGATAATGAGCGTCGGCGCCGCGATATTGGGCAAAAGGGCGGTGTTGTCAAATGCGCCCAGAGCGAAACAGGCCTTGGCATGCACTTCTGGGCTGGTCTGTAGGAAGATGTCGACTACATGGGAAACAGCCCTGGGATTGACTCTTCTGAACCTCTCGCCAAACCACCTGTCCACCTGAAAGGGTATCTGCATCAAGCGTGGGCGCGTCAACGCAGTCCTGGCCCGAACTGCCCATGCCTGGGGCGCATCAGGCCCATACCATGCGGTGGTATCGCATAAGGCCAGCCGGTCCACATAATCAGGAAAGGTTGCGGCAAAGTTGATTGCCACGCATCCCCCCATTGAGAGTCCAAGCATGTGAACCCTCTTGAGCTCAAGTGCATCAAGCACCAGACGAACGTCGTTGGCCATGTCTTCGACAGAGAAGGTCTCCCCGTCGTAGCTGCTCTGACCATGACCCCGTAGGTCGATGGCAATTACTTCAAAGGTGTCGATGAAGTCACCGAGCAATGGAGTCCACATTTCCGCCGCCAGCGCCAGGGAGTGAAGCAGTACCAATGGCTGGCCACTCCCGGCACGGAGATAGGAAATTCGACCTCCAAAAACATCCACAAAGCCCCTGGTAGCTTGATAGCTCTCGTCTGTCATTGACCCCAGCTCCCCGACAAATCGAGGAGTGCCGCGTTATTGCAGCAGATATCTTCCTGCTCAGTCTGGGTCAAGCCAGACGCAAGAACCCGACCCACGGGATCGGGATCACCGATTGGAAATGGTGCATCACTGCCAAGCAGGACCTTTGCAGTCCCCACTCTTTTAACCAAAAGCTCGAGACTGGTCGGATCGAGTGCCACGGTGTCGTAAAAGAACTTTCGGATTTCATCGGTGAAAAGTTTCCCGCCAAAACTCTCGGGGGCCAGGCCGGCGCGATTTAAGCCGTCCATGCGGAAACACTGGAAGGGAAGCATTCCGCCACCGTGTACGAGAATTATGTTTATGTCCGGAAATCTCGAGAAGAAGCCGCTCAACATCATGTCGGTGGCAATCGACGTGGTGTCGATTAATCGACCGGTAATATTTTGCAGCAGTTTCGGGGTGATCTGACACGAAGGTCCGTTGGTCGGAGGATGCAGCATAACCGGTATCTTCATCTTTTCAACCGCCGACCAAAATGGCCACATCGATTGAGCAGCTAACGACTCACATTCCGGAGGATGAGTGTTGAGCATCAAGCCCGCCAGATTTCCTCCCTCCACCATATCTGAGACTTCAGCAGCTGCCCGCTCCGGATCGCTCAAATACACGGTAGCAAGAGGCCGCAACCGCCCACCTGAACTTCTCGCCGCATCAGTGATTGCCGATTTAATGAGCTCATACCACATTCGAGCCTGGGGTTCATCGAATATGGTCCATGTAAACAGGTCCATCCAGGCGGAGATCCACTGCTTGGCGATTCCACGGTCATCCATCCATTCGAGTCTCTTCGATGCCAATGCCATTCCTGGATGTATCGGTCCCAGCCTTTCGTTCCCGCGGGTGAGAAAAGTGGCACCTTCCGGAGATCTGTCGACAGTCACTCCAAGGCTTTCGCGCCGATCATTCCCTTCCACCAGCAACTGCTGAGGAACCAAGTGCCCGTGGACGTCTATGGCACGCCCGAAAATACCATCAACCGGCCTGTTAGTCATTCTTCCTCCTCGTTGGCTGAAGGATCCGTCGGAACCAAGCCGGATTGCTCGATTGCGCGATATCCCATTTGTATCAATGATCGGGTAGCAGCTACCGCAGTCAAGGTGTCGCCTTCGTCGTAGGCAAGCAACAATCGGCGGTGATCCTCCAGCGACCGTTGCAGTCGACCCGGCAAGGAAAGGCTCAGATGACGGAACTGAAGAGTCCTGAGTCCAAACAAGGCAAGAATTTTCTGAAGTTCTTCGTTCCCCGCAATTCGTGCCTCGACCAGACGAAATCCAACATTGTGCCAGAAATACTCATCCACCTTGTTTTCTGCGACGTCCTGCTCCAGCGCCTCATACCACTTCCACAACTCCCTGACACCATCTTTCGGGGAGCGCTCGATGATCAATTCGCTAACCAACGAATTCAAACTTGCCCGCAGGTCATAGACGTCTTTGATTTGTTTCAGCGTCAGCTGGGCGATGTATGGCCGCCTTCTAGGTGGAATGACCACGGTTCCCTGCCGTTCAAGCTCCGCAAGAGCCTCCCGGACAGGCGTCCTGCTGGTACCAAAGCGTCGTGCCAGATCGACCGAGTTCAGGATATCTCCAGGTCGTAAACGCCCTTCAACAATTGCTATGGCAATCTCATCAAAAATCTCCTGGGCTAACGGAGCACGGTCGCCAGCATCACGAATGCTTAAGAGCAGAAGTGCCCTCCGGTTGTAATCCACAATTGAGGGCTCCAGCCTGACCCTGAAAGAGGCTGTGGGATCCTGGCTTGAAAAATCGGAATCTAACGGAAGAGCATGGGGCGACTCAGCCGTCGCATTAAATCCCAAATTGTCAACGCCCTCGAAAAACTCAATCACCTCAAAACCCTCCTGATCATGCCTACTCCGTCCACGGCTCCCTGAAACCCTGAGTTGAAACTCGCAAAGTCTTGTCGGAACCTCGATTTCGGCAGCTTCTTTATGTAGGAGAAATCCTGACGACTCATCCCCGCAGCCCCGGCCATTTCTCGGCAACTCGGTCGAGGACTTCAGCGCTTGACTCTGCGACAGTAGGAAAGTCACCAAGGTGTTCAAAGGGTCTGCACGCATCGATCAGGGCACGAGTATTGTATGCGGGCTGGCCCGGCAATCCCAATGGATCAACGCGACTGCCCCAGGTGTAGCGCATTATCTCGATGTCGCGATCGGGATCACATCTCGTGGACATTGCCCACATGACCTGGTCAAGATCCCTTGGATTTATATCATGGTCGACCACGATCACGAACCGGTTCATATAAGCAGTAACCGGGTGCTGTGCAGCAAGATAACCCGCCTGACGGCTGTGGCCCGCATACCGCTGTTCAATCGCCACAGCCACGATGGATCGGCCGCCTCCGACCTCATGACACCAGACACCCCTTACCCCAGCGAGACCAACGCCGGTCAGCGCGTCGGTAGCCATGGCCGACTTCATGACTGAGCGCATATAGGAGTAGTCGTGCGGCGGCTTGCCTGGAGGTGCCCCCAGGTTGATCGGATTGCTCCTGTGAAACAGCCCCGTAACTTCAGCCGTCAGTACCGGTGCAACGTCACCCGAGTAGTACCCGGTCCACTCGCCAAACGGACCTTCGGGTCGCTTACGATCTGGATAGAGCCAGCCCTCAAACGCGAGTTCGCTGTCCGCCGGAATTGGCAAACCTGTGTCCGGTCCCCGCACGTATTGGACCTTTTGACCCATGATGGCGCCCGCATAGTCCATTTCGGACACTCCGGCTGGAACTTCGGTACCGGCAACAACCAAGAAGACGGGATGCTGCCCAAGCGTTGCCGTGACTGGCGCCCGGCCCACTTTTTCAAACCACTTTCTGATGTGCTGAAATCCGTGTTTCCCCGGCTCGATGTTGATGCTCACCGAAGCACCATTGTCCTGAACCTGCATGCGGTATGCGCCCAGATTGAACACCCCGGTTTCGGGATCCGAGGTTATGACCGCGCACCCGGTTCCGATGTATGGTCCCCCATCCAACTCATGCCAAATTGGACTCGGAAAATCCAGGAAGTTTACATGGTCTTTTTGGATTACGTTTTCAAAAACCGGACCATCGGAGACTTCCACCGCGGCAAAGTCAGGCGAAGCCTTCAGCCATTGCTGAGGCTTACCCCTAAGGGCCTCGACCAGCTCCAGATCGTCTAGGTCCAACCCAAGGTTCAAGGTCATGCCCATTAGCCTGGGATTCGAAACACTTCCGGTCAAAACGCGGAATCCGGGGCGGTAACCAATAATCTCATCAAAGATCAAGGCCTTCGGACTCTTGCGCTTGTAATTCAGCTGGCTTGCGGCCCCAATCTCAAGTGCGGGATCAGCTCCTTTTATCAGTTCCACCTGCCCCGCACCGTCGGCCGTCCTAAGCCATTCGCGCAAATCAAATTTCGACATTCACCACGACCTTCACTCCACACCTGACAATTTGATATCTTCGAGCTTTTGCCCCTTAAGGCTGAATGGGACTCAGCTCTGCACAACAAGTTTCAAATACTGCTCAACATCATCCACCTGCATCAAATCTCCATACTTCTGGTTCATATCGAACAGACTCATCCAGTGTGATGATTCAAATCGATCAAAACAGCATTCGCCAACGATGCCTACCGCAAACCCTGCCGTGCAGGCATCAACTACCGTCGACCTGACACATCCACTGGTGGCCTCTCCGCAGACCAGCACCGTATCGCGATTGAGGGAGCGCAAAATAATCTCCAGAGACGTCCCTTGAAACGCGCTGGGAGTTGACTTCTCAATGATGGTATCCTCTGGCCTTGGAGCTATCTCTTCAACAATGTCGTAGGCGGCGGGTCCGTCAGCCCGTGGACTTATAGCCTTGGCACCTTTTCGATTCCATGGAGTCGGTTTCCGGCCAAAAGACGTCGTGTAGAAGATCGGCACCTCGGCCTCACGGGCCAGAGCGAGCAGAGTCACCGTTCTGTCGATTGCCTCCCAACCTCTCAGACCACACGCGGACGGCCATTCCTTCACCGCCTCCAAAATGTCCATCCGCGGGTAGCCCAAAGCTGCGTAGTAATCATCAACGATCAGCAATGCGGGTCGATCTGCCAAGCCGAACGGCCTCTTTTTGGCCCACGAAGTTGCTGCAATTACAGCCTCATCATTTGCCGTGAGAAACGCCTTCCAGCCTTCTTCCATCAGTCACACACACCCTTTGTATTGCTGAAATCGCGATAGACGACCGTGAATTTCCTCAACCTGACAGCTATCCAGCAGCATTCACTGCATTCTGGGCGAATGAGTTGTCAATGTACTGAGTGATATCCGCAGGAGCAGTCTTCTTTGCTTTCAGGGCAGCGCGATTGAATGCGGCCTGAATTAGTGAAGTCTGCACCGTTGGAGTCTTAGTCCATACATTCAAAAAGAAGTTGTACGCATACTTCGCCAGAGTTGCATCGGTAATGCCACTGTCGGCCTGGATCGCAGCGATCGTCGCGGTTGGGTTGCTTCGCAGATAAGCGAGAATGGCTGTCTCAGCATTTGCCCATCGCTGCAGGACCTCCGGATGAGCCTTGGCATATGCCGCGGTCACCGTGTAGCTGCCGACCGCAAATGGGAGGTTGGAAAGATCAGCAATCTTAACGTATCCCTTGGCTCCGGTGGAAGTGCCTTGAGGCGGTTGGGTAAGGAGCGCGTTCGCCGAGCCGCTCTCCAGCGCGGAAACCATTCCGGGAATCGATCCTGTGTAGACCCTTTGCACGGAGCTCTCGGGAATGTTGTTCTTCTGGAGTAGCGCAGTCAGGCCGAAGTCGCTTTCTGAGTCAGGGGCTGACAATGCGACTTTCTTCCCCACCAGGTCACTGACAGACTTGATGCTGGCATCGCCCCACATCTCGAGGTTGTAGCTGCCTTCAGAGAGTCCGATGAACTTTAGCGGTATGCCTTTCATAATTGCGGCCGCCGTGTCATCCGCCACTCCAACTCCGATCTGAACGCTGCCACCGACAAGAGCTGGCACTAGCTGTGAACTCGTGTTCAGCTTTGCAAGTTTGACGTTCAGACCATACTTTTTGTAAATGCCGTCCATAATGCCGACATAGATATCTGCGTAGCCGGCACCAATGGCCGTATCACCAATGGTGATTGAAATAGGCGCAGACGAAGTAGTGGTTGTAGCTCCAGCTCCAGCTGGAGCCGTGGTTGTTGTGGACGAGCTGGAACTGCCGCAAGCAGTTGCCAGCATAGCTACGCCTAAAACTCCGCTTATGACCGGAATCTTGCGGGCAGACTTTGATTTAGGAATCCTTATCATTCTTTCTCAGTTTCCTATCCTTGTGACCAATGGGTAAAATTACGTTCCATACGCCCGATGAGGCGCGTGAGCACGACCGCCGCAACCGCCATGATGAAAATCCCGGCCATTGCAGAATCCATGTCGAAGTTGGAGGTGGCAGTCTGAACGAAATAGCCCAAACCGCCGCCAGAAAGAAAGAATTCGGCCACAATCGCTCCAACAAGAGCCCTCGCGATCGACAGTCGAACTCCAGTCAATATATAGGGCAGAGTCGCAGGAAATAAAACCGAACGGTAGAAGGTCCATCTTCCCGCGCAGCACATCTTGGCGACCCTTAAATAGTCGGGGTTCATATTGCGAACACCCGCTGTGGTATTGATTATCAGCGGCATGGTGGCCGCCCATATAACCAGCAATATTCTCGACTGTTCCCCAATTCCAAACCAGAAAATAATCACCGGTAGGAACAAAACATAGGGAACCGAATTGAGGACATTGATAATTGGCTCAGTCATGTCGTAGAGAGCTGTGACTCTCCCGAGTATCAAACCGAGAGGAATGGAGACAACCAGCGTAATCAGCATTCCCCACCCAACCTCCTGGGCAGTGGCACCAAGAGGACCCCAGATCTGACCGCTCGAGAAAAGCGAAATCTCAGCTCTTATAATCCGAATAGGATCACTGGAGATCGTCACGTTCACCAACCCAAGCCATGCAGTCAACTGCCAGGCAATCAACACGACAGCGACCCCAAAGCTTCCGTAAACAACTTTGGAATGCGACCGGCCCCAAGTCATCCAGGCCGGCTCCGTGGGCTCTCCCTCGGAGTTGTCGACAGAAAAACGTTCATCCGGTGGCGCAATACTCATTCCGAAACCCCCTTTGGCGCTGGCTCCAAGCCGGAGCTGGCACCGCCACTGGCTGTATAGAGTTCATTCAGTACCCGATCCTGGTAAAGGATGTACTCAGAACTACGCTTGTGTTCTGGCAAGCGTGGACGCGGAAGATCGATTGCAATGTCCGCGGCTAAGGATGCCGGTGCCTTTGAAAATACAAGTATTCGATCTGCCAGATAAACAGCCTCCTCTACGTCATGAGTGATAAACAGCGCATTTCTGGCCTCGCCCAGATCCGCCGCCTGCCAAACATTAACTAGTTCATGTTGCATGACCCCACGGGTCTGGGCATCCAAAGCGCCAAAAGGTTCATCAAGCAGCAAGAGTTCAGGGCGAGTCACCAACGCCCTTGCGAGATTCACCCTCTGCTTCATTCCACCTGACAGCTCGTGAGGGAAGCTGTCCATTACGCCCTGCAGTCCAACCAACTCAAGAAGATCATCAGCCCTTTGCCTTGTCTCCGCGTTCAACTTGTGTTGAGCTTGAAGAGCGAAAAGCACGTTGTCACGAACGTTCCGCCAAGGAAACAGTGATGGACTTTGGAACACCAGAGATCTCTCCGGTCCGGGACCTCTTATTGGCTTTCCACCCAGCCTGATCTGCCCTTTGCTAACGGGAATCAGGCCGGCAACGGCTTCGAGGAATGTCGTCTTGCCGCAACCACTTGTTCCGATAATGACAACGAATTCGCCCCGGCGAATATCGAAGCTCAGATCTACCACGGCATCCTTGTAGATCCCTGTCTTTCTGCTTCGATAGCCGATACTCACGTGATCCACCTCTACATAATTCGCCCCAGGCCGGACAGATGAGGAAGTCAAATTAGCCACCTTTGGATCGTCTTGTGACACGATGACAGTCTTGTCCACGACTGCCTATGAATAATCAGGGCGCTTCAACTGACCCTTCTCCAATAGCCCGTCAATTATTTCCCGGCCTAGGGCCCGGGTCTCCACGGTCGACGTGATCAATCTGTCTGACCAGCCATTATTAGGCCATCTCTTTGCCCTCTTATACACCTCGGCAAACAAATCGGTCCGCAACTCAACAAGCTGGTTCCATTCATGCCCACTGGCACCAGGTTTGCGGCTTCTCATTTCGCGAAGCGCGTTGATATCGACTTGGCCGACGCAAACCGCCTCTCCCGAACCTGCCGCAATTGAAACGATACGCCCCATGTGATCAATGATTTGAGAGTGGCCTCGATAGCCGCTACGTGGACGATCCGAGCCTAGAAATGCTCCCGCACAGACCGAAAGAAAGTAGGAGAGATTCTCATACGCCCTTGCACGTCGGAAAATATCCCACATCTGATCGACATCCGACCATGGTTCCGCTGTTGGATGAATCAACACCTCCGCACCTTGGAGCGCAAGTGCACGCGCCATCTCAGGAAAGATGATGTCCGTGCAGGTAAGCGTACCCAGTACCCCAATCGGAGTGTCAACTACCGGGAACATGCTGAGCTCTCCATAACGAGCGGTGTACTCATCGTAGACATCGCCAGGACCGGTATAGGTGGTGTTCAGGTTGTTGGGTCCGTTGTTCTTACGGTACTTCAGAATGATCTTGCCTTCATCATTTATGATAAAGTTGGTGTTCCACAGTCGGCCCGGCCATGAGTCGTCCCGCTCGTAAACGTTTCCCACAATGTAAACACCAAGCCTCTTTGCAACCTCACCTATTCGATCCGTCACTGGACCAGGTATCGGCTCAGCCAAATCGATCCATTCCTCTACCGTCCTGGGCCGGTATTGGCCGATAATCCCGTATTCGGAAAATGCTGCCAGCCGAATCTCACCAACCCGGTTGAACGTCCACTGAATTAATTCAAAGATTCGATCCAGGTTCTGCTCGATGATCGAATCCCTCTGCTTTGGATCCACAATCACCTTGGTCTCTTGCTGAATGAGCGCGGCCTTGTATGGCTCCATATTACGCAACACCCCTTTGATTATTGACCGTTGCCCTTGGTCCCAAATATGACGTTAAAGTGTCGACAGTCGCCATCCTATATAGACATGTGACATTTGTCAACCAAGGCAGAGCGGGTTTCTAACAAACTTTCAATGCCAACCATCTAAACTAAAAATCACCGTGCCCAAAACCCACATTCACTTCAAGAACTCTCAATGCGCACCTCTCCGAAATCCCAGGTCAGCAGTGCGCCGGCCACGATCAAGATAACAACCAACAGCATTCCGGTAAGACTAACCAGAGTATCAAACGTCTTGCGTCTCATTTTGGCTTGAAGAAGCCAAAACTGCAGCTCGTACAAGGGAGGATGGGC
>DAHXKX010000090.1 GCA_027366165.1 Actinomycetota bacterium
ATGGTTAGCGAGGTCTATTTGAAGCGGTCGAAGCAACTTACGGTATATGTTGAGCATTCCAGTGAATTCGTACACCCAGTCCGGAGTTTCCGTACAGCTTGGATTGAGACGCCATCGCACATGGCTTGATGAACGAGGTAATGGGCAGCCTGATCCGCCTGAGGCAAAGAATTGCCCCTGAAAATAGTCCTGTCCGCCTATGCAAAATGGATTAGGGCATTGAGCCAAACGTCTGCCAAGTACCTTGAGGGGGATTCCTGAGCGAGGCTTGGAGTCATCAGAAGTGGATCAAATTGGGTGTCTTGCATTATGCAGATCGAACTCCTAGTGTCACAGTGTTTCCGATGGGATCTGTCACTGCATATCGTGTGATACCGAGTGTAGAGCCACCAATCCGTGGAGCCATAAAGCCTTAACAACGGTGTTGCATCCCGTTCTGTGTCAAGTTCTCTCGTTCTAAAGCAGTTCTGCTCTGTTTTGTTCTGTCACCAATGAACTCCTTTCCACGTCCGTTTTCGCTGCATATATATAACCCGACGGTGCGCATGCGCAAAGGAAAAGGAGTTTCGAAATGCAACAGGTAAAGCTTGATCTGGCAAACCTTCAATGGCAGCTGGAGTTGTTGTTAAACCTCGATCCCCCGATAATAGGAGTAGCTCTCCAGGAACTGGGTACGTATCTGACTGCTGCAGAGCCCGAAGAACAGGCTGCAGATATACTGACGTATTTCATCAAAACAGGCTTTGCCGGGCTTGGGCCATTTCTTGGGGTCGTGGAGGCGAGCTTCAATGAGAGCGGACCGCTTCCAGCGGTGGTGTGTGAGATTTTCACATCCTGGGAAGCCCTTGCCTCTCTCGGGGATGCGGAGCTGCCGAGATCAGCCGACATCGGCAATGTCGTCGCCCTTTTCCCCGAAAACAATCCCCGTGACAAGGTTGAAAACAAGAGCGTAAAAATCATAGGATCTCACGAGCGAGGCGGCTTCATCAGGCTATTCGACCCATTCGACCTCTACGAGTTCGGCCGGAAGGGCACCACCAACCCATATGGCGACTTCTATCACAAGAGGGTCATAACAGAGCTTGCAAGGTTAGGGCCGAACAAAAGGTACACCTTTGAACAAGATGCCCTTGAAAAGCTCTCCGAGCTTCGCTCACTTGCTCCCAATTTCACCGAAGTGACAGAGTGCCTCCTAGAGGCGGTATATCTTGCCATGAGATCTGCGAAGCCGATCCGGATCACGCCTATCCTTCTGGTCGGCGAGCCAGGCATCGGCAAGTCCCACTACACGGCGGAACTTTCCAGATGCCTTGGTGTTCCCATGGCGAGGGTGGCTGTAGATAATCTGCAGGTTGGGGCGGGCCTGGCAGGCTCGTCGCACATCTATGCGAACTCCGAACCAGGAGTGGTGTTCAGAGTGCTAAGCGAGCAAAACCACATCAGCCCGCTTGTGATATTGGACGAGTTGGACAAGGCCGAGGTCTCCTACCGCGGCGACCCGTTGAACCCACTACATAATCTCTTAGAGCCCGTATCGGCAAGAGAGTTCAGGGATGAAAGTATCTCAATGCCCATCGATGCAAGTCACGTGATCTGGATCGCGACCGCCAACTACCTGGGAAAAATCCCTCACACGATAACAAGCAGGTTCGAGGTCTTCGAGATACCTGCACAGAGCCAAGAGACCAAAGAGGCCATACTCAGAGTTCTTTGCGCAGAATTCAAGAAAGAGTACCCAGATATCGAGTTCTCGCAAGAGGTCATACGCGCTCTTTTGGATAAAACCCCGAGGGAGCAGCGCCAGCTGCTACAACGGGCACTGTCACGAACGGCCTGGCTCGGAGAGGCAACCGTCTGCTTGGATCACTTGGTGCAGGTAGCTCCAGACATCAGGCCTCAGCCTTCCAAGAGGGTACTCGGCTACTTGTGAACTGGCGACAAGATCAGAGGACGGAATCCCAGGTGAATTCACGAGAATCTCGGCTTTGAAGCCCGAGGCAATCTTCGGAGTAAAACCGCTCTATTTTGGACCGGAGCTGTAAAGCTTCAAGGTTTCAAGATCGTAAATTGTCTGAAACGGTATCAGGGATTCAGGCTTAGTGCAATAGAAAGAAAACTTCCGAGAGCGATTCAGCTTGATTTCGGGGTATCACTTACGAGCAGTAGGTGGGGAGTCCCGTTTCGTACAAAAAATTGGGAGGCGATGCTCCAAAACATGACGCCACGTCACCTTTTGGCAGAATTATCGAGGACAGATATCCTGGTAGTGACAAATCTTTATGTGTGGGTTATTCATTGATATCTGTGTCCGTATTAACTTAATCTAACTGAATTATCCTGATTCCCTCATCAACCAGGTTGTACCAAGTCTGGGTAAAGCCTTTTGATGAATACTTCGACCTGCTTGGACAGCGGCATTTCTCCAAGTTTGGCGCTGAGGAAATAGTTCTTGGGGGTTGGGATGATTTTGGGAAATGCATTTCGGATAGCCGCATCAACAACTTCAGGTGAGCCGCCTACTCCTGCGTCGAGCAGGTATCCTCGCTGAACCGTAAAGCTTCCATCGGTCCACAGCAAAAGGTGTGAAAGAGGTTTGCGTTGATTAGACGGTCTAGGAAGATCTAGTGAAACACTTTGCCTGGAAAATCGAATCGAGAAGCCCTTTATTGACTGCCAATACGAGATCGTTTCGGCGAATGTTGATCTTGCGAACTCGGGTACAAGATCGAGAAAAGATTCCAAGTTCAAGAATGACTTTGGCGCTGTATCGGCTGCTTCTTCAAGCCACCCGTTTGGTCCAATTCTAAGACTCAGGCGAGGAATGGCGAAATCTTCGATGCGCTCGGCTCCTACCTCCACAAGAAAAACCCTGATTTTCCTTTCGGCCGTAGAGGTTTGACCGACTGAATTGAGGTAGTCAGCTACGGCAATGAACTCGCCACCAAAGGACTCGGCAATAACTACCAGTGCGGAACACTCGAGTCCGACAGCGTAGGCCAAACCTCTTGTGAAGTGATCGTGGTCAGATCTGGAATACTGGTTTTCGATAGCAACTCTCATGCCATCAGGAGTCATTGCCAAGAGATCCAAGTACCTGTCGGCTTGAGGTATCTTCACCTCTATGTCTTCGAGGGTCAAGCGCCCGAGACCAATCAAGTCAAGCAGAGCGAGATTTTCCGACAGCCATGGGGTGAAGTCAACTGGTTCACTTGGCCAAACTTCCTTTATTGGCAGAGACTCTGGAATAACAATCTTGTACTGGATCGGCGACATGTTTTCATGGTAGCACTTGAGTCGCGAGTCCTTGAGGGAATGCTTGAAGCGGAAATGGATGAATCAGTTGGAGCAAAAAAGGGAGAATAAATTGAAATTCGCCTTTGTTATCGCTCAGGCTATTATCGGCCAAATCTGCTGTTCCGAGTGGGAAGAGTAGAATTGGGAGTTCCACGGGATCGCCAAAGAAGATTCACGACAGAAATGTTTGAACGCTACCAGTGAAGTGAAAACCTCCGGTTCTCGCAATTGCCTAAGGGTACGTACAAGGGGCACAGACAATGAAAGTCACTTGTGTCTCGGAAGAGTTGTTCGGCGAAGCGATCTCGCTGTCCACGGTTTCAAGGCTCTCAAAGGGATTTGACGATAATCTACGGTCATTTGCAAAGCGAAAACTAATTGAGCAACATGGTTAGCGAGGTCTATTTGAAGCGGTCGAAGCAACTTACGGTATATGTTGAGCATTCCAGTGAATTCGTACACCCAGTCCGGAGTTTCCGTACAGCTCTGATCGAAGGCCATCTTGGTGGCCGACGGGTGTAGCGGTTTGTCTCCGTTATCTCACCTCGGTAATCTCAAACTCGATTGAATCCAAAACTGCTGTTCTCCTTGGTCGTTGGATTAAACTCTGTTTGGCGTGCTCTATATGTACCGTCGAATCGATGGTTAGCAAATCAAAGTCGGCAGGTACCTTACGGATTTATAAGAGAGATATTCCCGATCTTCCGTACCGAGAATCGAGCGGCGAGACTACCCACCTGCAAAGCTAAGCGGCGCATACGCGTACCCATGGTCGATGCCAGTTGTAACCAGAAGGACGCATTGGTCTATACAGGCCTCGGTGCTGGTGGTATTGTACGGCTTTGTCCCCTGCGACTTTACTTACCGAGAATGTCTCAGTACCGTGTCCTGAATCATCTGTAACGATAAATGGCTGACCCGCCAACTGTTCTCCACATCCTGCGCTATTCGCGTCGGCAATGCGTGCGCACTCAGATAGAAAGAACTTGCCGCCTTCTCCGAATCCGGTGACTGCCACCTTAACCTTCTCTCCGTCTACCAGATTTGTCAATGGCGTAACAACTACCTTGGGGTTGTGGGTCTGAAGAGCTGGAACTACTGACGATTCTGAAACAGGTGGCAGACTTGTTAGAGGTGTTGTGGTGCTAGTTGGCTGCGATGACACGCTCCCACATGCTGTCATTACCGTTGCCGTGGCAACAACCACCACAATGTTGAGCAAACTATGCTTGTCTCTTTGAAACCTGCCTATGGCCAGCCCTCTTTTGCTCGTAAGGATCGTGCACACGAGACGAAAGTTGCCCTACTTGGATCAAACGACCCCTTTGTGTTCCATGCATTATAATCGGCATGTCTGATAGGATTCTTGGCGCTTGGTTCAACGGCCCGGATCCTCACGCATTCTCTGAAATTCTCGTCTCGATGGGTTGACCAGTCCCGATTGCCATGGCGCAAGCAGTTTGAACCAACTAGTTTGCCATCACTGGTGGCACAGCATATTAAGCCTGAGCCTTGGACTTTTGGATGCGAGGCGGTGAGTTAGACTCCGCGTTTCGAACATTATTTCCATCGAATCGATGGTTTGCAACTCCATTCATCCAGGTAAAAGGTACCATTACAAAACATATGCACTGGGAGCCGACCAGTCGTCATTTCACCCCGCTCACGTGGGAATCCAGGCTTGCTACTTTGAAGAGAAACATCGCCCACCCCGTCCTGCTGGTGCACGGTTATCGGTTTTCGTAGGTGCCATCGAGTCGGGCGCGTCCGATGACGTGACCGGTCATGGCACCGAGCACATCGGCAAGGGCGAACTTGTCAGGTAGGTCGAGTTGGTAGTCGAGGGCGAATAATTGGAAGATGTAGGTGTGTGGGCCGTGTGAGCGTGGGGGCATAGGGCCAGCCCAGCCGTGGTGGCCGACGGCGCCCTTGCCGTGTTTGAGTTTAGGCACTGGGCTGGGATCCGTAAGCCCGTTCTCGGGGATATTCGGCAGCGACGGGTCGATACCGATGGTCAGGGCGTGGTTAGCCGGTGTCCGGCGTGGTGCGTCGGGGTCTTGCACGATGAGCACAAGTTCGGCGGCACCGGCCGGCGGCGCTGTCCAGGCGAGGGCGGGTGAGATATTGCCGCCAAACAGTCTGCCGCGGTGCCGCTCGGGGATCGGGGTGCCGTGGTCGAAGGCGGGACTGGTGAGGGTGAAATTCTCGGGTGCTTGCAGGTCGGGACGTACCCAGACGAGCGTCTGATGTCCAGCGCGTCGGTTGCGCAGCGCGAGGCCGATCGGGTTTGGGAACATTGTGGTGGTTGTTGCCACGGCAACGGTAATGACAGCATGTGGGAGCGTGTCATCGCAGCCAACTAGCACCACAACACCTCTAACAAGTCTGCCACCTGTTTCAGAATCGTCAGTAGTTCCAGC
>DAHXKX010000123.1 GCA_027366165.1 Actinomycetota bacterium
AGTGCCACGGATTCGGCCGGTGGTAGGGCGATCGAAAAAGTCGGTACTGGACAATATCTGTAGCCTGGATAGTCACAATTGTCCGGCATTGAGGCTTGGCTGGTTTATGGTGTCCCAGAGTGTCAGCAATGGCTGTTGGCCGACCTTGGGAGTTATAGGCCAACTGGTTTCTGTGGCGATTCATCTGTCTTGACGGGTCGGGCAAACTCTTGGGCCGTTGAAGAAAGTCATTCTGGTCCGGATGTCGTTTTGTTGGCACTTCCATATTCCACATCCGACCGGTGTATTTCTTCTCAGGGGGAACAAGATGAACTTCTACGGTCAGATGCAGGAATTTAGACACCGGAAATTAGGAGTTATTTGGTTTTGATGCAGAAGTTTTTCCCTAAAGGCTTCGGATAGCGATAAGGTGCAAATATGGCAGTAGCAAAGGTATGTGGGATTGAAACCGAATACGGGATAACCGTAAGTGGACTGAGGGACGCAAATCCGATTACCGCATCGAGCGTTCTCATCAATGCGTACATCAATGAACTGCACGGAATTGTCGGCTGGGATTTCGTGGATGAAACCCCGGGTAATGATGCACGTGGGTTTGCCCGGGAGAGCTTTCCTCAATCCGAAGTCGAGAGTCATCTAGTCAACACGGTCTTGACCAACGGAGCGCGTTACTATGTGGATCACGCGCACCCTGAATACTCCTCCCCGGAGTGCATCTCACCGCGGGAAGCGGTAATCTACGACCGGGCTGGAGAAGAGGTGCTGCGGGCTTCCATGAACGCCGCACTGCGTTCAATGCCAATGCGCCAGGAGATCGTCGTATACAAAAATAACTCCGACCGAAAGGGCAATTCGTATGGGTGCCATGAGAACTATCTCCTCGACCGCGCACTTTCCTTTGGAAAGTTGGTGAAGTTCATTACCCCGTTTTTTGTGACCCGTCAGGTGATCATCGGAGCGGGAAAGGTGGGAACAGAGTCGTCGCTGGTGCCAAAAGGGCAGGTGCCTTTTCAGATTTCTCAGCGGGCGGACTTTTTCGAAGAGGAGGTCGGCCTCGAAACGACATTAAAGCGCCCGATCGTGAACACCAGGGATGAACCTCATGCGGATGCGTCCAGGTACCGAAGGTTGCATGTCATTCTTGGAGATGCGAATATGTCCGAGGTCTCAAGTTACCTCAAAGTGGGTACTACGGCTATCGTCCTGTCGATGATAGAGGACGGATTCATGGATGATCTTGACCTGTCGCTGAACGATCCGGTTGGTTCGCTTCGATCGGTTTCGTACGATATGACTCTTAAACACCAGCTGCGTCTAAAGTCCGGGAAGAAGATGACGGCCCTCGAGATTCAGCGCGCAATATTTGAAAGGGCATGTCAATACCGTGAGAGTATCGGCCTTCTATCACTGGGGGCGGATGGGGACGGGGGTGCGGTGTTGGAGCTGTGGGGCCAGGTACTCGATACTTTGGACAGAGATCCAATGTTGTTAGCTGACACGCTTGACTGGGTGGCGAAATACCGGTTGGTTGCTGGCTACCGGGAACGAAACGCCCTGGATTGGGACGATCCAAGGCTGGCCGCCATCGATCTCCAGTACCACGATATCCGTCCGGCGAAGTCCCTTTTTTACAGGCTGGGCGTGAAGGCTATTGTTGGGGAAGAGGAAGTGAAGGCGGCCGTGACCCAACCGCCACCCAATACGCGGGCCTATTTCAGAGGAAAGTGTTTGGAAAGATTTGGTGATTATATAGCAGCTGCAAACTGGGACTCAATGATTTTTGATCTTGGATCCGACCCGTTGAGGAGAGTGCCGATGATGGATCCTCTGAAGGGAACGAAAGATCACGTTGAAAAGTTATTTGACGAAAGTGCGAATCCGGCGCAATTGCTAGATAGTCTCGGATCATAAGGAGATTTTTATGGTGGAAAGAGAACTCAAAAAGAAGACGTCCTCACAGCGCGCCGAGGACGAGGTAGTTGACACGACTGTTCCGGCGAGTTCGGAAAAGTCAGAGAAGCTGAAGGCGGAACTCGACGACTTGCTCGACGAAATCGATGAAGTACTTGAAGACAATGCTGAGGAGTTTGTACGTAACTATGTCCAAAAAGGCGGACAGTAAATAGAAGTTGTATTGGCAGGAATTGGCAAAATTAATAAGATCGTGATTGGAAAGGGTGAACTAAGTGACCTTGCCAGTGTTTGATACCAGGGAGGATCCAGGCCCAAACTTTGTGAGTTTGCTTGCCAAATCAGGTGTTCCCCCCTTTGAACCCTTTACTGGCGCTGCTTCAGAGTTATTGGCCAAGGGCATATCGGTTCCCCACGGAACCACCATTGCGGCTCTAAGGTATGCAGAGGGAATTGTCATGGCTGGAGACCGCAGAGCAACCGAGGGAAACTTTATTGCTCACAGGCGAATTGAGAAGGTCTTTGCTGCGGACAAGTACTCCGCGGTCGGAATCGCCGGCGCAGCAGGCCCGGCGGTTGAGATGGTTCGGCTTTTTCAAACCCAGCTGGAGCATTATGAAAAAGTCGAGGGAGTCAACCTGAGTCTCGAGGGCAAGGCCAATCAGCTGTCTCAGATGATTCGGTCCAATTTGACCATGGCGATGCAGGGGTTGGTGATTGTTCCCCTTTTTGCTGGATGGGATCTCAATCGCAAGATTGGGCGTATCTTTACATACGACGTCACCGGTGGGCGTTATGAAGAGGTGGCGTATCACTCGATCGGTTCAGGCGGAAAGGATGCCCGCACCACAATCAAGTTGGGTATCAAAGAGGGAATGAGCAGAAGCGAGGCGGTCGCGCTGGCAATCTCGGCGCTTTACGAGGCGGCCGACGAGGATAGCGCCACAGGTGGGCCCGATCTGATAAGGGGCATCTACCCAATTGTAGCCACCGTGGATCGCAACGGTTTTTCAAGACTTGAGGATGCCGAGGTTGCGGCGGCCTCTCAAGCGGTAATCACATCCAAATCAAGTGCAGGTGGAGCTCAGTGACAGTCCCGTTTTATGTAGCGCCAGAACAAGTAATGAAGGACAGGGCGGATTATGCCCGTAAGGGCATCGCTCGGGGTAGGTCCCTGATCGGGACCATATACAAGGGTGGGATACTTCTGGCCGCCGAGAATCCCTCAAAATCGTTGCACAAGATCTCTGAGATATATGACCGGATTGCCTTTGCCGGCGTCGGCAAGTACAACGAATTCGATCAGCTCAGAGTGGCCGGTATCAGGCATGCGGACACCAAAGGGTTCACCTATTCGCGCGACGATGTCGATGCCCGTTCGCTTGCCAACGTATATGCCCAGTATTTAGGACAGGTCTTTACTCACGAGATGAAGCCGCTTGAAGTTGAGATTCTAGTAGCCGAACTGGGCAGCGAGGAGATTCCAAGCCAGCTGTTTCACATCCTGTATGACGGCACTGTCATGGATGAGGGCCACTTCACGGTTCTGGGAGGAGACTCTGAAGCGATAGCTGAACGATTCGGGGCAGAATTCAAACCCGACTGGTCCTTGGGGACCGCCTTGAAGGCCGCTGTGCGTGCGTTGGCCGGTCCTGACAAGAATTTGGCAGCCCGAGACCTAGAGGTTGCGGTCTTAAGCAAGAATAATGGTCGAAGGACATTTGATCGACTGGGATCACCAGCTTTGGAGAAGCTGCTTTAGTCTGGCAAAGGATGTGAGTTAGTGGGTCTTGAACGTCGTATATTTGGTTTAGAGAATGAATACGGCGTTACGTGCACACTCAGAGGTCAGAGGCGTCTGTCCCCAGACGAGGTGGCCCGGTACCTATTCCGGCGGGTAGTCAGCTGGGGCAGGTCGAGCAATGTGTTTCTGGAGAACGGTGCCAGGCTGTATCTTGACGTAGGGTCTCACCCGGAGTATGCCACACCTGAATGCGACTCGTTGCGCGATGTGGTGATTCACGACAAGGCCGGCGAACGTATTCTTGAGAATCTTGTAGCCTCCGCCGAGGTGAGAATGCGGGAAGAGGGCATAAAGGGATCTATTTTTCTTTTCAAAAATAACACCGACTCAGCGGGCAACTCCTACGGATGCCACGAGAACTATCTGACGACCCGCACCGACGAGTTCTCGCACTATGCGGAGGTCCTAATTCCATTTCTGGTTTCTCGCCAAATCTATGCCGGGGCAGGTAAGGTCCTCCAGAC
>DAHXKX010000133.1 GCA_027366165.1 Actinomycetota bacterium
CGCTTTATTTCCGCATGCCAGAAAGCAGGAATAGAACCTCACGAGGACGGACGACCCTGGGGTGTCCACGAACTCAGGCATACAGCCGCAAGCCAGCTTCTAAATGATCGCGTACCGATGCAGATAGTTTCCAGAATTTTAGGTCATAGCTCAATAACCGTGACATTAGATGTTTATTCTCACTTGACCGACCAAGATAGCGAGCTCGTCGCGGACTCCATGGGCAAGCGCTACGGCACCAAAACAGACCAAAACTAGACACACAAATTCAAACAACTACCGACCAACTACCGACCACCCAAAGAAATTGAGAACGGGAATAGGCAACTCCAGGTACTCTGTACAGCACTTATCTAGCTGGCGGGGGAGGGCTCGAACCTCCAACCTCCTGATCCAAAGTCAGGCGTTCTGCCGGTTGAACTACCCGCCAATCGACAAGGAGATCCTAGACTACATCGCTAAGTAATTGCGCCTTCCACCAATGCCAGGCGACCGATTTATAGCCATTTCGGACTTTATCAATACCGCAAAATACCTAAGTGGTGAAAAAATCGGCTATTGTTTTGTTCCCTATGGGATCACTAATAAAAAAGCGCCGAAAGCGCATGCGCAAAAAGAAGCATAAGAAGATGTTGAAGGCAACTCGTTGGCAGCGACGGGCGGCAGGTAAGTAACTCCGGGGTTTTGGATCATTCCGATCCCCGGGGCTTATCCCCGTTAATGCAAGGCAAACTCAGTCAAGTCGCGGCAGGGCCGACGTCTCTATCACCCTGTAACGAACTTCGTCAATAGTCACATCCGCATATCGGAATCCTTGCCTTTCAATTGGCGTTGACTGCAGCTCCACATCAGCAAATGTTCCCGGAATGAAATACGTTGAACCACTGCCTGCGAGTATTGGCTCGGTACCTGAAAGGCTTTGCAGGGCCATTTTGGACTTTTTCAATCTTGGCTCGCAAGATTGGGCAGCCGGTTCAAGATTGTTGCCAGTGCCCTTCCATTCGCCTGTCATCAAGTCGAAATTGGCATAGACTTCTCCGGTCGATACCCCAAAGGGGGACAGAAGGAGCACGAAACTTTCCCACTTGTACGGCAAAGGCTCCAAGATCTCACCAACTCCCCTTGCGATCGCCCGGCCACCTTTGACACAAAAAGGGACGTCGGCTCCAAGCAGCGCCGCCTTCTCGATAGGTTCAATGGCCCCAAAATACCTTAGAACTGCAGCCGCGTTGGACGATCCACCACCAAGACCGGCACCTGGGGGAATCCTCTTAAATACACGAACCATTGCTCTCTGCCCAACAAGATCCAGAGCCCTAGAAATCAGGTTCGACTCGCCCGTGGGAATACCACTTAGATGAGATCCCAGCCATGAGAGTGCTACCGTATCATCGAGTATTTCAATGCCGTTTCCATCGCTGATCTCCATGGTGTCGCCGAAGGATAAGGAAACCATTTCAGACTCAAGTTCATGCATGCCGTCGGAACGAACGCCAGTTACCCTCAGGTGTTTAGTCAACTTGGCCGGCGAAAATAGCGTCTCTGACACAGTCAACCTTTCGATTTGAGCAGGACCCCAGCGAGCGAAGTCCACTCTCTTAGTTCCAGAGTTTCAGGCCTCCTCGCCGGATCGAGGCCAGCGGCTCCAATCTCGAGAACTGACATCTTCGACGCCAGCGTACGCCTGATCATCTGACGCCTGTTCGCAAATGCGAGCCTAGCTAGCGAAAATACCGTCTCATAGGTGACCTGGTCAAGATCTAGTTCAGTTGGGGGCCGCCTCCATACATGGATCAGCACTGAATCAACATTCGGCTTCGGGACAAATACCTCCCGGGACACAAGGGACACCACTTTCGCCTTCGCAAAGTAACCAAGCTTGAGTGCAACTTGGGAAAAATTAGAAGTCCCAGGCGCTGCGCACATCCGCTCGCCAACCTCCCGCTGAACCATTACTAACATTTCAGTAATCATTGGATACTTCTCCAAGATGGAAAGCACCAGCTGAGCGGAGATATTATAAGGAAGGTTAGCCACCAGTTTCCAAGTCGGAAAGTCTTGCAACAGGCGCGCATAATCGGCCTTCAAGGCGTCGGCGCAGACGACCTCAACGTTTGTGATTCCCCTCTGGCCCAGCACCTCTTCAAGTGCCCCGATGACATATCGATCGAATTCCACTGCAACAACCGAGTGTGCCACACTCGCAATTTCAACAGTGAGCGACCCGATCCCCGGGCCAACCTCCAGCACGTCATCGGCACTGGTAACGTGGGCCAGCTTGACGATCTTCGCCGCTGTGTTTGGGTCACAGAGAAAATTCTGACCCAAGGCACGGCTAGGTGACAGATCGAATCTCTCCAATAAACCAATTACTTCGCTTCGTCCTAAACCCAACCCAAGCCCTTCAGATTCTCACCACTAATGGTGAGAATAGCAAGGCACAGCTACACGCTACCACTGCATTCTGATATTTATGACACCAACGGAGGTGCTTGAGATTTGAGAAAACGTGCTTGCGGACAAGTCGAGAATTCGTCCGCCTACAAATGGACCTCTGTCCTCAACTCTGCATGTTGTCGAAGCGCCGTTTGCGAGATTGCTCACCCGGACTATAGTTCCAAAAGGAAGCCATGTATTCGCGCAGGTACCGGCGGGAGCAAAGTACCATGAAGCCGGGCCCACTCTCGTGTTTGGGTAACTCACAACGGGAGTCACGTAGTGCACCACGGCTGTTACTGCCCTCGGCGGTGGTGGGGGCGGCGGTGGTGGTGGGGGTGGGGGTAGAACCGCGTGCGCCGGAGCTACCAACGTGTTCGGCTTCGTCGTTTGTGCAACGATGATCTCGTCCGCAGGAATGACTGAGATCGAACTGTAGGCAATTGTTCCAGATACAGGATGCAATTCAGACGATAAATCGTTCATAATTGTGGTCGCGGAAACCGTTTCAGTGGTCGAAGGAGCTGAACCCTCTCCGATCACGAAACTAGCAGTCGTTCCGCTAATTTCATAGGCGGTCAACGAACTCTTGCTGTTTGTAGTTACTATCCCGTTCAAAACTGCATTTGAAGAGGAATCTTTTATTAGGAGAAGCGGTGCTACTAGTACGGATGCACTCAAACCAAGTGACATCACGAACCTACTCCTCCAGGAGCTTCTTACCCTCAGGACTTTTTCCTTCCACTTGGGGATATGGCCACTGGATTTTGGATTTCGTGTTTACTGGCTTTATGTTGCCCTTCACTATGTCAAAACGCCTTGGATAAGCTAGCGCATTTTTGACTTATTCCGTTCATTTTTGAGTCATTTCATAGAAAAACACTCCTTAGCTGCAGAAACAGTTGCTCTAGAAAACTCACTCACAGGAAGGTTCTTCAGACTCGCCACAAACTCCCCCACTAATCCAACGAATGCTGGAGCATTGGGCTTTCCTCTATGGGGAACCGGTGCCAGATATGGCGAATCGGTCTCGATAAGGAGCCGGTCGAGTGGGGTGAACCGTGCAGCCTCACGGATGTCCTCGGCATTCTTGAAAGTGACAATTCCGGAGTATGAAAGGTACGCGCCCAGATCCAAAGCACGTGAGGCCGTTGCTTTTTCCCCGGTGAAGCAATGGAATACTACCCTGTTGGGAGGCCCATTTTCACGAAGAATGGAGAAAGTGTCCTCCCATGCATCACGGGTATGCACGACCAGCGTCAGATCGTACCGCTTTGCAAGTTCGATTTGCCCTATGAACGCCCTCTGTTGGTCCTGCTTCGACGAGTTTTCGTAGTAGTAGTCGAGACCGCACTCACCGATTCCAACGAGATTGGCACTCCTCCCTGGAGCATTCAAGCCGGCGAGATGTGCGATGCCTTCGACTCCCGACATTGCCACGTTCGCCGCGTCATGTGGATGAAGCCCAATGGTCGAATATGCTCTCGGCAGATCTGGAGCACCGGAGCGGATAGAACTTTCGATACTCGATGCGACGCCTAGAGCCTTTTGCGAAGTAATTACGTCCGTACCAATGCAAATAAGTGATTCAACCCCCGCACTGAAGGCCTGCCGGGCAAGTTCAAGCGGATCGTCCTCGGTGTGTATGTGACAGTGCGTATCCACCCACATGGCATATCTCCTAAAAGAGTCTCTAAGCTGAGTCGCTATTTCCTTCTTGGAAAAAGCGGGGTACCCTTTTCAATCGTCCTGGCCGAGCGATAGAGGCCCCAAGTGAATGAGGTAAGAGCATCTTGGTGGTTCGGGGAACCATCTAGACCTATGCGAGCCCACACTTCGGAGGAGGTGTCTGGCATCACGGGATAGATCGTTATGCAGACCAGTCTTAGACACTCCAACGCATCACCTAGGACGTTCTCGAGTTCATCGCCAGGTTCTAGCTTCCAGGGAGCCACTACTTCGAGGCGCGCGTTGGTCTCATGTATTAGCGACCAAACAGCCTCGAGAGCGTCCTGTGGAGCGAACTCGTTCCACGATGCCTTTGCCCGGTTCAGTGCCTGAGTCGCAAATATGGCAAGCGGAGAATCGATAGCCGGTTGGGGTGCGCGGCCATCTAGTTTGTTTGCAACAACTGTTGTGACCCTCTGAAGCAAATTTCCGAGATTGTTGGCTAGGTCCGAGTTATATCGCGCCGTCAACGCTTCGTATGTGAAGTCGCCATCCGAACCGAAGTTGGTATCTCGCAGGAGATAATATCGAACCGCGTCAAGACCAAAATCTTCAACAAGTTCAAGCGGATCAACCTTGTTGCCAGCAGATTTTGCCATCTTCTCACCGCCGACCAGAAGCCAACCATGCACGAAAATGTTTGCAGGAGGGTCTATTCCCGCTGCCATGCACATGGCCGGCCACCAGACACAGTGAAACCTGATTATGTCCTTCCCGATGACGTGATGCACGCTCGGCCACCAGGCCTTGAATCTGTCAGCGTCCCGCCCATAATCAATAGCTGTAAGATAGTTGATCAGTGCGTCATACCACACGTAAAAGACATGCTGGTCATCCCAGGGTACAGGCACTCCCCAATCGATTGACGTTCGCGTTATCGAAATATCCTGAAGACCTTGGCGGATGAACCCGAGAGCCTCGTTGCGCTTTGAAAGC
This sequence comes from Actinomycetota bacterium, assembly GCA_027366165.1. Classification (GTDB taxonomy): domain Bacteria; phylum Actinomycetota; class Acidimicrobiia; order Acidimicrobiales; family Acidimicrobiaceae; genus SCQM01. The sequence goes on from DAHXKX010000133.1 coordinate 5,101, forward strand.
GGCCTGACAGCGTTCGGAAACTTCTCGTACCACTCAAGAAGCCGATCGGTGAACGCTGACAGTCTGAAAAAATAGTTCTCTTCCTCCATAACTGTCACCGGACGGTTATGGATAGGACAATTCCCATCGGACAGCTCGGACTCCTGGTAGTAGGCCTCACATGGAACACAATAGAGTCCCCTGTAGATGTCTTTGTAGATATAGCCATTCTCATACACCGAACTCAGAAATGCCTGTACTGTTTCGTAGTGCCTTGTTTCGGTGGTCCTGATGAAGTCATCGTAAGAAATGTTGAGCTTCCGCCAAGCGTCTTGAAACCGCGGTGACAGCAGGTCAGTCCATTGTTTCGGGGACATCCCATTTTCAGCTGCCGCCTGTGCGATTTTCAGGCCATGCTCGTCAGTGCCGGTCAAGAAGAATACCTCTTCTCCACACAAACGGCGCCAACGTGCAATGGAGTCGGTCGATACCATGGTGTAAGCGTGGCCAAGATGGGGCACGTCATTTACGTAATAGATAGGGGTAGTTATGAAAAACCTTGACACGACATGCACCTTAGCAATAAATAGGGACGTGACGGCTGTAAGAGCGCGGATGATCTTCAGCATTCCAAAATAGGATTTTGCATGGACACAGAGAGACTGGTATTGGCCTAGATCGCCTACAAACGGTCCGACCGAGCATTCATCCAGATTCGCTTGCCTTGCGCTGGGCCGCGACAAGCATGTTGTAGACCTGATTCTTCCCTACACCGGTCACTCCCGCGAGTTCCTCCGCCAGCAGCCGAGTGCTTCCCGTGCCTTGTCCAAGGGCTGCAATAACCTTCTCAAGAATCTGCAATCCCCCAGAGGAAGGCTCATCATGTTTCGCTGCCCCAAGAACAACGACAAACTCGCCACGCTGACCGGCAGAACCGAAGTGAACTGACGCGTCACCGACCTTTCCATAGAAGAGTTCCTGATGGATTTTTGTCAACTCTCTTCCAACAAAGACTGGATGATCTTCTCCGTAGATCTCCACTGCGTCGGCAAGTAGCGACCCGATCCTATTTGGGGACTCGAAGGCAATGACAGGGAGGCTGCCATCTTCCATAGACATGAGGACCTTGCGGCGCGCACCGGATTTCACAGGTAGAAAGCCCAGAAATGAAAAACCGGTCTCGCACAGGCCAGACAGCGACGCCGCCAAAATTGGAGCGGACGGCCCAGGAATAGCATCAACCCGCAATCCAGCGCGAGAAACCGTCCGGACCAGCTTCGCCCCGGGATCGGAAATCCCAGGCATACCCGCATCAGTCGTATACACGACACTGTTACCGGACCTAACCAACTCCGCTACCTTCGCGCTTAGAAGTTCCTCTTTGTTCGCATCGACCGCAAAAATGTTCTTGTTCGTAATGTGAAGGTGAGAAAGGAGAACGCGCAACCTTCTTGTATCCTCAGCGGCGATCGCATCGGCATCTCTGAGCGTCCGGATTGCACGCTCAGACAGATCCGACAAGTTCCCAAGAGGCGTGCCGAGTAGGATCAGCACCCCATCGATGCGATCTACAGCCTCAGATTTTGATCCATCACGACTTGAGTTCAAACTGATCGCCTTCAGATACACCAAACCTACGCACGATGTCTTCCGGTGCAACGACTGTGACTTTGGTGCGTGCCGTTGGAAAAGAAATTCTGAGTCCGGACAGCCTTGAGATCCTTATCGCCTTGAGATCACCATCGAGTTGTATAGCAACCAAAGGCTGTCGCGAGCCAAGGCCCAACATCGGAAGCCGTCCATATAGGACCGCCGCTCCTGTCCACGACCTGTCTATCCGGTTAGGGAATACTCTGCTTGAAAAAGCCCTTGCCTCTGAACACGATGCAAGCACGTGACCGTTATGGACCACCCACAAGGGCGAACCCTTGGGCAGCCTGCCAGAATCTCCGTTAGACGTTGAACCTGATCTCGAGAACATCACCGTCTTTTACTTCGTAGTCTTTTCCTTCTACTCCCAGTTTGCCTTGATTCTTTGCCGCACTCCAGGAACCTAGCTCCAATAATTCATCCCAGTGGATCACCTCGGCCCGTATGAAGCCTCTCTGCAGATCCGAGTGGATCACCCCCGCGCACTCCGGGGCCTTCGCTCCAGCCCTGAATGTCCATGCCCGCGACTCTTTGTCACCAGTTGTGAAAAAGGTCCGCCTTCCCAGCATATGGTATGCGGCTTGTGCCACCCTCGGAAGCGCGCCTTCACCAAGGCCCAGACCGGTTAGCAACTCCTCACGTTCGCCCTTTTCCAGTGCCATCGCCTCGGATTCAAGTTGGACGCAGACACCAAGAACGTCGATCGAACCTCCCGCGGCGGCGCGAACGCGGTCGCAAATCTCCTCAGATTGATCAAGCTGATCTTCGCCGAGGTTCACCACAATCAAGACCGCCTTGTTGGTAAGCAGGAAAGACCCTCTTAGGATCTCCCTGACTTCAGACGAGAGCGTGCTCTTGTAGATGGGAGTTCCTTCGGTAAGTACTCCAATGGCCTTTTCAAGGGCCTCGACCTCGGGCAGTAGAGACTTGTCAGCACGCGCCGACTTCCTGCGGCGTTCAACCAAAGATTCGCATGCGGCCAGATCAGCCAATACAAGTTCGAGCTCAAGAATTCCAAAAGCATCTACGGGCTCAGACTCTCCTGACACATTTTCGTCCTGAAATGCCCGAAGAACCACACAAAGTGCGTCGACTTCTCTTACGCCAGCAAGAAATCTGTTGCCCATGCCCTCGCCTGCATTCGCCCCCGCGACAAGTCCCGCGATGTCTACGAACTCGACGTGCGCGTAAACAGTCTTCTTGCTGTTCGACATTTGGCTGAGGGCATCGAGCCTCCTATCGGGGACAATGGCAACTCCAGAAAGAGTCTCAGTTGTCGAGAACGGATGCTGGGCGACAACCGCGGATCCCCCCGTTAGTGCGTTATAAAGTGAGGACTTCCCAGAATTTGGAAGTCCGATCAGGCCAAGTCTTTCCACCGGCACAAGGCTAGTCGCCCCTGGCGACTACCTGATGATCAAAACTTATGAGTTGGAAATCATTTGCCGCCAAATTGGCCAATCATGGTGACAAGGGCAATCATGAAGATTAGGTCGAGGATCATCGCTCCCCTTGCAAGCTTCTTTGCATGTATCTGCACAGCCGCAACCTCCGATGCAGAACCGACCAGTTTGGCGATTTTGCGTTCATTTGGCCACACCAAAGTCTGGGCAACTGCAATTGCCGCAACCCACGCCGTGATGCCGGTAAGAACCCAGGGCTTCACTAACTCCGACGTTCCCCGAGACACACCAATCATGATCAATCCGAATACAGGAACCAGATATATGAGCTTCTCGGCAATGAACCTGGGCGATGTGAAATACCTTGTCGCAGAGTCAGTCGCGGTTGGATATAGTTGGCCGGCGTAGACACCAGCCAATCCATTGGCTCCAAAGCCGCCAATGGCGGCAACGATATGAGCGAGGAGCAACAGGTCATAGATTGGACTCTTTGAACCTAGATCCATGAAGCTCCCTTTTTCTTGGCAAGATCCAGAATCACATTCCCTACAACATTCACGGCACGCTCCACTTCCTCATCAGTGGTAGTGACTCCTAAAGACAGCCTCAGAGACCCCAAAGCCTCGCTCCTCGATCTGCCCATCCCTAAAAGAACGTGCGAGGGATTGAGCGCACCTGACGCACAAGATGAACCAGCGGACGCGTACACTCCGGCAGAGTCAAGCATGAACAGAATCTCTTCCGAATTCAGCCCAGAAAAGCAGTAGTTTGTAATGTTGCACATCTGCGGCCCTTCAACTCCGTTTGGTTCAATAGCGGGCAGCATGGCAGAAAGCCCACCTCTGAGTCTCTGAGTCAGTCCCACTATGCGCTTGACGTTTTCATCCCGGCCTGCGACAGCTTCGCGAATGGCCACCGTCATGGCGGCTATTCCGGCCAGATTCGGTGTACCTGATCGGAGTTCACGCTCCTGGCCGCCACCGTGCAGCATTGCCCGCAAAGGACTGGGCTTCTTGACCACAAGGGCACCTGTTCCCTTCGGCCCGCCAAATTTGTGCCCCGAGATTGAAATCATGTCGAACCCTTTGCCTAATCCGGCAACATCGAGGTAAGCCGGGGCCTGTACCGCATCCGAGTGCAGAAGGGCGCCAGGGGCATACCGTTTTACGAGTCTTAGAACCTCGGCCAGAGGCTGCACCACGCCGGTTTCATTATTGGCCATCATCACCGAAACAACGCCGACATTGCCGCCATTCTCCTTGAGATACGACTCCATCTCATTTAGATCCACCGCGCCTTCAAATGTGGCACCAATCAGCATGCCACCGGACGCCTTGACCGACTCAATAACAGCATGGTGCTCAATCGCGGTTGACACGGCTATCCTGCCATTGCCCAATGAACCAAGAATTGCCAAATTGTCTGCCTCAGTGCCACCTGATGTAAAGACCACCTCGGAGGCACCCACGCCAAGGTAGCCTGCAACTTCCTCACGGCACGACTCAAGAAGATCTTTCGCCGCTCGGGCAGCTTTATGCGTGCCAGACGGATTGCCGATGAACGCTGAAGCATCGACCTGAGCGCTCAGAGCGGCTGGGTTCATTGGGGTTGAAGCAGCATGGTCCAAATATATCTCCACACTGTCGATACTATTGGCAAAACGTGACCACCTGAATGGCATGTCATTTACCAATCTGCCCAAAAAGCCTTGTCCATAAGCACAGGAAGAAGTCGCGCCAAAGACGAAGCCATCAAATAATCTTGGGATGAAGCTTTCTTGTAGCCAAAAGATGCGCTGACACCATCAGCATTTGCCAACATCTTTGTCCGGAGAAAAAGGCGGTACGCCCTCAGTTTGGAACCACAAGGCAGATGAGGGCAAGAGTCAGGGGGGTTTGTCCTCAATCGCCTCATGCGGGTGTCACTGCCGTCAATCCACTTCTGCAATGGAGGGATACGGGGAAACCAAGTTCGCCAATTTCCAATTAAGCATTTAAGAGCAGCGATAATGGTGTTATAACTAAAGGAAAGAATTACATAGATGCAACTTCCTTGCAGAGAGACAATCTCGATATGAAAAACGAACTTAGACTTGATCCGCTGACAGGCCGATGGGTGGTCGTGGCCTACGAACGCTCTGCTAGGCCATCTTCTTTTTTGGATCGCGACGTCAATATCCAAAAGGACTCAATCATAGAATGCCCTTTTTGCCCGGGCCACGAAGAAGACACCCCGCCTGAATTGGAAACCTATTCCGAACAGGGACACTGGCTGCTCAGAGTGGTTCCCAATAAGTACCCGGCATTTGTTGGCAACGAACCAATGGTAGCAATTACCAAAGGCCCAGTCTTTACTACGGCGCCGGCCTCCGGTATTCACGAAGTCATTGTGCTTTCACCGGACCACAATTTGGGCTGGTCCGACTTGCCCAATGACCAAGTCAAGTTAGTGATGAGAGGGATTCGCGATAGGATCAATGCGCACAGCGACTCTCAGGTGGTGAGGTATTCCCAGGCGATCGTCAATTGCGGTCGAGAAGCCGGAGCTTCCCTTGAGCATCCCCATGGTCAATTACTTGCAACTTCTTTTGTCCCCAGGGAGATCACAGATGAGTTGGCTGGCTTTTCCAGGTTTTTGGGGGGCTGTGTACTTTGCGCCACTATAGAGGCTGAGGCGGCCGTCGATGACCGCATTGTCATTGAGGACTCCGAGACAGTCACAATCTCACCATTTTGGGCTTCACAACCCTACGAGTTGCTGATAATCCCGAAGAACCACCAGGAGCACCTGCACAAAGCGAGTGAAAATGAGTTGGACTCGATAGCCCTTTCTGTCAAAAACACCCTCGGCAGCCTCAGAGAACACCTTGGCGATATCGCTTACAATCTCGTGTTTCACTCTTCGCCATATAGGGAACATGGCCGATTCCATTGGCACGTTCATATTGTTCCAAAACTCACCACAAGGGCCGGATTCGAACTAGGCACTGGAGTGATGATCAACATCGTACCTCCCGAAAAAGCTGCGTCCGAGTTGAAGGCACTACTAAGTCGCCTAGACTGACGGACCCGCGAATCACAGATTTCAAGAAGCCTCATAGGTTTGCCAAATCCAGAAGTTGGTCCTGAACCGAGCCATGGGTGAGGTCAACGCCCTTCTCTCCGTCTGTCGACCTAAGACCTGCAGTCTGATAAAGGTTGGCGAATTAACCGCCTACGGGACCCAACTAGCTTTGACTCGCTCCACCTTTACGGCTTTGTCAGGTTCAAATCGCGGAGCAATTTCGCAACGACTCAGGCGTGCACCCTGACTTCGACCACCACTTGGGCCATGAAATTTGCCGGCATAGGTAAGTTGAACGAAATCTCGCTGCGCACTTTGACTTGCAGTCCCGCAACAAATAATTGGATCGAGACCTATCCGGCCTTTCAACCATGTCGACTTAGCCAAAACAATGAAAGCCACGCCCACTCAACACAAGTCACGGAGTTACAAATTCGTAATCGCGCGAACAGCAACACACTGCCAGGCAAATCCGCCTAAATTAGGCTGAAAAGGAGAGGGGCGAAATGGACAGGGGCGATGTCGCGCAGGTGAACGCCAGTGACAACTGGCGGAGCGGAGACAAAAAGGTTGTTGGGCTTCTCACATTTTCACACGCAGTCCAACACTTTTATGCCGCAGGTCTGGCCCTGACCTATCCATTTGTGATCAGACAGTTCCATATCTCTTACTCCTCACTGGGATTCGTCCTGGCAGTGTCAGGCATCGTTGGTGGCCTTTTGCAAGGTGCGGCAGGTTTAGCGAGAAGATACTCGGCTCGATTTCTCCTTTCAGGACAGAACCTGTCATTGGCAGTTTTTACGTTTTTGGGGGCGTTCTCACCGGGATTTGCCTTTTACGGATTCATGCGATTCATGGGCGCACTGGCACTTTGGCCGCAACATCCGGTTGGATCGGCATATTTGTCTGAAATGTTCCCCAAGAAGAAGGGGACTGTACTGTCCTGGCACACCACCGGAGGGACGATTGGAACCCTTCTCATTCCAATCGCCACAACCTCAATAATTGCAAGTTATGGCTGGAGAACCGCCTTGGTGGCACTTTCAGTCCCGATGGCAATTGGCGGTTTCGTCGTAATCGGCAAGCTTCCGCTTGAACCAAGCCACGTGAAAGGTTCCGCAGCGCACACACAGGCACAACGCCAACCAGGCAGTCCTTCGATCGTGTCAATTGTACTGGGAAACAAATCTGCGTTGGTCGTGATTGCCGCCTCCACCGTCTCTGCCGCAGGCAGAGGACTTGGGGTTCTGAGTGCCTTCGCGCCAATCTACCTGAAGGATGGGGCCCGCCTCTCGACTGTCACTGTCGGTATTGTCTATACGGTTCTCGTGGCCGGAGGCGTCATTGGACCTCTCATCGCGGGCTGGTTATCGGATAAAATCGGGCGGAAGGGAGTTCTGATTGCCGCCTATCTTGGTGGTGCCATATCGATGGTACTCTTCGTTCAGAAGTACTCATCGGTCTGGATGCTTGCAGGAATATCTTTGATCATGGGCGTACTGGCCTATTCCGAGACACCACTGATCCAGTCCCTCTTTTCCGATACAATTGGACCAAGCCAGGCCCGTGCAGCTTTTGGAATATTCTTTGCTGTGGCCTATGGTGTGGGTGCCTTGTGGCTTGCCGTGGTAGGCGTGGTTATAGACCGCTACGGCTTCCAGGCCGCCTTCTATGTCATGGCAGCTTCATTTGTCTTAGCCGCACTGATGATAACGCCGAAATTCGTGACGGCCCATCAGGTGCCTGTTCGCTGAAACCCCCCTCAGAAACCAACGTGAACGGATACATGGAGCAACCGGCCTGGACTTAGCCACTATTCATCTCGAATATTGAATTGGCATTGAACTGAGTGTAAACCTTTCGATCATCATCGCTCATCTCATCTCCAGGGGACCAGTCCAGTCTCTCGTCGTCGTTGGAGAGGAGTTCCATACATATCCGACATACGATGTCCACAGAAATCTCTTCGCCACAGTCTTTGTGAGAAATCGAAAGAGGATGCTCCTTACCCTCGTAGATATACTTGTCCCCCCACTGCTTGATGGCAATAAGGATTATTTTCAGGTCTTTTCCACTTTCAGTAAGCACGTACTCATACCGTTTGGGCTTGACCTGATAGAGCCTTCGTTCAAGGATTCCAAAATCCATCAAGCGTCTGATGCGTGCCGCCAAAATATTTCGGGCTATGCCCAGATGTTCCTGAAAATCATCGAAGCGCCTGATCCCCATGAACGCATCCCTGACAATCAGAAGCGTCCACCAATCCCCAACTATTTCAAGACTTCGTGCCAAAGATGACGTGGCATTTTCAAAACTCGTTCGGCGCAAAAGGTTCTCCCCTGTTCATTAACTGCCGCAATTAGACCTTGAAATTGGCTACCGCCCCCCTCAGCTAAATAAGAGAGTCTCCTAACGACTCCTGCCCCCCTTGCGAAGAACCTTGGAACTAACATATCTAAAAGCCTCTTCATCGGCAATTGTGACTCCGAACAGCACTAACATGCCACCGAAAATGACATTCAGAGTGACAATTCCACCAAAAAACAGTCGCGCCACAATCGCCGCAAATATCGGCTCGGTTGCAAATATTACCGCTACTTGGGCCGGAGGCACAATCACCTGGTAATAATTCTGTGCCCAAAGGGCAAAGGCGGTGCCTAGAACCCCATTGAACACAAGAGCGACAACTACCGTTAGTGAACTTATCGCTTTGGCGCCGCCAAATCCAGCATTAACACTAGAAAATGAGACTATTGATGAAATTGCTACGACCGTGACGATTTCGACGAATGCCAACCAGATAGCATCGATCGACCCCATGATCTTTTCAACCGCAATTATGTCCACAGCAATCAGGAACGCCGAAAACAATACGAGCCAGTAGCCCGACGTGGGAGACAGCAGTCCACCGCCAGCCACGAAACCCAAGCCCGCCATCGTCACGAGGACGCCAAGCCAAATCCTCCGGGAGACTTTTGACCTGAATAGCAGCGACGCGATCATAGGCACCATGACGACATTCGTACCTGTGATAAACCCCGTTGCGGCAGTCGTCACTATCTTCAGTCCTGCCGACTGAAGATAGAAGATTCCATAGAGCACCCCACCGAGAACCATCGACCAGGAAGTGTTCGCAAGGCTTATCGAACCCTTCCTGATCTTCGGCAGAAAGGGCACCAAAACCAGAGCCGCAACTGCAAAACGGAGTGTCAGAAACTCATTTATTCCGACAACAGCCTGGGCATCCTTGGTAAAAGAGAGGGTGGCTCCCCATATCCCGGCAACGCCAAGCAATACGGCCGCTCCCGCACGGTAAGATTGAGGAATTTTAAATCCCATATCGGCGTTATTGGGAATTGGCTTGGGGGTCGGTCACAACTATGACTCCGGATGTAATGAGGTGGCTATTCTCCTACGAAGACGGCCTTGCCCGGACCATTTGTGAGAAATGAACTAACGCCTATTTGAGCGTCCTTGGTACCAAATACTTCAGAGAATACGAGGCGCTCGACGTCCAATCCATGGTGGAGGGTACCGGCCAGACCGACATCGATTGCTTTCTTCGACAGCCCTTGTGCCACGACTGCTCCCTTGGCAAAGCTAAGGGCCCAATTGTACGCCTCGGTGAAGACCTTGTCCGGCTCAAACACCTTGTCAACCAGACCAATCTCCAGAGCCTCCTGAGCGGAGACAGCCCGCCCTGAAAAGACGAGGTCCTTTGCCTTCGCGACTCCAACCAGCCGCGGCAACCGCTGTGTACCACCACCGCCAGGTATAAGACCCAACAGGACTTCAGGCTGGCCCAATCTCGAATCGCTGGCGGCAACTCTGAAATCACAGGCCATGGCCAATTCGCAGCCTCCACCGAGCGCAAAGCCGTTTATTGCGGCAATGGTTGCCCTGGGAATGCTTGCCACCTTATTCAATACCTCGTGAAAAACCCCCGCAGTCTCGATCGCCTCTTTAATGCCGCCAAACTCAGAAATGTCTGCACCAGCCGCGAATATACGCTCACCTCCATGAATAACCATTGCGTGAGGTGGCGAAGCCAAAAGCTGATCGGCAATTTCGCCTAGTTGACGAAGCAACTCCTTTGAAAGTGCATTGGCCTTCGGCCTGTTCAACCTAACTACGGCGATGTCGTTTGCATCTACTTCGACACTTACAAATTTCCCTGAATCAGACATGTTACTCCTTTGAATGGCTAATGTTCAGAACTGCAGACCTCGATCCGCCTTCAATCTTGAGGAGCTCCCTTGCAAGCGAGTAGGGATCGACTTCACCTTTGATAAGTTGGGTAATTTTTGGTGAAAACAAAGGATCAGACATCATTTGATCCACCTTGCGATTTGCCTCGGCACGTACAATACGAGTCAGTTCCTCTAAAATGCGCGATTCTCTCCTCTTCTTGCCCATCCCACTACGCTCCAGATATTCGCGATGAGACTCGATCGCCTCGAAAACCTCTCCTATTCCTTTGCCCTCGGTCGCAACTGTTTCGATGATTGGAGGCGTCCAGCCCTCGAAGGTGGACATCTCCAGCATGACTTCGATATCTCGTCTAGTCTCCCTGGCACCGGCTCGATCCGCTTTGTTAATTATGAACAGGTCAGCGACCTCCATTAGCCCTGCCTTATTCACCTGTACCGCGTCTCCCCAACCAGGCGTCAGGACGACTGTAACCGTATCGGCAGCCCCTATCACTTCCACCTCGACCTGGCCCACGCCAACAGTCTCAATAAAAACGTAAGGGAAGTTGACCGCGCTCAACACCCGAACCGCATCAGGCACCGCCAGGGCCAGTCCGCCCAAGTGGCCCCGGGTGGCCATGGAACGGATGAATACCCCACCGTCGGTCGCGTGGTCCTGCATTCTGACCCTGTCACCAAGAATTGCTCCACCGGAGAACGGCGAAGTGGGGTCGACGGCAATGATTGCAACTTCTCTTGAACGGCTTCGGACCTGAGAAATCAATCCGTCGGTGAGAGTTGACTTTCCCGCTCCGGGAGCACCGGTAATGCCGACAACATAGGTGTCGCCGCCTTGACCCCAGGTGAGCTTTGCTAATTCACGCGCCTGTGGTCCACCTCTTTCAACTATGGAGAGAAGCTTCGCCAACGCAACTCGATTCGACTGCTTGGCCTGGACCAACAGCTGTTCCGGATCATATGCTACCAACGCTCACCGACTCCTGAAAATATTGAAACCTGCCATCTCGACACTTGAAAGCCTAAATTGGATTTCAATAAAACGCCACTCAGAGACGCTCGATATCTGCCCCCACCGCCCTCAAGCGACCTGGAAAGTCTTCGTAACCACGTTCGATGTGTGAAGCCCCCGTGAGAATCGTCTCGCCATCGGCGGCTAAACCGGCTAGTGCCAACGCTGCGGCAGCCCTAATATCGGTCCCTTTTACCTGGGCTCCCGACAAACGTGCAACTCCTCGGATCACCGCGTGATGACCCTCTGTCCTGATGTCGGCCCCCATTCTTCGAAGTTCATCGACATACTTGAATCTTCCTGAAAAAAGGTTCTCCGTCACAATTGACACTCCGTCTGCAACGCTCAACATCGACACAACGAACGGCTTGTAATCTGTCGCCACGCCCGGATATGGCAACGTTGCTACATCGGTTGCGGTGAGCCTTTCACCGCAAATGACGTTTAGCCCCTCAGAAGTGTGAGTTATCGTGAGCCCGATAGCGACAAACTTCTCAAGGACCATATCCATATATGCGCTAGGAGCGCCGATCAAGGTCACGTTTCCGCCTGCAAGTCCAACCGCAGCCGCCATTGTCGCAGCTTCGACACGGTCGGCTATGGCTCTGTGATTGGCGGGCCTCAGTCCTTCTACCCCATCAACCTCTATATGTGAAGTTCCAGCACCGTGTATCTTGGCGCCCATTTCATTGAGCATTTGCGCAAGATCTATGATTTCAGGCTCTTTTGCAGCGTTCTCGATGACAGTCGTTCCTTTTGCAAGCACTGCTGCCATCAACACGTTGTCAGTAGCTGTGTGCGATGGATATTCGAGGACCACCCTGGCGCCCACAAGTCCTGGTGTACTGGCCGAAATATAACCGTGGGAAGCCTCAAACTTGGCGCCAAGTGCCTCCAGCGCATTTAGGTGAAAGTCAATTGGACGATGCCCAAAATCATCGCCACCAGGCATCGACACCTCGGTTCTATGGTACCGGGCGACGAGAGGTCCCAAAACAACAATGGAAGCCCTGATCTTCTCGACAAGTTCATAAGGAGCCCGCGGCAAAACCTCATCCTCAGGAGGAACATCAATCGTCATTCGGCCGTCAGCAATATCTGAAACAGTCACGCCCATTGAACGCAGGAGATCGGACATGATAGTCACATCGGCAATTTTTGGAACATTCTCGATTACATGCGTGCCAGATGCCAACAGGGTGGCCGCCATGAGCTTCAGGACCGAATTCTTCGCCCCTTTGATCTCAATATCTCCCTTGAGGGGCCGACCTGGTCGAATTATCAATGCGTCCTTATGCAACTCAACCTCCCCGTCAAGCTAACATTCCTTAAGTCTCAACGAATATAGATCAAATCTAACCACTCAGACCGGTAGAGTCCTGTACGAGAGAAAAAGATGCGCAAAAGACACATAATAACCACTTTTAGCGCTTCAGATTTGCCGACCTTCGACACCGAGCTTTCGGGAATAGTGAAAGAACATCGGAGTGGCTTTTCAAAATCATTCAAAGCTGACAAATCTCTCTTCGACAATTACCAACGCCAGCTCATCCAATCTTCGGACTCAGAGTGGCGAGAGGAGATCGAGTTCAGCCTGCACGTTCCAGTGATCAGCTGGCTCTTGGCCCTGGGGGTCAAGCACCAGCTGGGTAGACTCGACAAGAGGAACCTGTTCCCATTCTGGCATCCTCCGACCCAAATTGACGCAGAGACCATACGTACCATATGGACGCTCATCGGAATTTCCTTTCTGAACAGCTATTACGCCACTCTTTTAGGTCAGCTGTTAACATTTATCGCCCGCGAATTCCACAGCTCCACCGCGTCGCAGGGACTCGTACTTGGGGCTTCCAGGTTTGACATTGTTCCCGCTCTGATACTGCTCAGTCTTGCCGACCGCATCGGAAGAACCAAAGTAATTCTCTTTTCCACAGCGATGGGGGCCATATTCTCAACACTTGGCGCGTTTGCGCCGAATCTCTACTTTCTTGCCGGGGATCAGGTAATTACAAAAGCCTTTGCAACCGCCGCAATCCTGCTGATTGCAATAGTGTCATCGGAAAAGGTTCCATCGATGGCCCGGGCCTGGTCCCTTGCCGCACTGGTCATCGGATCAGCACTGGGAGCAGGCGCGGCCGCCGTCATGCTGCCACTTGCCGGCATATCAGCGGGTTCTTGGAGAATTCTCTTCGCAGTTTCCATACTCGCCATCTTTGCGATCAGGCCCTTTTCAAAGTACCTGAGGGAATCCCGCAGATTCGAAATTCTCGCAAGCAAAGCCGATCGCAAAGTGGAGACGGGTAGCGCGAAGAAGAACCGGAACGCGCTGATCCTGTTGTCTCTCGCTACGCTTTTGCTCAACATCTTTTACATTCCGGCATCACAGTTCAGAAATGAATTTCTCAGTCACGACCGGGGCTTCTCCGCTACCAGTATCAGTATCTTTACCCTGGTCACCGCGACCCCCGGGGCTATTGGGCTGGCCGTGAGCGGAAGGCTGTCCGAAACAAGGGGCCGCAGAATCGTGACTGCGGCTGCCCTGGTAATTGGAACAGGCGGTCTCATGCTGGCATTCCTTTCACATGGGACAGCCATCTGGATATGGGCATTGCTCGGCTCACTTGTGGCACCTGCGACAATACCTTCATTGGGCGTCTATTTGACAGAACTATTCCCGACAAAATTCCGCGGCACTGCGAACGGAATCATTGGCATTTGGGCCAGATTGGGGTCGATTCTAGGGGTGGTGGCAGTTGGTTACCTTGGCTCTACGGTTTATAATCAGGTTGGCACCCCACTGGCCCTTATGGGTATCGGCCCCCTTCTCCTTGCGCTACTTGTGATCGTGAAGTTCCCGGAGACCAAAGGGCTTAAGCTTGAGACCCTAAACCCCGAAGACTCCGCCTATCACGAAGACTGAAGCCTTAGCCGGGTTGAGATCCCGGTGAGGAATCTTTCATAGGCAAGAAATTCGGCCTCTATAGTCTCTGACGCAGAAAAGCCATGGCCTTCACCTTCAAACAGGAGGAACTCTACAGATTTGCCGAGACTATGCGCATTCTCGACGAATCTCACCACCTGACGGTGATTCACCACTGGATCCGAATCACCGTGCATAATCAGAAGCGGAACGTCATCAAGTTCACTTGCGACAACCGACCGGTGCCTAAATAGATTGATTTCATCCGGCAACCTGCCTATAAGGCGATCAAAATAACGAGACTCGAACCGATGGGTCGACGCTGCCGATTCGGCGAGGTGAATCAGTGGATACGCCGCGATTCCGCCGCAGAACAGTCCCCTCGTCATGGAGATACTTCGCAGAGCCGAATAACCTCCGGATGACCCTCCATTTACGACAATGGCTCCTGGTTCCACAAGTCGCTGGTTCGCGAGATCGGCCAGCACCGATAGAAGATCGACAATCTCCGCGACTCCGAAACCTGTGTCCAAACTTTCACGAAAAGACTTGCCCCAGCCTGTCGAACCGCGATAATCAAAGCTCAATACCTGAAAACCGGCCTGCATAAAAGCAATATTTCGAACCGAATATGTCACCAGGGCCTGATCCGTTGGACCCCCGTGGAACGTGACGATGGTCGGAAGCACTCCGTCCTCACCCTCCCGCCGATAAAGTCGGTAAGGCACATCGAGCGGTTCGACAACTGCCAGCTCTTGCCTGAAGTGCGCCTTGACGAAGCTGTGTAGCGAAGATGAATAGGATGCAGTTCCGATGATCGGCTCTACGGATAACGCGGAGTGAAAAGGTTCCGAATATGCGCACTCGATTTCTGTTCGTCTGCATGACGCCAACTCATAGCTGACGATGGCATTTGGTGTCTTGGCGCCGGAACGAAGCGCGATCAGAGAACCGTTGGAGGTTTTCACCCCGAAGTGGTGCGCCTTTGCCAATTCGGTCACTTCCAAAGTCGCCATATCCATAGCAACGAGCCGCCCATGGCCTGCTTCATTGCGGGAGAAGTAAATGCTGCTTCCATCACGGGAAAAGTCAAAGGTGCGATTGCCATTCCCCCAAGGTGCTCCCCCATGTTCAAACTCCTCATCTACCGCCAAAACCGCACTCCATTTGGAAAGATCGGCCAACCAAAGCCTCAGATACCCATGAACTTCAGCCAGGAATCCAATTTTCTTTCCGTCTGGAGAGAAACGCGGCTGTGACACGAAATAGTCCCCTCCCGCGCACACGTTAATTATTGGCGAATTGTTTCGGGATTTCAGATCCACGAACACGATCTGGCTGCGCTGCCAAGGCATGTCTGGGAGTGCCCATTCGTGCCAAATCAATGCGTCGCCACTTGGGCTGAGGTCGACGTCAAAGACAAAATCTGGACGATCACTGACGAAGCGGCCGACCTCCGCTGGCAGACCGCCGAAGCTCCCAATCTGCCGCGGCAGTTCTGAAACCACGAATGGACTGCCAATTCCAGAAGTATCGAATAATGCCACGCGGTCCCCAAAAACGACGCCAGCCATTCTACCGGCATCCGAACTCAGAGAAATCTGCGACACTCCAGGCCCGCCATACACTTCATCAATCTCGCCAGAAGCCAAGTCAATCTTGGCAATCCCACCGAAGTTTGTCACAAAGTAAAGGACTGTCCCATCTCCGGACAGCTGGGTTACCCCGCCACCGAAGGTATGCGCACCCTTGACAGGAACCTCGAAGCTCACTTTCTCAAGCTTCCCATCCAACTCCGCCAGCACCACATATGACTTGCCTGCCGACTTCCTTATGTAGGTTGCAAACCGGCCGTCAAGGGAAACCTGCGGATCGGCAATCAAATTCTGGTGTGCGAAGTCGTAAGCTGATAGCTTTCTGGTGTAACTCACAAGGTTCAAGTTAGTTCATTGACTGAGCCGAGCTGACCTCAGAAAGCCGAAGATTCGCGCCAGGTTCCGAACACCTCTTCGAGCGCGTCCATCATCTCGCCGACCGTAGCCCGAACCCGGACGGCATCGATCAGAAATGGCATCGTGTTTTGTGAAGGATCGACTGCCGCCCTCTGAAGATCCCTGAGTGCGCGAACCAGAGTTGCCGAATCTCTTTGCGACTTGACCTTGTTCAAGCGCCTCTTCTGTTCCGCCTCGACCTCTTCTCCAATCACGAGAGTCGGTATTTGATCCTCGTCGCCTCCACCTGTAAACGCATTGACACCTACAACAATGCGTTTTCCCGAAGAGATCTTCTTCTCCAGCTGATAAGAGGCGTTGGCAATCTCACTGACAAAATACCCGTTCTCGATTGCGGCGTAGACACCCTCAATCATCGAACCAGCTCCAAGGTCATCAAGGTGGGAAAAGACTGCCTCAGCTTGCGCCTCTATTTCATCGGTAAGTGCTTCGACGTAGTACGAACCACCAAGAGGGTCTGCCACACTCGCCACTCCGGTTTCGTGAGCAATTACCTGTTGAGTCCGCAACGCAATTCGTGCGGCCTTTTCAGTGGGAAGGGAGAGCACCTCATCCATCGAGTTCGTGTGAAGGGACTGGGTCCCACCCATGACACCGGCCAATGCCTCAAGGGCAGTCCTAACGATGTTTACTTCGGGCTGCTGTGCGGTAAGGGAAACTCCTGAAGTCTGTGTGTGAAATCTCAGCTGCATCGACCTCGAACTCTTGGCACCATAGCGGCCTTTCATCCAACGAGCCCAAATACGTCGAGCAGCACGAAACTTTGCGATCTCTTCAAAGAAATCAATGTGGGAATTGAAGAAGAAGGAGATATTCGGAGCAAAGGAATCAACTTCAAGGCCAGCTTTAATCCCTGCCTCGACATAGCCAAAGCCGTTAGCAAGGGTAAATGCCAGTTCCTGTGCAGCAGTAGATCCAGCTTCACGAATGTGGTAGCCGGATACGGAAATGGGATGCCACTTCGGCATCTCATTGGTGCAAAATTGAAAAGTATCGACGACCAACCTCACAGATTGACGCGGAGGAAATCTGTACTCCTTCTGAGCCTGATACTCCTTCAGTATGTCATTCTGCAAGGTTCCACCGAGCAAAGCCCGGCTGATCCCGCGCTCTTCGGCAGCCTGGATGAACATAGCCAGCATGATCGGTGCAGGGGAATTGATGGTCATGGAAGTTGTAACCTTTGACACGTCAATCTTGTCGAAAAGGTCCTGCATGTCCTCGACCGTGTCAATTGCAACTCCGCACTTTCCGACTTCGCCTTCGGATTTGGGATCATCGGAATCCCTTCCCATCAATGTAGGCAGATCGAATGCGGTCGATAAACCGCTCCCTCCGGCTTGAAGAATCTCATGAAAGCGGTGATTGGTGTCGACTGCGGTGCCAAAACCGGCAAACATGCGCATAGTCCACAACTTCGAACGGTACATGGAGGCGTACGGACCACGGGTAAACGGATACACTCCGGGCATTTCCACAGCCTCGTCATCAGAGTACCCGGCAGGGTTGACTGGCCCTTTCAGACCGTAAACGGGTGCAATTGGTACGCCGGAAAGCGTCTCAAACTCGCCATCTCTCAAAGGGGTAGCTCTATAAAGCTCATTCCAAGAACCTGGCATATGGATGATTCTAATCCAAACCCGTAAAAAACATACGGACCCAAACGATTTATTTCAGGTACTCATATGCACCGACATCGCGAACGGTTGGAAGACAAGTGCCTCATGTCGACCGGTAAACTTCGCTATTGCTACCTTTGGAGAATTGGCTGAAGAAAGCGACCCGACGGGATCAAGTACCCGACCTCCCTTTCCACGGCCCTCTGGTACGCCAACATCGCAATGGCAGCAAACTGTACTCCTGTGCCATGGCCGATGTAGCAGGTGACTTCATCGGCTGAAACCCTTCCTGGACGAACGCCGGCGATTACGTCAGCCAGGAACGGGTAGCTCTCCCACTCGTGTCCTGGCTCCTTCCACCATCCAGGCGCGGTTTCGTTGAGCTTCCTGAATCGAAGATCCCCAACTATCACATGGACGGTATCTCCGGCACTGCCTACCACCACGGAATCGCATCTGTCCAACACGCCAAGGTCTACTTCCTGCTTCTTGATACAGTTGATATGCATTCCAGATCTGAGCCATTCCGACTTTATGGTGGGATACAGCGAGTTGGTTGCAGATACGAGAATTTGAGCTGAATCAGCAGCTTCATCGGCGCTGCCTGCCGCCTCTACATTGCATCCGGTGGCATCCGCCATTTTCGCGACAAATTCCTCCAGATGGGCCCTGTTTGGACTAAAGACTTTCGCTACCATGTTTGGCTGCACAACCGCCAATGCTCGGAACTGCGTTTCAGCCTGATAACCAGTGCCAAGAAACCCAACGTCATTGCTGCCCGGATTCGACAGATATTTTGCCGCCAATGCGCTGGTCACTCCAACTCTAAGCCTCTGCACTTCGCCATCGGTCAAAATTGCCAGAAGCTCTCCAGTTGAGATCTGGTAGAGCATCAGCAACCCGTTTTCCTTACCAATTCTCACGGACTCTTCCTGCGACTTCGTCAGCTTTTCTCTTCGGCTGTCGCCAGAATCGCCGGGTGCGCGGAGCAGGTCTGAATCAACCCTAAGACATGCAGCGTCAAGGGAAGGTATAACCCCACTCATCGATTTAAAGGAGTTGATCGCATTTAGCGCGGGCGCACTCGACAACACATCGTGGCGGCGGACACTTGCGGCATTGCCATGTCCCAGGTCCCTGAAGGCAACTTCCAAAGGTTCGAAACAACTATCAATGTCGATTAGCGAAGCAACCTCTTCATTGTTCAGAAGCCTTACGTGTGCAGCCATTTCTTCCCCCTTGGCAATTGATATTCTTCAGAGTGGTCACCATTCGACACGGCGATAATTTGAATAGTAGTCACTTCCGCTTTCTCACCTGACGGCACCCATATGCAAAAGCTGACCACCGTCGACCACGACCGCCTATCCAGTTACACACGCCGCCATACAGGATGCTAGAAACGCCAACGGCTTGGTAATCTCACCTGGCTCGACGAATATGCCCGACGATGTGCGCCGCGCCGCTTCTTAGCTGTTGTCATATCCAAAGCCAGCCGCCCCCACGCGCCTTGGCGTCAAAATAGGTCCGGGACAGCCTCCGGCATCCCTTATCGCAGGCTTTACCGCTGCGGTGGCTGTGGTTTTCGTAAAGCCAACAATCCCTGCCTCAGCTGCCGGATATGCGCACCTGTTTGCCCGTGATGACAAGGCATAGGTTGAAAAACACTGACAAATACGCCCACCTGGTCCTTGATAATCGGCAGAAACCTGCTTGTCATCAAGTAAACCCTCGTCAATGAATTGGAGATAGCGATATTCCAGAAGTCCAACCTCATGGAGACGATCGAACAGTTTGGGCCTATTCCAGCCACATATATCAAGGCGGTGATCTCGCCAAACTCCTTCGCCACCTCATCCACAACTTCAGACATCTCCGATTCCACCGACACGCAAGCCACACACCCCGTGTCTGGCCAGACATTCGCGAAAGCCGCCATTTGGCGATTCGGGTGAAGAGACGGGTTCTTGCCGATCGCAATGATCCTGGCGCCAAGATCAGCCTGTATCACCCAACAGCTAGTTCCAATACCAGCTGCCGTCCCAGAGACGACGACCACGGAGCCACAAAATTGAAGTGATCCAATCCTTTGGACAACTCCTTCTTCACCGAGTCAGCCTCTAAAGGAAACCTCCGACGACGATTCAGATCTCTTCCAACGGTCAATGGAGACAGGAGACTACTTCAGATATCGATTGGTCCAGATTCCGCCCTCTGACACCGACACGGTTACACCTGGTTTCAAGATTCCCGTGGCCTGAGCAAACGAAAGCGCGTCATTCCAGCCGACCTGGCTCTGCTGCATACCTTTCGCGAAGCTGAAAAACTCAAGCGAAGACTTCACCACTGCCGGCGTCAACGTCGGGAACACCGATTGCACCGCGGCCAAGGCTGCTGGGGTCTGGGCACTCATGTCAGAAAGTGCCTTTCCAAGCGCCGTGGTAACCGCCGTGACTGTTGCGGGGTGCGCTTTTGCATAGGCGGGAGTGGTTATCAGCACGTTGTACTCCTGTCCAGCTCCGAACTTGAGATCCTTGGCGCTTGCGAGAATAGTGCCCAGACCCTCCGAAACAGCAATTGTACTGGTGGGAGGACTCGCGATGAACTCTTGCACTAATCCATGCTGCATGGCCGCCAGCATCGCGGACTCGCTGTTGATTGCCACATTGCTGATGCTTGACGCAGGAACTCCGGTCTCTTGCTCAAAGTCGGAAAGTGCCGCTCCATCAGAGGTGCTCAAACGCGCGAACTTGGTACCCTCAAGGCCTTTGATGCGATCCGCAATCGGCTCCGTGGGTGAGAGATTGTGAGACTTGATCCAAGAATCGGAAACCACAAGCTGTGCGTTGTCGCCCTGGGTTATCGCGCCTACGACAATGAGCGGAATGTTATGGGACGCCGCCAGCAACACGGCTGCGGCGCTGGCAAGTCCGAACTGAACACTACCACTCTGAAGTGAGGCATTCACCACACTGCTACCCCCAACAAGGATCGACTTGACATCAACGCCGGCTTGGGTGAAGTACCCCTCCTTCTGGGCCACATCCACAGCCGTGAGATCCTCCGTATTGACAGCTTTAGCTATCGTTACGCTTCCAAGCGAAGTTGTTGTCGTAGCTGCCACTGTCGTAGGCACACTGCTTGCCGACGATGACGCCGCAGACGAAGAACCACAAGCGGCAAAAACCACCGCTGCCGCGAGCGCCGAAGCAGACCCGATGGCGTGAGAACGAACTTTCATTGAACCCCCCTGTAATGAGCAGCCGAATACGCGGTCAAAAACCCTTCTTTGTGGCCGGGGAAGCCCGCATGTTGGCCTACCTCGAATAACGTTACTTTTCAGCGAAAAATTGACACCTGCATTCAGCTCCGCAATTGACTAAGTCTTCTCTTCAACCTCACCCCCAAAATTACTATACGAAAAGAGCTTTTTGCTTCGTGTCCTCCAGGCGGCTCTGCGAGCTACTCAAAGCGTACGTTCTTGCTGAAGTCGTAGTACGCATCTTTGTTAGACTCAAACTCCCAGATGACGCGGTTAGACCGGCCGCTTGTTGCCGACAGGTTTTGCTTAAGAAATCTCACAACCTCGTACATCGCGTTCTCTGCGGCTACCTTCCTGTACCTTCCAGGCATGGTGTTGTTTAGCCATCCGTGAGGGGCATCCTCAAATATCTTTATTCTGTAGCTCTTGTCATGCTTTTCGAGCACGTTGCGAAGTCTTATCACATCCGGCACAGAAATTGAGTGGTCTGCCTCGCCATAGAGTCCCAGGAACGGAGCGTTTAGCTCCTTCAAGACGTCCGCCATGTGTTCAGGCCGCCGCTCGGAAGTGTCCCAGTCGCTAATACCTCCATATATGATCGCGCAGGCGTTGAGTGGCCTTTTTGCACCGTAGATTATCGAGTAGCGCCCCGTCTGACACACACCAATCATCCCCAGCCTTGTCGAGTCGGCAACCGGCTGACCGGAAAGGACAGCAACAACCTCATCCAGACGGTCGAGGATATACGGATCAGAAGGAGTTGCCTTGGCCGCGCCGGCATGCAGAGCATCCTGATCCTCAATATAAAAGAAGAGGTCGGGCGTGGCAACGCAGTAACCTTCATCGGCCAACCTACGGGCCAGATCACCGGTGTGCTGGACTAACCCATACCTCTCGTGCATCAAGACCACGCTCGGTAAGGCCTCTCTGGTACCTTCTGGAAAGTACAGAGTGATGGGCATTCCAGATCCACACACGACAGTTCTAGAATCGACTTGCACTTCTCGCCATCCTTGCTCTATGAAACTTGCAGACAATCCCGACCGGAAAGTGATTTAGGCGCTGCTGGCCTATGGAACCATGCATGATATGACCTCGGCTACGGTGCGCACCCGGCACATTCTCGGAAATACATGGTCCAGGAAAAATTCCCGTTGGAGTTTGAAGCCATGGCATCCGTCGCGCACAACAGTTACCTGATAATCCAGGTCCCTGGCGGCATATGCGGTCGCAGCAACGCCGACGTGGGTGGAACCGCCAACTAAAAGAATTGTCGAAATACCAAGCGCCCTCAAAGTTGTGTCGAGCGCGGTCCCAGCAAATGCCGACCAACGGTGCTTGGGAATATCGAAATCAGTTTCCGACATTTCCAGCTCTTTCAGTGGCATCAGTAATGGCGAGCCGGAGCCGTGAGGCGGGACTGTGGGTACCTCGTTTTCAGGGCCCCACGGCCTGAAAGCAGGGTCGGTGTCCGACATCGTGAGCGCAAAATCCCGTCCGTCCTCACGATGGTCAGCCCGTGCAAATATGACTGGTAATCCGTTGGTGCGACAGGCCGTGGCCAGCTCGATAACCTTAGGCAGCGTACCTGCCTCTTCAATTGGAGCTCGATAACATTCCAGCATGTCAAACACTAATAAAGCAGTCTCACCGGCGGACAGTCTGTCGTCGCCAAATGAAACACCCTGTCTTTCTCGGACCATTAGATTTCCCCTCTGGATTTGCCCTGGAACAGCTCATGCACGTGAGCCGTAAAGGCCACAATACACAAAACCCATTGCATAATTTTGAATTTGAACCCAGACAATCCGTCTCCAGAACGGATCTCGCTCTGACTCGTTAGCTTGCCGGGCCTTTGTTGACACACTTAGGTGGGGTGAAAGAGGTTGGCGCCGCCCTTTTGCGAAATATCTCCACTCCCATAGTGCGCGCCTAGAAAATCCGCGAATCCACTGGTCCTGATGGCCAATCAGTCAAACCCGCCCACGACGCTCCAGACTTGGACATTCCCGTTTCACCACCAACAAATACAGGGCGCGTGGGAGCTTGACCTTGGCGCTCTCGGGTACTGGTATCTATCGGTGTCTACTGGGGTGAACATTGTGTGAAGTTGCCGTGGCCAGCGGAACAGGAAAGGGATTCGATCTTGTCATATGTGAGCGGATCCTCAGAAATAGCCAATACGCCGCCGCATCGTTTGAATCGTCACCTGGCGCACGGAATGCGGCTGAACGCCTTCAAGGAGCAGACGGCTATGTACTCCAGGTACAGTGCGAGGTTTCCCGCGAGTCGAATTTGGTCCCGGCGATGGAGGGGGCGCTTGAGTTCAGCACGGTGAGGTGCGTCATAAGCAATGCAGGTATTTTTCCACGGACGTCAGCACGGGAAATGGACTTCGAAGATTTCATGAATGTCGTCAAAGTGATTCCGGAAACCCGTTTCTCGCAAGGCGCACATTCGCACCCGAAATGCTCAGAGGAGGAGGTGCACTTGTCAACATTACATCCGGAAGAGTCGTCTGTGACACAACAAATCGTACGCACTGCTCCCCAGCAAAAGATGACTTCATCTCTCTCACGCGATTACTTGCTCTTGCATCGGCGCCAACAATGAGGGTGAGTCAGTACTGCCGAGTGTGACTGACACGGCGCTGCACGGTGCCGAGAGAACCACCGACGAAGAGCCCTACGCACGAAACTCGACCATACCCCCTGGGAAAACAATACCTAAGCGATGACTTCGCAGATATTGTGAAATTTCTCCTGAGCGCCGGGGCACGGTACATCGCTCGTCAAACTATGGCGGTAAACGGTGGCGCTGTACTGCGCTAACGCTCCATCTCGAGACAAGGCTGTTCGGAAAGTCTGAACTACATTCTCTAAAATAAAACACTAAATTCTTGGCATTCCATCAGCGAGTTGGTAAACAAATGATGAAACTCGGCCGAACTTGTTATATCGTCTAAAGCAATGAATTCAAAAGCCCAACCACTAGATCGAAACCTTGCCTTCGAACTCGTCCGCGTTACAGAAGTTGCGGCACTATCGGCTGCCCGCTGGATGGGCCGTGGGGACAAGAACGGAGCAGATAACGCCGCAGTGGAAGCGATGAGAGCCGTTCTGCACTCTGTTCAGATGGACGGCATCGTTGTCATCGGCGAAGGTGAAAAAGATCAAGCTCCGATGCTCTACAACGGCGAGAGGATTGGAGACGGATCATCTCCACAGGTCGACATCGCAGTCGATCCAATAGACGGCACAACTCCAACCGCCATGGGCAGAGGCGGTGCCCTGTCTGTCATAGCTGTGGCCGAGCGGGGAACCATGTTTGACCCAGGCCCGTGTTTCTATATGGAAAAGATTGCCGTCGGTCCGGAGGGGGTTGGGGCGATTGACCTCAACCTGAGCCCCACTGAAAACTTAAATGCCCTGGCCAAGGCCAAAGGTTCCGCCGTCAGAGACCTTACTGCGGTGATCTTGGACAGGGATAGACACAGAGACCTGATCGCAGAAGTCCGTGCCGCTGGGGCAAGAATTCGGCTGATAACCGACGGGGATGTTGCTGGCGCTATTTCCACCGGATGGCCCGAGTCCGGATCCGACATCTTGTTTGGTGTAGGTGGAACACCGGAAGGAATCATCGCGGCAGCTGCCCTCAAGTGCATGGGCGGAGAGATTCAGGGGCGTCTCTGGCCTAGAAGCGAAGAGGAAAAAAGGGGTGCTGAAGCCCTTGGCTACGATTTCGACAGGGTGCTTACCACAAATGACCTCGTGAGATCGGACAACTGTTTCTTTGCTGCGACTGGTGTCACCGATGGGGAACTCATGCGTGGAGTCAGGTTCAGTTCAACCGGAGCCTTCACTCAGAGTTTGGTCATGCGCTCGAAATCCGGAACTGTGCGCAGAGTTGACGCACATCATCGTCTCGAGAAGCTCCAAGAATTTAGCGTGGTGCCGCTCTCGTAGCCAATCAGCCGACTTTGCACCGACGCTGGTCCCGCGCCACAGGCAACGAAAAATGGACTGATGGTGTCCGGAGATACCACGAACACGTTCTCCACATCGGCCAACTCAAGCTGGTACAAGAGTTCCGTCACAGCGAGTGAACCGACACCAAGCCTTTGGACCCGGTGCTCCACCACTACCGCGCGCACCAGCGCGACTGTGGAATGGTAGGTTGCCCCGGCACACGCGATCAACCGGCCTTCGCTATACAAGGAAACCACCAGATGGCGCTGCCCTCCAGTCCTTAAACGCCGGTCATGCTGAGGCCAAAAGAGCGTTGAGGGCACCCCCTCACCCTCCGCCAACTCATAGACGGCCAAGTCGCCAGAGAAATGGCTGAACACTTCGATCGACATGCCACCACGGTGAACTCTTCGGAGCGGGGTGAACCTGAAATCACTTGAGACTTCCCAATACCCCTGTGCCGGACTCAGCATCATTTCGAACGAGGAGACCTGTTGATCAAACAACGGGGACCGGAACAACCGCAATCCACTCTCCACTTCCATCTCACCAACAGGTTCCAGCAGTGTCACGTGAGGAATGAACGGCCGGGTGTTTGGCTTGTACAGATCTGAGGACACAAGCCTTTGCTGCAGTGCGCTCATTGGAACAGTGCCATCACCTGATACCGACAGATAGAGAACGGGAGAAACTGGATGAAATGTTCCCGCCGAACCGACTGCAAGACTGTACGGAGATGTCTCTGAGGCGACCTTCCGAAGCCGGTATATCTCCGCTCCGGCATCTCTTGGGTGCAGGTTGGTGGGTGGCACCAAGGTTATGTGAGGAGGCACTCTGCCAACACCCAAACCACCAAGTGCAGAACGCAGCCCATCAATTTTTTCCGAATTTGACTTTGCAAATTTATGGATAAGCCCTAAACGGTACCGTTTCATGCCCCTCCTCAAGAACCTGGAGCAGTCCTAAGGCCTAAACCACCGCACTTTAACTTATCTGCTACCGTTCCCGGAGCGGGTACTCGCCAAATCAAGACGCACGTGCGCCCGCCGCAACGCAGCCTCCACTCCAGCATCATTTGAATGCATTAGAGTCTCCTCCGCCCTCACCATAGCGGCACGGGCACGCTCGACATCAATCTCATCCGGAAGTTCCGCGATGTCGGCCAGAACCCTGACAACCGAGTTCGCGACATGCACGAAGCCGGCGTGAACAGCGGCTCTCTTCGTTTCTCCGTCAGAAGTGGTCACTGTCATAACACAAGGTTCAAGGTTGCCTATAAACGGAGCGTGACCGGCCATGAAAGCAATATCACCACCGCCTGTCCGAAGGATCACCATTGAGGCGTCAAACCGCATCAGCGTACGCTCTGGAGTTACAAGCGAGAATGGAAAGGAGTTAGCCACTATCAGCCTTCCTGAAGGGACTTGGCCTTGGCCAAGACATCCTCCACGCCTCCGACGTTTAGGAACGCCTGCTCTGGCACTTCGTCAAGCTCGCCGTTCACCAGGGCCTCGAAGGACTCCATCGTCTCCTGTATCGGTACGTAGATACCTTTCAGGCCGGTGAACACCTCGCCCACAAACAACGGCTGCGATAGAAATCTCTGGATCTTCCTTGCCCGGTACACCGTGACCCTATCCTCTTCGGACAGTTCATCCATTCCCAGAATTGCAATGATATCCTGCAATTCTTTGTATCTTTGAAGGACTTCCTGAACCCTGATCGCAATATTGTAATGACGGTCTCCAACAATGTGAGGCGCCAAGACATTGGACGTGGAAGCCAGGGGATCGACTGCCGGGTAGATGCCGAGCGAGGCAATTTGACGCGAGAGTTCCGTAGTTGCGTCAAGGTGGGTGAACGTTGTGAACGGAGCGGGGTCGGTGTAGTCGTCGGCCGGTACGTAAACCGCCTGTAGCGAGGTAATCGAACGACCCTTGGTTGAAGTAATGCGTTCCTGAAGGGCACCCATTTCATCCGCCAGAGTAGGCTGGTAGCCCACAGCGGCTGGCATTCGCCCGAGCAATGTCGACACCTCAGAACCTGCCTGGACAAAACGGAAAATGTTGTCGATGAAGAGAAGCACATCCTGACCCTTCACGTCACGGAAGTACTCTGCCATAGTCAGTGCCGACAGGGCAACCCGGAGACGTACACCAGGGGGCTCGTCCATCTGTCCATAGACAAGAGCGGCCTTTTCGATAACACCTGACTCTTGCATCTCAAGCCAGAGGTCAGTCCCCTCTCTGGTGCGTTCGCCAACACCGGCGAACACCGACACGCCGCCGTGGTGCTGGGCGACCCGGTTGATCATCTCCATGATCAACACTGTCTTGCCTACTCCGGCACCACCGAACAGACCGATCTTTCCACCTTGTACGTAAGGCTCCAATAGGTCAATGACCTTTATGCCAGTCTCGAACATCTGAGCACGTGGCTCCAGATCGGCAAATAGCGGAGCATCCCTGTGGATTTCCCAGACGTCCTCGATACCTTCGATCTTTTCAACGTCGAGCGGCTTCCCGACCACGTTAAAAACGTGTCCAAGGACCGCAGACCCAACCGGAACCGAAATACCTCGGCCTGTATTTCGTACGACGGCACCACGTCGAAGTCCATCAGTTGGCTTTAGGCACACGCAACGTACGCGGCCCTCACCAATCTGCTGCGCCACCTCAGCGATGATGGTTACCTTCTCGCCATCGATTTCCAGATCCATCTCGACTGCGGTATTTATTTCAGGAATGCATTCCGGTGGGAACTCCACGTCCACCACAGGACCTGCAATTGCGACCACTCGGCCGTCTTCAGTCTTGATTGCCATGTCAGCCACGGTACTCATTGCACAATGCTCCTATCAATAGCGTGGAAAGCATCTTCGGTAGATATTAAATTCAGGTTTTGAAACTCACGCACCAGCGGTCCCTTTATTGGAATAACTCAATAGATAGGACTCATCGATTACTTTTGACCCGGCCCCAAGTGCCTCAGCACCACCGACAATCTCAGTGATCTCGGTGGTGATGGAATCCTGACGGGCTCTGTTCATTACGCGGCTAAGAGTCTTGATAAGCTCTTCCGCATTGTCAGATGCCGCCTTCATGGCTCTCTGCCTTGCAGCGTGTTCAGCCGCTGAAGCTTCGAGCAAGATTGCAAATATCGTCTCTTCGACATAGATGCGAAGAAGCGGATCGATAATGGCTTCAGGAGAGGGCTCCACCTCAAAGTCCAACGGTTGGATATCCTCCCGGGATCCAAACTTGGACGGATCAAGAGGCAGGAGCGGCGTAATTTCCAACCGCTGGTTTCCAGCCGAATAGAAGCGATTAGAAATGATGTCGAAACTCTCCACTTGGCCAGACTCATATGCCTCCAATATTGGAGCAGCGATCCTTCTCGCGTCATCATAGACAGGGCGGTCCGTCACCTCGGTGAAGGACGACTCAACCGGCACCTCTCTGTATTTCAGATACGAGTTTGCCTTCCGTCCCACCGCCACCAAGAAACTGCCCTTTCCAACCTGCCTATAGGCCTGAACCTGTCTCTCGGTGGCGCGCAAGACTGAGGAGTTATACGCACCACACAACGTTCGATCCGCAGTGATGGCGAGAATTCCCTTCTTATCTGCAACTGGCGCAGTTCCCAAGAAGACGCTATGAGGAAGACCGGAAGATGCGGATAGATCACGCACCACTCCAACCAGTTCTTCGTAATAGGGTCTGGCAGCCGAGATCCTCGCCATGGCTTTTACAATCCGTGAAGCGGCGATCAGCTCCATGGCCTTGGTGATTTTCTTAGTTGACTGGACGCTCTTTATACGCCTTCGGAGAATTCTCTCCTGACCACCTGCCACTTTGGTTATGCTCCCTTTGAGGTCGAATCATCAAAGCCAGCCTTGAACTCAGCAATGACCGAGTCAAGCTGCGCGGTCGCCGGCATTGCACCCGTCGACTTGATCGTCGAGAGTATATCGCCGTGCCGAGCCCTGAAGAACTCGATTAGCTGCTGCATAAAGTGAGGAATAGCGGCCAGTGAGATGTCGTCAACATGACCAGAGGTTCCTGCATAGATTGAGATCACTTGCTCCTCAACAGGCACTGGAGCGTTCTGCCGCTGCTTCAAGATTGCCGTCAAACGGTATCCGCGGTCGAGCTGGGACTGCGACACCTTGTCCAGTTCTGAACCGAAGGTTGCAAATGCCTCGAGCTCACGGAACTGTGCCAAATCCAGTTT
>DAHXKX010000002.1 GCA_027366165.1 Actinomycetota bacterium
GTGGTGCAGCACGTACCACTGCGTTGGGCCGAGATCGTGGGGGCGCAGTATGGATTCCATCACCGTTCGCGACGCAAGGTGATACTTCTTCGCCCATGCCCCGGCTGACTCGTGCTGAGGGTCCGACATTCCGTTAGCCACCATACAAATATAGTTAGGTAGCTAACAGATGTCAACCTGGTGATCCATTGGTGAAGTGCACAGCGTTCAACTTCACATTGATCCACAACTTCCGGGTCGGGCTGCTCCTCTACGCTGTGAAGTCCAACTGGGGGTTGCTGTCGACAGTCCTGCCGCCGAAATCTGATGAGCCAGAATCCACGGGATGGCCCGTGGGATGCTCGCCGGGGCAGCAGAAGGGCCAGTGCTCTCGCACCGGCCCTGACCTGCACTTTCGATGGTGGCGGGGGCAGGATTTGAACCTACGACCTTCGGGTTATGAGTTCTATCTGAGGTGTCCAGTGGATCCGACACCGTTCTCCATCGTCGCCCTGATTTAGTACTCTACCTGCTTATTTGTTTGGTAGATCCAGTCTACACTGGGTCGACGTTCAGGGGGATCGCGAAGCAATAGTAGGGATAGATTAGGGATGGCTTCTTTTTTATCCCAATCGAAATGGCTATCACTTCAGGCGTTCTTCAGTTAATGGAAAAGGGCTATCCATGTGACCGGAGTACCCACAATATGTGGTAGTCAGGAGTTCCGCCATGGTTTCTCGGTTACAGGCAGCGCAAGGCTGCCGGGAAGCGAGCGGTCTCTTCCTGGAGCACTGGGTACCGTTCTCTTGGACGCCGGGTTCGCCACAAGTTGGCTGCCTGGTCGCCGATGGCGAACCGACGTCCCCTGGTACGTCAACCGCCGACAGCGCCGCACCAGGGGCAGATGAACCCGTCAGGCCAGGTAATCCCGGCAGTCCGCATCTGTTCGGAACCACGAGACCAGCTTGGCGTGGGCCTTTGGGTACTGGTTCCGATGATCGGAGTATAGACCACAAGATGTAGATCCTACTCCGGTCACATGGATAGCCCTTTAATGGAATTCTCGCAGTCTTGCCTGCTGCAGTGCATAATTGCTACAAACGACTGGAGTTCGGCTAGCCTCCAAACAGAAAGCGTAGGCTGCTGCATAATCTGTGCGATCACGTAGCGCGAATTCTCCGCAAATCGTTCAAGAATGATTCGGGGAACATTACGAGTTCACGGGGCAAATAGCCCGGGATCTGTCATAGCTTTATGATTAAGCGGATTATCGTGTGGAGTCCAGATATTTGAGATTTCTGACAGTTTTTTTCCTCAGTGTAGAACTCTGCGATATGTCGGCACCCATATATCAATTTTCAGCTTACGAATCAAAATAAAAGGAACCATTTTGAGCCGGGAGGCTCGCCTGCACGATGCTTCGAAGCTGTTCTGGTGCTGCGGGAAGGGTGGTCGCGCCACGACGTACGAAGTACTCCGGCTTGCCAGGTTTGATGCAGTAGGGAGGCGAAGATCCATGTTCGATAGGAATCACGATAATTTTGAGGTTGCTGATCTGACCGATTTCATCAACATGAACGACCTCTGCAATTCGCACGTCAAAGTCGGGCATCGGCGATACTATATCTTTGATCCAATTCGTAATGGCGTCGATTGAGTCTCGGGTCGTGAGATCGTCGGCGACCCCCTTGATACTTCCATCATTTCTCACACCGAGCAAGATAGTCCCCCCAAGTCCGTTAGCGAATGCTGCTATCTCTTTACAAACACCGTCCCGTTCTTTCCCAGGCTTGACAGGCAGATTCTCTTTAAATTCAATAGTGGGCCCTTCTCCTTGGCTGATGAGCGAAAGGACTTCATCTTGTTCATTCGCAATAATTTCGACACCTGGGGCAGGCTCTAGAGCGTAGGGCCAATTGAGAAACTTGTAGTCCAACCACTCACAGTCTCTGCGAAGCACAAGCCAGGATGCGGGTGCTAGACCGCTGGCTGGTATCTCAAATGAGATCTCTTGTAAAGGGTCGTCCGAAAGGCTACGAACCTCTCCGGGTATGGGAGAGGCGAGTTCAATCGATGAAGTACCAAGCCCATTTCCTTCAATGATCACATCAATAGCTGTGGGCGTCCAGACGACGCTAGTGATGCGTCCTACCAAGTCTTGGCTACGTATGGAAACGGTGCTTCGATTGAATTGATGGCCCGGTGGTAGCTCAATGCTCAAAAACGCTGCAATGGCAGCATGATAACTCTGAAACGAAGGAGCGCCTCGTCCGATAACTAGCCCCGTTGGCAGCTGCAAAGACTGTGTATTTGTCATTCTGTACTCTATCGTAGGCCATGGCAATCTCTCGAGACCGCAGTCCGCACGACTCGGGTGTCGAGTCCAGTTAACTGTGTCCCCAATTCCAGAAAGCGACACTGTTTGTTCGCCTATAGTAATAGCCTCATCTTCCAAAAACTGCCTAAACGAGCTACCAGAGACAAGCCGCGCGAAGAGAGATAGACCACTATACGCCCAAGTCCACTCTTCTCGATGATCAAGCTCATCTCCAGATACACCATCTAAGAAAATGAGTGAGTTCTCCTCGTTTTGATGAGCTACTCCGAAGCGGAGCCATATGTCGCCACGTTCTTCGACCATCCGAAGAAACTCTGACTTAGGTACGTTTCCATTTTCAGCCATGGCGCTCTATGCCTTCCCGAGTAACATTCACCGTTGTTTGATCGCGCGTCAAATAACTCTCTAACTTAGCGATCAAGTAGACTCGAAACTTCTAATAGCGTGCTTCCGTTGTAGTCATCCGCCTTCCAGAATGTCCAACCATCTATGTTTGAAGATCCCGTAACCGCTACCGCTGCGTCGTCGGGCGATTCGTATCGGATACCTCTGATCCATAGACCAAAGTCGTCGCCAACGGCGGCCTCAACGATGCCGGAATTGATGGTACCTACCAGCCTTGCGCCAGGAGCGATGAGCCCTGCCTCTATTAGACGCGCAAAGCGCTGATCTCGACGAAGAGTCCACCCACCCAGAGTCTCAGGAGCTAGAACATCTTCTCTATAACGAAGACTCGGCTCTTCAAAGGTGCGGAATTTCCATACCGCATCATTCATCTTCAAGTCATTAAACACTCGAAGGTCTACCAGCTCTGCGAAGTCTGAGAGTGTGAGGCCGGTTACTTTTTCAAAGAGATCTGGTTCAATTTGACGGATGATGTCGTGAATAGTCCGTTCACGATCATCGGTCAGGTACATAAAAGCCGGGATACGCGTCAAGAACCGTTGAAGACGCTTCTTGATGTTGTCGCGTTTCTTCGTTGCCTCTTTCTTAGCGTCTCTTTCCTCGCCGTCTAACGGCTCTTTTGCGAGAGATTTCTGTCGGAGTTCCTTGTTTGTGGCGATCATCGCTTCAAGGTCAGCTTTGAGATTGATCTCCCTGAACAACTCCATCTGTTCAAGTGAAGCAAGAAGATCAGGATTACCAAGTAGCGCTTCCATCGCTCGGGCATTCAGCTCTATGAGCTCAGGGGAGTTCCACCGACGCGCTAGCATACTTGCACTAATCCCGTGGGTGAGGTAGTCGATCACATCTGCCGCGTTCAACTGACGCATAGAGTGTCCGTCATATGCCAAAACCGGAAGGAACGCCATAAATTCATCCACTGCTTTTTGATCATCACGAACTGACGGATCATCCGCCCTCAGACGAGTGGCGTAGTCCACTACCTGCTGCAATGCACGATTAGGAGCGAAGTCGAACACAAAGCATTGCTCCTTAAGGACGATTTCGTCTTCACCACCAACCACCGTGTCAACAAATCTAGAAACCCATGGAGATTGAACCCGAAATGCAGCTTGAAAGTATGATTCCGGACTTTTGAGTTCACGCAACATGAAGATTCCGGTCCAAGGAGGCACGGTCACGCCGGTCATTAATTTCCCACACGTCAATGTTATGGTCTTGGTATTTTGAGGTACTGGTCCGATAGCAGCTAAGACAGGACGAAGTGCTTCCTCACCAAGGCCAGCGTCATTACCTGCCGCTACAACTGTGTTGTACTGGCGAAAGAAGGTGTTGTGGAAAGCCCCCAGGAGATTCGCCATAGCTATGCAAGCGTCGACCGAGGGTAAGTACCATGCCGTGTGCTGAAGGGCCTGTAAGAGGTTTACGTCCTCATAGGGCAGCGGAGGGCGTTGTCGGGTGGACGATGCAGACCAGTAGTCTGTGATGTTTTGCCCGATCAATAACGAGAGCCATTTTTGTACTTCGTCTTGATGGATAAATTTCGGAGGGCTACCAGTTCCTTTGCTTGTTCTGAAGAACTCAGTAAAGGAAAACATTGACTGGTTGTTCAGAGCTATCTCTCGAAGACTATCCGGCATCTCATAGGTCAGAAGGGCCATACGCGGTAACGCGACGTAGGGATTGGGTGAAAGCTCCGCCCAGTCTCGCTTTGCACGTTGCTCGTCACTGTAAGTCCAGTTGAAGACTTGATCCTCTAGGAACTCCCCTTGAGTCAGTGCTCTAAACGGTGTGCCTGAGAGGTAGAGGTAGTGATCGACCTGAACGTTCAATTCCTCCTCGACGTTGGTACTAAAGTCTTCGTCTAGGTCTGGAGTGTCAAGCGCTAGCCTCTCCGAGACATCTCCACCGTCGTCACCATCTTTGAGGTAGAGGGATCGTGCTGCCTCCCTCCAGGCACCGAAGTGATATTCATCAATGATTACTGCGTCCCACGCCTCCCGGTAGAGGATCTCGTTCTTAGTCTTAGTCTTGCCGTCTGCATTCTTGCCAAGCACATCTTGGAATGAAGAAAACCAAACAAGCGGACTTGGGTTGGAGAGGTCTGGTTTCTCATCGTCTTTACCGCTGAAGCGCCAGCCTTGGAAGTCTCGATGACCGAGTAAGTCTTCTCGCCAGTTCTTCTCTACCGCAGGCTTGTAGGTCAATACCAAGACTCTTGTCCACCCCATGTATTTCGCCAGCTGATACGCGGTAAACGTTTTGCCGAAGCGCATTTTTGCATTCCACAAGAAATGGGGAGGGTTATGGGTATCTTTATGACCCTTGAAGTAAGAAGCCGTCTGCAACACGGCTCCTTCCTGTTCTGGTCGCATCGGGAATGACGCTAAGGGTCGAAGGTTGCTCACTGGAGTCGCTGACCTTACCGATTGGACCGCAGCTTGCACTTCATCGGCGGTACATTCGAACCACTCTCCCGACACTCTGTGAACTCCTGCAGAAACCAGGGCACGGTGCACACTATGGTCCCGGAATGCGTCTCCACCATCATCCATTGCAGGCTCAGTGAACAACACTGTGTACTCAACTTCTACCGGCATCCGGACGCCTTGGAGTTGCTGGCGAATACGGAGGTTGGCATCTTGGTCGGTATAGCCAATCTTGAGGAGACCATTCCCCGGTCTGGGTCCTACCCAAGGGGTATCGGCAAACTGGGGAGTGGTGTAGGCGTAGATCTTTGGCTGACGGACGCTTTCTGCGAGAGAGACCGACATCAGGACATCTCCTTAACCATGCTCTCGATGTAGGCTCGCTCGTCCTCAGTTATTCCGTACTTCTCGTAGAGCTCTTCGTCGGTCCAGGTGCGGTCCCAGGTTTGCTGCGGTACCCAGGTATATGTCGAGCGCGTAGCGTCCTGACTAATTTTTCTCAGCGATATCAGGAAACGTACAAATCTCGTCTTGAGGTAACTCTCCACGCTAAGGGCCTGATCTTCGCCATCGATATAGACGAACAAATACGTTTGCGTGCAGACCGAAGGTGGCGAAGCTACTAGCGGCTTCCCTAAAACCACATCTGGTAGCCGCTGCCCCCCATCCGAACCCGCCTTCGGTATCAGCACTTTCCACTTGTCAATGAGTTGCTCGCTCTTAGTAACATGACCGCGCCTAATCCATCCCTGAACCCGGCGGGTGCCTTTGTTTGCATAAATCGCTATTGACCCGAGACTGTCGATTAGGGAGTAGCCCGAGAAATTGCTAGTCATCCCAAACTCTTTGTCAACGGCAAGAATCTCAGTCAGTGAAGTCGGTTGATGGTGGAGCACTTTGTGCAGTATTTGGAGGCTTCTTGAATCGCGCACCAAAATATCAAACTCTCCAAGATCACGGCTGACTGGTCCTTGGCTATCATTGTCTCGATTAACCGTGATATCACACGCTCCAGGATTGTCTCGATCCCATACGAAATAACAGACGCCCGCCTTGATCTCAACC
This sequence comes from Actinomycetota bacterium, assembly GCA_027366165.1. Taxonomy (GTDB): domain Bacteria; phylum Actinomycetota; class Acidimicrobiia; order Acidimicrobiales; family Acidimicrobiaceae; genus SCQM01. The sequence goes on from DAHXKX010000002.1 coordinate 6,217, forward strand.
CCAGGAAACACTTCTGAGGCATTAGGAAAATCTACAATGTGGCGAATGCGCTTGTCGGCAAGCATTGACGACCTAAAGTCGCGTAGTCCTAAGCCAGTAGCCATCCATCGTGAAGGAATAATCATAGAGATGTAAGAGGGATTGAGCTTCTTTGCTTCCTCAACGAACAAGTTGTATATCGGGATTGTCCTGTTACTGCCGTCGCTATCCATCTGATATGGCGGATTGCCTACTATCACGTCGAACTTCATCCCTAAATCCTTCCAAACGGCTATTCGTCCTGCCTCATGTATGAAGGCATATGCATAATTGTCTCGATTATCTCTCTCCATCTGAGATTGCGCTGCAGAGCACTCTCGGCACTTTCCATTGATGTAGGTGTGCTCAACTCGCTCAAACCAAATGTTGCCGCCACTTGTCGGCATTCGAACCACTGAGTGGTCGCCAGCCGCATTCTTAGAGCAGTACAGTGTTCGGCGAGACATCAGAGAGGTGAGTTCAGTAATAGCGATACCGAAAACTTGGTTCTCTAGAATGTGTAAAAGGCGTTCTTGCTCATCTGGAATCTCATCCACTAGTCCCGACATAAGTCGTCTTGTGATCTCGCGGAGAAATACCCCCGTCTTACAGCCAGGATCAAGCCATCGTAAACCTGAATTGCTCCAGACTTCTGCTGGAAAGAGGTCAAGCACTTGGGCAGCAACACGTGGTGGGGTGAAGACTTCATCACTAGAGAGGTCGGAAATCACCTCTAAGATGTCAGGTCCCTTTGAATAGGTAAGTTCGTTCATCATGAAGCTCGTTGCCCACCTGTGCGGCCACGCATTGAAGTGACGCTTTGGGTCTGTACTTGATACAGTTCAAAAACAGAACCAGTCCATAGATGCTTTGAAGGTGTAGCTCCGAACAACGATGGGGCATCTCCCACTTCGATTTCAGCATTTTCCATAACCGCACCAAAAGTGGTTATGGAAACCGATACTTCTGCGATCTCCGGATTCCAGCTGTATTCGACTAATGGAATATGTGCTCTTCCGCTCGGTTTACCATCGACTCCGAACGGCAACATGTTGCCTACCTGTATGTTTCGTTCGACTATCCACTCCGCAGATAACAGGATTGGATTATCGCTTTGGAGCTTCTCGTCTAGACACTCAGCATACCAGTCAGAGAATACCTGCAGAAGCCTCTCTCTCGCACCGATCTCATGCCCAGGGGTTCCTCCGATGACATTATCCGGTGAAATATCCACGCCGTAAGTCGACGCCAGAGACTCAAGTGCGAGGGTGCGGCCCACCCCGATCTGTCGGTGATCTGAAACCAAGGCAAGGGCATCCACGACGGCCTCTAGCTTCCTGGCGAGGATTGCGACTAGAAAGTTACCATCCCCGCAGGCTGGTTCTAAGAATGTTTGGGCAGGATGGGGGTGCCAGACGTTGGTGGGGAGAAGATTCAGCATATCCTGGACAATTGCAACAGGGGTGAACACCTCACCCAAGTCCCGTACTCGTTCCGTGGATTTGACGAGGCGCTCAGGTATCTTCTTGAGACTTGGACATGAAGCAGATTGCGACCTCGGCTCGCCATTATCGGGGCAGCTGTGCTGAGTGTCCTTCACTAGGTATACCTCATTTCTGCTTCTGCACTCTGCGTTATTGCCCCAGCATCTTCGCTATCAATATCATTGACACACAATTGTATCAGTGCGGGACTACTCGTACCCAAGCGAACGTAAGTCTTAGGGAAAGAGTGATTAGACCTGCAGCGAGGCCCCCGTTATCCTTCGGGTTAGATAACCGTTTGCGCCACCACAACGCGCACCTCGGGCAGTATTGCTCCGTGTTAACTGAGCTTTCGAAGCGTAGAGCATCTTCGCACGAAGAATGTCAAAGCTCGTGTCCCATACCCATTCGGTTGATGATCTTGATGAGCGCGTTCATCGCCTCCGTGAGGGAATTGGAGTACCTATGTCGAAGCAAGCGAAGATTTCCTCGTGCCAATTCGTATGTGCCGTAATAAGCGGCTTAAATGCAGGAAATAGTTCTGGTGTGAGGTTGGACTTCCATTCTTCAAGGGTTGCTTCGGGTCAAGTTCGAGTCACATATTCATAGATATTGAAGAATGTCTCTTTGGACGCGTGGGCTATGCCCAGCGAGGGATATAGGTCGAATATTTGGTGGAGCTGACGGCTATGAATTGCATCAAGGTCGGAGTGCAGAAACAGCATCAAGAGAGCATCAATTCAGGAAAAGACGAACAGTCCCTAGGGTTTCGTAGACCGGCTGAGAGGGCGAACTCCCGGCTCCCGAACTACGGCCAACTGAGAAGAACCATTGACCGAAAGATCGTCCACCGTCTAGCTCAGTTTACTCTTGCGAACGCAGCACTCCTTCTGGCGAAGCTTATCGCCTGGAAAAACCGCTTGTCGCTAAGCCTGCTATCAATCCCCTGAGGCTCCTAACAAATCTATGGCTGGAATAGATTCACCTGCTGATTCACCAGCTCCCAAATCTGTCATCTTTTGGTGCCAGTGATTCCGCCACTGGCTTTGCATTGCCGGATCGGAAAGGACCGAATCAACCGAGGCGGGTTTGTTAAAGGACCATAGCGGCCGAGGATCTGAAGCTAAACATAATCTTGCCAAAATCGCACGACGAACCAAATCTTGAAGCCTGTCGACAGCCAGCACTGTGGCCGTTCCAAACATTCCTTGTTCGGGCACTGTACTTATTCTACGAATGTCTTTGAACAACTTCGCAACTCTTATCTGACCTCCATGAACTATTTGTGAGCGCAGGTTGTAAAACGTCGTGATGTCATCAAAGATTCCAGGTGCTGAATCATGTTCAGTTTGAAGCAGAGCAGCTGCTCTAGTCTTGAGCCGTAACGAAATTCCTTCAGTCTCATTGCCGTCTCCTATAAGGATCGCCTCAAGCGCAATGCAAAGATCAACTATTTTGTCAAACGGGTTACTTTGGACATATGTCCGCTTGAATCGTTCAAGAGCCAGATCAATCGTATTAGTTGCTAGGCCTTTCCTTGCAACCTGCGCAGAACCTAACAGCTCTTGGATCTTGTCAATTGCAAACCAATTTTCGCCAGACAGTCGTATCACTCGTCGTATTAGAGCAGGGCCAAGCCATTCCATCCTGTACTGTTTGTATGCCGGATGGATTCGAGACACAAGGGTACTTGCGCCTGTAACCTGCCAGTGGGAATCAGCTGTGGTCGCGTAAAGAAGGCGTAAAATCAAAAGAAAGTTATCTATTTTTGCTTCTAAGTCCGCAGCTAATTTATATGGATCCTGTGATTCGCCAAATTGTTTGGCAACTATGACTGCGAGTGGCGGATTGTAGATTCTTGGTTCCTTATCGTAGAACGAGCCTCTCGCTCCTGGAACGAGCTTGTCAATTATTGACTCTCGGGCACCAAGCACCGGAATTACAGAAAGATCTCCGAACGTAATTGGTGAATTATGCTCAGTTTCGAGATGAGAAACCTCGCGGCAACAAACTATTTCATATTTATTAGAATCCAGAAGATCAATCATTTCCTTAAAGGATATTTCAAAACCTTCCGACCTTGAGTCGTACATTCCCTCAGCTCCAGAACGGGCGATGAATGCCTCCAAAAAGCTAAAGATGTACGTCGTTGGAAACTGAGGATCGGTTGTTGATTGAGGGTCAGTAAATGGAATTGGATACGATTGTTGAAGGATTTGTTCGAATATTTTATAATTATTCATCTGCATGAGGTGCGAGCCCTCATAGTCCCTGCCAACAGTAACGAAACGTTGGTATATAGATGTTGGCAGTACTCTCTCTTCAGTTAAGACCATCACTGCTTCATCAATAAAGTTTCGTGCGACCTCTTTGACTCGGACCTGATGTTCGCTTTCTTCAGAATGTCGAGATGTTGCATGCATCCTAAGAACCTAAACCTGTTATCGAAGTATTAAATTTCACATAGGAAATTGAACCGACCTGGACTGCAATCAGTAGGCCAAGCCTAAACGATGGAGCAGACTGTGGAGTCATGACCACGTCGTTCGACGGGTAGATGGTTTTTTCGTTAGCAACGAACTACGAGCCTTGGTGGCTCTTTCAGAAGGGCCTGATTGTAATTCCGCACTGAACAACGTTTCTAGGTTGAGAAGATCGCTGGGCTCGACTACATAAAGTCTTATTTCCAGAGCGTGCGCAAGAGTCACCTTTTCATGCATTTTCCAGTAGTACATCTCGCTCTTCATCATTCCGGCACACTCAACATAAGCTCCGCTTTGAAGTCGCCAATCGGCGCGCTTCCTTCCTGAAGGGTTTAGGGTCGGATGTTTCGGCCAGTACGGCTCGTTAACGTGCACGACTCCATTGTTACTGAACCAATCATCAATTGATTTCTCAAGGAGCGAGCGGCATAGGTGACCATCGATCGCACGACACCATGTCCCCCGCGAAGGACGCCACCCTTTGTCAACCAACTCTGCTGCCTGTAAAACGCCAAACCAGTCAGAGACACCAAGTAATGATTTGGAAATTGTTGGGGGCGGCATAGCGCAGAGGGCCCGCACTATTCGATCGCAGCGTTTATATGGCAAGCTAACGGGCAACGTCTGGAATGCGTAGTTCTGTGCAGGAATCATCTCCAAAGCCGATGCCAACTCGCGAACTGCACCTATTGCTGTCTCGCTGCTCCGTACAGCGGTATTTCCCCGGCGAACTTGAAGGCAACACTTCTCGCAGTAACGAGCTGGCCCGAACTGCCGATGGGTCCATATTGGCGGTTCACCGCCGAAAAACTTCTCCCCACAAGACGAGCAGTTTCGCCATTGAGGAGTTTTCCAGCTTCGACGTTTGCGAACGGCGTGGAAGGCACCCCAGAGCGTGCTCACGTAGAGAACGGTAAGCGGGTTTGTTTGGTTAGTACGTGCAACCAGCTCGCGATTCTTCAGAATATGCTCGATGCGAGCCTGCGTATCTGGTGCCCGCGACTGGATAAAGTTGGGGATCATCCAAGGCCAAACAAATGCGTAGCTATCCGCTAGCTCGTCCGCTTGAGCATCTGCGTCCGGTCCCCATGCCTCATCAAACAGCAGTTGAGTCTCCTCGCTCCACCAGAAACACCATTGCTTTACGTTGCCCCCAAGTGCTCCGTGAGGATCGTCCGCGTAGAAAGCCCAATCTCTATACGCCATATCCAGCGATGACTGGGCGTTATCTCGATGAAACTCGACCTTGTTCCTCTCCTCAAGAACATTGGTCTCTCTTTTTCGTAGACGTCCGAAGATTCTCCAACGCTCCTTTCGGTCGTGCCGATCTTGCTGCACGACCATTAGGTTATCAGACCAAGTGGGACTCTGGGAGACCTCCGCTGATAGAAGCTTAGAACTCACTACTGCACTCCTCATCACTTCGGATGTCATGAACCAGAGGAATTCACAACCAACTGGGGAAATGCCGTGGGAATTCCCGTTTGGACCTTGAACACGTAAAGAAAGTTCTCACACGCACCCACGCAACTGACATATGCAGCCAGCGGGTGACGAAGTCGCCCCGCTGGCTGCTATCGCCTCAAAGCAGGGGTTTCTCTTCTGTTGAAAGCAGAAACCTCGAATCTTGCAGAGCTGGAAGCCGTTTGTCGGCCAAAGCGCGTGCTTTATGAGGCATATAAATCGACTCGGATGTCATTAAGGGCTGGAGT
>DAHXKX010000006.1 GCA_027366165.1 Actinomycetota bacterium
TCTGCGTATGTCTTCGTCATGGGTAGTATGGCGGAGGTCCTTCAGTCGTTTGGAATCCATACCATCTTTCCAGAGGTGAATGGGTTACAGACAGCAGTGCGCCACGTGGCTGACGATTACATCGCCCAGGGTGAGGATTACGGTTTCTCCGCTGACGTATGTGGTTATGTCAAGGCTGACGTTGGGCTGCAGTTACGCGGCGGAGATCACCCGATGGGAAAGATTCCAAAGCCGTCGATGGCAGTTTATACCAATGCATGCAACACCTACCTGAAGTGGGCGGAAATTTGGGAGCGTATGTACAATATGCCAAGCGTCACAATTGACGTACCTGGCTCCCGGGCTGCAGGTAGGCACACATGGAACGGAAATGTCGATTTTGAGAACGATCTGAAATATGTGCGTGGTCAGATCGACGAGTTGATTACCGTTTGTGAAAATCTAACTGGCAAGAAGTTCGATATTGACCGCTTGCGTGAGACGATGCACTACACAAACGTAATGATGGAGAAATACGAGCGCCTGATCGAACTGAACAAAGCCCATCCGGCTCCTTACAATGCAGTTACTGACGGTACGGTGTTTCTTGGAGTGGCAAACGGCTTCCGTGGCCGCGCTGAGGGTGCTCAGTACTTTACCGACCTCGTAGAGGAGATGGAGTACAAGGTTGCGAATGGCATCGGCACGACCTTCGAGGAGAAGTACCGCTTGGTTTTCGTCGGAGTGCCTTGTTACCCAATCTTTAGACGTTTCAATGAAATGTTCACGGAGTGGGGTGGGGCATTCGTAGGATCCAGCTACATGTGGTTTGCCTCAGGTGGTGCAAATACTGGTTTCCAGTACGATCTCAGTAGGCCGCTTGACAGCCTGGCAGAGGGTTTGTTGGTCACGACCAGGGATGCCATGGACACAATGTTTTACTCAAACCGAAACATTGTCGATGCGATTGAGCCGTTCGGTATAGATGGCGTTGTGTACCACCCAATCAAGTCATGTCGAACGGTTTCGACGGGACTTGCTGACAACCGGCGTGCCGTGATTGAAGAGTCAGGTGCAGCCACCTTGTTCATCGAGTCTGACCACATGGACAAGCGGGTCGTTTCTGAAGCACAGTTGAAGAACCGTATCGATGCATTTTTTGAGGGACTTGCAACACGTAGGGTTAGAGAGAGTGCCGGAGAGAGTAAGTAGTTGGGCCTGACGGCTAGAGAGGAGATGAGATAAACATGGCGTATGCAGGAGGAGTCGACGTTGGATCGACTCAGACCAAGGCAGTCATAATTAATGAGGATCTGCAGATCGTAGGTAGGGCACTCGTCGACACTGGTTCAAATGTTGTTGTAGCTGCTCAAACTGCCTTCGATATTGCAATTAGGGATGGCAATATTCATGAAGAGGAAGAGGGCGTCGAGTTTATTGTCGGCACCGGATATGGCCGATACAAGGTGACATTCGGGGATGCACAGACGACCGAGATCTCCTGCCATGGTCGAGGGGCTGTTCACATGTTCCCAGGTACCAGGACGGTGGTCGACATGGGTGGTCAGGACACCAAAGCTATCAAGGTGACGCCGACCGGTGAGATCTTGGACTTTGTCATGAATGACAAGTGCGCAGCTGGAACCGGCCGCTTTCTTGGAGCCGCAGCGAGTGCACTTGGTGTGCCGCTTGGTGAGCTTGGTCCAGTTGCATTGAAGTCAACTAGACCAACCAAGATTTCAACCACCTGTACAGTGTTTGCCGATGGCGAAATCCTTTCCCTTATTGGTAAGGGCAAGAAAGTCGAGGACGTGTTACTCGGGGTTCACAACTCCGTTGTTTCAAGGGCACTGAGCCTCATGCGTCGTGTGGGTATTGACAAGGAAGTCACTTTCACCGGTGGAGTTGCTAACAATATCGGCATGGTAACAGTGCTGAATCAGGAACTTGGCTTTGACGTAAACGTTAGTAGTGACTCCCACTTCATGGGAGCTTTGGGTGCGGCACTGTTTGCAATGGATCGTATCAAGGCCGGTCGCGAATCGCACGGTCTAGCGGAGGTGAAGTAATGACTATCACTGCAGGACTCGATGTCGGGTCAACTTATACCAAGGCCATTTTGCTAGATGATGGCCGCAACATCATTGCACGTGTGTTGAATCGTACAGGTTACAAGCCAGGCGAGATTGCGGAGCAGACCTACGACTCGGTGTTGGAGATGGCCGGGTTGAAGCGCGACTCTGTTGATTATGTCGTGTCGACAGGACTGGGCCGTTTTCAGGCGGCATTCAGCCAATTGAATGTGACTGACCTGACATCGGCGGCCTGGGGCGCAAACGCGCTGTTCCCGGGAACAAGGACGATCCTCGATGTTGGAGGTCAGTCGGTCAAGGCATTGCGGTGCGATGAGAAGAGGCAGGTGACTTCCTTCCGTCTAAATGAGAAGTGTGCTGCCGGCACTGGTGCTTTCTTGGAAAAGACAGCGCGTTACATGGGATTTGGCACTAACGACATCGGCGCGCTTGCCGTTACCTCAACAATCGAGGTCCCGATTTCCGGTGTTTGCACGGTGTTCGCTGAAGCTGAGGTCATCAACCACCTTTCTCAAGGCGTTGCGGCTTCTGACATCATGCAGGGGGCGATAATCTCCCTGGTTGGAAAGTCGGTTCAGTTGATGAAGCGGGTGAAGATGGAGCAGGAAGTGACGCTCATCGGTGGCATCATGCGTTTTCCATCAATGGTGACCGCGGTTAGAGAATTGCTTGGTGTCGACGTGAATGTTGCAGAGGGAGACATGGTTCAGTATGCGTCTGCTCTCGGTGCAGCAAGTCTTGCCCGTCACCAGATTGACAAGGTATCGGGTGGTGCACGAGTGGGTTCCGTAGGTGCAAAATGAGCAGTCATCGGGACATTGAGCTCATGGCGGCCGGCTGGGACCGCCGCTTCGAGGCCGATGTAACGAGAGTAAATGAGCTGGTCGAGATGTATGCTGACCTAGGTTATGAAGTGACTACCAGTGATCTGGCACCTGAGGAGATTGGTCCTCAGTGTGCCGGATGCGCGGTTGTTGCCTGTCAGAAATACGTAGTGATATTTACAAGATCAAGGACATCGGAGGCGGCTCAAAGTGGCAAATAACCAGGAACTTGTGGCTCTGATGGACCAGTTTGAGCGCGAGCACGTTGAAGTGCGTGAAGCTTTGGCGAAGATTGGCGCAGGTGTGGATGCCCGGGATTCTGCGGCTGTGATGAGTGCACTGGCCAGCAGTAGCGGCGTTCTGCAATCCGGTCTTGACGACCACAGTAGCGCCGAAGACAAGGTTCTTTTTCCCGGGATCATTTCAGATTTGGGTGAGGGCATGGTGGGGCTCTTCGTCGAAGAGCACGTTCGGATACTGGCGCTTCGGAACCAGATCTACTCAAATATGGAAAAGGGTGTGGCGGACTTTCAAGGTTGCGGCGATTTTTCGGAGCTTCTTACAAGTCACATTGACCGAGAAGATGCGATGCTGTTTCCCGCCGCGAGAGGCGTGTTGGCCGACTGAATTGTCGGCATGGCCTCCAGATGTGTCGGTTCGGGATTAACCAGTCCACTTAATCATGACCCGAGAAGTGGATTCTTTTTTAACAATGCTCCTCGTGACGTCTGAGCCGCATTGTCAGCGTGTCAGCTCAGATTTGTCGGATCTGAAACTCCATAACGTTGCGTGTGTTTCCGTATGCGGTCCTGGTGGCTATATTCGTGAAGTTCTCAAGACCATGTGCGTGGGTGTTTTGCGTCCGTTGAAGGTGAAAAGTCGAGCTTAGGCGATTGTTTTACGGGATGAAGACCCATGGGGTGGTGTGGTTCCGTGTTACTTTGCCAAGTCACAGGTTTGCCTTTGGCGGGAGTTCGCTCTGCCGATGCGATATGTCCATCTTTTTTTCAGTGGCACAAGTGTCGGAATGGCACCTATTTCGAGAGAAGTACTGCAGACAGAGATGAGTTGCGTGGTTCTCCGTTGATGCCACCATTTAGGTTCGAATACCCAAAAGCGAGCGAGCCGTTGACGGTTTCTCGCTGTTGCGTGGCTGGCCTGGGAGCTTCGGGATTGCTTTCGTACTACCGGAATTACGGGCTGGGTAGGTTATATCAATCTGACCTGGGAGACAGGTTTTGCTGCAAAAGCTGTTAAAGCAGCAGCTTGTCATTGGCCGTTGTGTAATGGGTGCAATGCAAGAATGTGGTGCTTTCACTCTGACTAGATGGTACAAGCGGCGTCACGGACCGTTTCATCGATTCGTTCTTGTCTGTGCGGCTCCGCCATTATGAATGCCGGACTATTGCGTGATGGTGACGTAGGTTCGGGTCAGCCTGTTCACCATCTGGTGCAGGGTTTAACCGCCTTGCGGGCCAAAGTAGTTTTGTTGAATTGCTGGGTTGGCGATTAAAGACGGTTAGACCTTTACGGCGTCCCAAAATTGACTTTCAAATCGAAAAATCTCGATGTAGAATGCCATTGAGGTGAGGTTATGGAAACTGCACAGGCAAAGCTGCACGAGGCAGCCCGCCTCTACGCCGCATTGGGTCATTCATTGCGACTCCAGGTGTTGATATTCCTAGCAGCCCAACCGAGCGGAGGTGCCTATGTCTCAGAGGTGGTAACGCATTTGAGGCGTGCCCAGTCAACTGTGAGTCACCATCTGAAGGTGCTTGTCGACGCAGGGATATTGGCGACTGAACCGCACGGCCAGTGGAGTTGGTACCAAGTGGTGCCGAACCGCCTTGCCGAGCTGCGCGAGCACCTGTCGGTGTTCGACGCTACCACACCGGTGCTGGCCACCGGAGTGGTCCTGTAGCCTTCAAAAAGGAGGCTGTGATGCACATTTTTGGCATTGCGCTACTTTTTGGTTTAGGGGGTGATGAGCGTGGCCCGTTGGCTTGAGTATCCCCTGACGTGGTTGCGGGAGAAGACGCGGATATCCGTATTCCCGCTTGTCGAGGTGCTCCTTGGTATTGCGCTTGCTTGGGCCGTGGATTTCAATGTCTGGCGGTTGTGGAACGTGCCAATGCGGGCTGACTGGGTTGCCCTTACGCTTACCGGTGTGGCTCTTGGTGGAATATCCCATTTCTTTACTGAGATTCTCAACATGTTCAGCGGTCTTGGACGAAAGCTCAATGACGAAGCGAAGACAATTGAGAGTCCGGCCAGTCTGCAAAGGGTGGCCTTATTGGCATCCTTATAAGGGCTTGGTGTCATCTTCGGTAATGAGATGAGACCGCAGATTTCCGTGGCGGGTCGACCCGCCACGGAAATCGCTTTTTAGATCATGCTCAGGCCGCCATTGACACTGAGGGTCTGTCCTGTGATGTAGTCGGCATCGGAGGAGACCAAGAAGAGTGCAGCCTTCGCTACTTCCTCAGGGGTGCCCACTCTGCCAAGCGGAATTGACCGGATTATCGCTCCCATCAGCTTTTCGTTGCCTTCACTCACCTCGGCAAGCATGGGTGTATCGGTCAACCCTGGGGCAACGCAGTTCACGTTGATGCCTTTTCGAGCAGTTTCGCGTGCAAGTGCCTTCGAAAACGCAATTACGCCTCCCTTGGCACCTGAGTAGATCGCCTCACCACTCGAACCAACGCGACCAGCGTCAGAGGCGATGAAGACGATCTTGCCTGCACCGGCTTCAATCATGTGTGGGACGGTGGCATGGGCACATGCGATGTGGCCTCGAAGGTTGATGTCTAGTACGCGATCCCAAAGTGACTCGTCCGTGTCGAGGAACGGCATGACCTTGTCCCAGCCTGCATTGGAGATGAGGATGTCGATCTGTCCAAACTTCTCAACTGCCTTGGCTGCTACGGTGCGGACCCGGGCAGCGTCAGCGACGTCGACGTCGACTGCAAGAGCAGATCCTCCTGCGGCGATTATTTCCTTGGCGACGTTCTCGGCCCGTTCAGCGGAAAGGTCCGCAATTACGACATTCGCACCATCACTGGCTAGTCCCAGCGCCATCGCGCGGCCAACGCCGCTTCCGGCGCCCGTCACTATGGCTGTTTTGCCTTGGAATCTACCGTTGGATGACATTTTGTTATTTTCCTTTCAAGAGTCCGTTTGTGTCTATTGTTCTAATTATTGAGAGCTGTTCTGAAGTTGGCTCCGGGGTCACGGGGACCGAGTCCGGAATAATGAGTTCGAAGCCGGTGGCTGCCCGGACCTGTTCAACCTCGACGCCAGGATGGACAGTTTCCAAACGCATTCTGAGTGAATCGGGATCGAAGCCCATGGTACACAGGGGAGTGATGACGAGTTGTGGCCCGCCCCCTGGCAGGTCTGCGGCTTTCCAGTCGGCTGGACCCCTCAGGAAGCCGGGTCCGCTAAGAAAGTCGACCTTTTCGACAAAGGTGCGGGGATTGTGTGACTGCGTATAAATAAGCACTCTCCCAACGCGAGAAAGAAATGGCAGTCCAACGGTGCCTGGACCCCGTAGCGCTGGGTGGGCATAGTCTCCCACGGAAACGAGATTACAGTTCCCGTACGCATCAATTTGGAGCCCTCCAGCGAAGAAGACCGTCAACACGTCCGCCCGGCCTTCCAGAAGCACGACGTCATTGAGCGAGAGCGAGGTATCCGCTCGCAGCAGGTCGTAATCGCAGCAAGAGGAGACGACAGGACCGAGATGGGGATTCACCGAACAGGTACCGCCCGCAATGGAGTAGAGATCCGGAGCGTGCGTGAGCTGAGCCAGTCTGCATGCGACCTGCGGGATTGCGCTTGCGGTTCCCATCACAGTGACGTCATCATTTCGCAGCCTATTGGCGAGTTCAACCGCCATCAGTTCATTTCGCGAAAAGGGTAGTGAGTATTCATTGGAGCTAGCTGTCATGGCTTCCTCACATTTTCCGATCCGATAGGGCGACAGGTAGGGATCCATCCCCATAGCGCAGCTCAGAAAGGCGTCCGGCCGCATTGTGAAGGTATTCGTGCTCAGGTGTGTCTCTTACAAATTCTCTGACGTACTCTTTGGCGCCGTTGTCGTCTTTAGCCGCGTTCATGTAGCGGACGATTTCCTGATCGTCGAATTGGTAGGCTCCGTGAGAAGCGGTTGGATAGCAACCTCCCGGAACTTCAACCACTGCATGGACCAGAAATCCTGGAATAGTAGTGCCCTGTGGATGTTTCGAAATCTCTTCGGTTGAAACCACCTTTTCAACCTGCAGCAGGACAGTTTTGGATGCAAGGGCCATGTATCTGTCGACGAAGTGTCCACCAGCCACAACGGCGTTACCGTGCGTGTCCGCCTCGTACGCGTGCAGGAGCGCGACGTCGGGCTTCAACGGGGCTCCCACGGGGACTTGATTGCCCGTGAACGGATCGGTCGTGAAGGAGTAGTTTTCCTTGTTTACCTTGGGGATATCAGTGAATTCAATTCCCTTAGGCAGCGCGATGAAGGGAAGGCCGCCGGCTCCGGCATAAAGGCCGTGGGTTATATAGGCTTCGTCACATTCGAGAACCTTGACGGTTCCGCCTTCAACCGCTCGTCGGAAGCAGGGCGCAAGTCCGATGTGCTCAAATCCAACATATGACGTGGCGATTTCATCGATCATTCCCGCCGCGATCAGCAGGTCTGCATTCAGGGCGCCGCAAGGGCTTGTGAGCAGTCGCTTTATCCTGCGGTCTTGGCGAATCACTTCCCTGATCAGCGCCATGGGATTGTTATGTAGATGCATGCCTCCGACAGTCACAAGTCCCACGCCATTGGGAACGAAACGGTCTACAGCTTCGGATATTGCGAGAACCTTACTCATAACACATCCCGCCTGTCCATGCTGCAATGCTTACGAGTCCGGGTCGCAGGGCGGTAGTCGGCGCAGTGCCATTTCCCGTGCCACTGCGTGCCTCAGTGATAACGTAGGCCATTGTTGTTATTTCCTCCATTTGCGAGTTCAGCAGCGAGCCTACCTCAACTTTGCTTTCGGCGCACATCCAGGGGTCGGTCAGGGAATCTGGGGATTCATAAGGTCTTTCCGAGCCTTTCAACCGGCTGGTTTTCGCTGGTTACCAGTCTTGGTGATCCAGAACCATTTTTTAGCAATCGATGAAGTTGTGATACGTTGGACTGGGCCAAAGGCGCAGTTGAGGTTAAGGCCGCAGGTATTTTGCGCGTCGGGGATTTTACGGTAATCAGTGATTGTCCGGTCCCGGTTAGCAACTCGAGCGTTTCATTTTTTGATTTTGATTCCTTCTGATAGGCTTCCTATTGCTTGGAATGTGCAGGGAACTACTTCGGTTTGGCTTTGACAAGGGTTTTTTAGGTAGTATTGGGGACATGGTTGTTGGACTTGGTTCCAGGCAACAGATGTTGGTGAAGTTGGTCGTTGGGCAAGGCCAGAAGGAGCTGTAATCAATTGGCCCTGGGACTTTATGATGGTTCATCAAGTTCCAAGCCCGCACGAGTAGATTGTGGTTACGCTCGGTGGAACGCCTTGGGCTGGATGGCGAAAAGGTGATTCTGTGTTCAGTAGTAACGAGTAGGGACATTTGACCTGAGCCGATTTGCTGAGGATTCAATAGTTGGAAAGTGACAACCAGGAGAAACATGGCTAAAACAACCCAAACACCAGAAGGCTTGTTCGACATCGACGGACTTCTGACTGACGAAGAGCGTGAGATCAGAAGTGTCATCCGTAAGTATGTTGAAAAGCGAATCAAACCAAATGTGGCGGAGTGGTTTGAAAACGGGGAACTTCCTGCAAGGGAACTTGCTCTCGAGCTTGGAGAACTGGGGGTCCTCGGGATGCACCTTGAGGGTTACGGTTGCGCTGGGGCTGGGGCGGTGGCCTATGGTTTGGCTTGCCTTGAGCTTGAAGCGGGCGACTCCGGAATCCGCTCCCTCGTGAGCGTCCAGGGCTCTCTTGCCATGAAGGCGATTCATGCCTTTGGCTCCGAGGAGCAGAAGCAACAATGGCTGCCGAAAATGGCTACTGGAGAAGTGCTTGGCTGTTTCGGACTTACCGAGCCAGACTTCGGGTCCAATCCGGCTGGAATGCGGACACGAGCCAAGCGTGACGGGAAAGACTGGCTGCTTGATGGCACCAAGATGTGGATCACCAATGGTAATATCGCTGACGTCGCGGTGGTATGGGCGAGAACAGACGAGGGTATCAGGGGATTCATCGTTCCGACGGATACACCAGGGTTCTCGGCAAACTTGGTTCACCGCAAGCTGTCACTACGAGCTTCGATAACTTCTGAGCTTGTGCTGGACAACGTAAGGCTTCCGGAGGATGCAGTCCTGCCAGGAGTTTCCAGTCTTCGCGGTCCGTTGACCTGTCTGAACGAGGCGCGATTTGGAATTCTCTTTGGCGCTCTTGGCGCTGCCCGGGACAGCCTTGAATCTGCGATCCGTTACGGCATGGAGAGGATACAGTTTGACCACCCGATTGCCGCATACCAGCTGACGCAAAAGAAGTACGCAGACATGACCGTCGAATTCGGAAAGGGTCTTCTGCTGGCTCTTCACATTGGGCGATTGAAGGAACAGGGCACGCTACGCACTGAGCAGGTGAGCATAGGAAAGTTCAACAGCGTGAAGCAGGCGCTGGCCATAACAAGGGAGTGCAGGAGTATCCTTGGTGCAAATGGCATCACGCTGGAGTACCCCGTTATGCGCCACATGTCCAATCTTGAGTCCGTCTACACCTACGAAGGCACTCACGAGATGCACACCCTTGTGATTGGAGAGGCCCTGACGGGTTTACCAGCGTACCGCATTTAGCCTACGCATCGTCCCAGATTACACGGGACGTGATACCAATCATGAATTGACGAGCTAGAGGTGTCCGCTCGCTCATGTGGCCTCAAGTTAGGACTCAAGAGCCGCGTATGCGTCTAGCTTTGCCATTGTATGCGCACATGGACAACCAGTGCAGCCTATCTTCTGCCCGATATGACACAGGCCGAGCACGGGTGGTCAGGGTAAGTTGGGAGGCCTCTGATCAGCCTGCCAAAAAGCCCCTTCGCAAGGGAGGAATAGGCGTCAAGTAGGCCGCTTGGTGTGCAGCCGCTGGGTTATTAACGCGGCTTGTACTCGTAAAAACCCCTGCCACTCTTGCGTCCCAGAAGCCCGGCGTCGACCATTCTCAGTAGGAGCGGCGGGGGAGCGTAGAGGGGCTCCTTGAACTCGTGGTATAGGGAATCAGCGACAGCAGCGGTTGTGTCGAGTCCGATAAGATCGCAAAGGGCCAATGGACCCATGGGATGCGCACAACCTTCGATCATTCCGGTATCGATGTCTTCGGCGGTGGCAAAGCCCGATTCCATCATGCGAATTGCCGAAAGTATGTATGGGATAAGTAGGGCATTAACGATGAATCCAGCTCGGTCCTTCGAGTGAATCACGTGTTTTTGCAGTGACTTGGAGGCAAACTCGGCTGCACGTTCTGAGACCTCTTCCGACGTCAAAAGTGAGGTGACAAGTTCGACCAGAGAAAGGACGGGAACTGGATTGAAAAAGTGAATTCCAATGACTTGCTGGGGCCGGCGGGTAGCAACTCCAAGTTTCATTATTGGTATGGAAGATGTGTTGGAGGCGAGAATGGCATCTTCGGCTTCGACGACTTTATCCAAGGTGGTAAAGATGCCAACCTTGGCAGCCTCGTCTTCGATTATCGCCTCCACAACCAGTTCGCGGTCAAAATGCGCCCCCAGATCAATGTCATAGCGGATCCGACTAAGAGTGCTTTCGAGTTCCTCCTCTGTGATTTTTGACGCTTTGAGTGCGCGGGCCAGCGAGTTTTCGATTCTCGAACGTCCACGGGCTAGATTGGTTTCGTCTCCCTCTGTGACAACGACATCGAGCCCACGGCGCGCGGCAACTTCAGCGATCCCAGATCCCATAAGGCCGCAACCGACCACGCCAATTTTGTGAACCATTCTCGACTCCTTTCAAATCCCCAGCGCTCCTAGCATATCCCCAAGGTTCAGTTAAATGCATATTGGGTAGTTGCCGGATCTGGATTCTCGACGTGTGAAGCGTGCCAGATTCAACAGGTCTTGTGAGGAGACCATCGGGAAGATGTAGTCAGCATCGCAAGGTTTCAAGCCTGCCATGGAGAGTTAGGGCGGCCGATGATCGCTGGGCTCTTATCGATTGTGAACGGAGTGAGATGCAAATTTGGCTCCATACTCGCAGGTGGGATCCCCTGCCAGAGGATTGCCTGTTACCGCCCACGCCCGTGCACGGCTACCGCCGCATATCTTGGCAAATTCGCAGCTGCCGCATGGATCACCAAGTTGGTTTGGGTCCCGAAGCGACGTGAAAAGTTGACTATGCCGATACAAAGAAGAAATAGGTTCATTCCGAATATTTCCTGCCGTTGCAGGTAGGAAGCCGGAGGGCTGAACATCCCCAATATGGGAAATGAAGCAAAATCCGTTACCATCGGTGACACCAGGGGCAACGGGCAGTCCAAGTTGTGCCCTCACTCTTCGGTATTGTGGGGCTTCAACGGTCCTGACGTGGAATGGAAAATCCGTAGTGGCAAGCCACCTTAAGATCTCCTCCTCGTCAGTTGGAGTGAGCATATCCTTTGAGTTGGCTCTTCCGGTTACGACCAGGAAGAAGAGAGTCCAACTGTCCACCAATCCGTCGAGCAGTTTCGCTATTGCTTGGAGTTCATAAAAGTTGTGTTTTGAGACGGTCGTGGCCACTTGGACCCTTGCACTGAGTCCGGCCGCTTTTTGAATTGCCTGAACGGTTCTTGCGAAATGGCCCGGCACCCCTCTGAACCGGTCATGAGTCTCTGGCCCCGCGCCATCCAAGCTGATATGGATTGTGCCAACCCCAATGTCTGTTATTCGATCGAGTGCGTCTCCTCGGAGTCTTCCGGTGACCGACGGCGAGAATCCAACGTGCATTCCAGTGGATACGGCCTTTGTTAGAAGGATATGGATATCAGATCGGGCCAGTGGATCTCCGCCGGTCACAACGAAGACTTTCGTGCCCATTGCTGCCACGTCGTCGATGAGCGCGAATCCCTCCTCGGTGGTCAGCTCGTTCTGGTCTGGGTTGGGTTGGGCCTCCGCTCTGCAGTGAACGCAGCGCAGGGGGCAGGCTCTTGTGACCTCCCAGGCTAGTGTCAGTGGCGCTAGCGAGAAGTCGAGCATACCAAACGGGCTGTTGGATATGGTACGAGCCTGTCGATGTCCGGCCAGGGAGCTGCCTCGAAGTTCCATCCTAGGGTCACTCATTATACGTATACTATACGATCCAGAGTGGTTCGAAGATAGCGGGTAGTCGAACGGTCGTCACCTCCCCGCCACTCGACCGTGTCGACGGGGATGCTGGCCGACGCCGAAAAGCTTGGGTTAGAATTCCCGGGGTTTTGTCCCGTGGCGATGTGATTCAAATTTACATCTGCTGTAAATGTGCATCGCATTTATTCGGCCCCCTCGGGCGTCTCAAGTGGCAACATCGAGATGTAACCCTTGTATGCAGTTTGCAAGTGACATAACATCGCCCCAGTTTCAAGGACTCCTTGGCAAGTACGGCTAGGGATTTCGACCGAATGATATGGGATTCACGATAACTCAGAGCTAACTGTAATAATTAGAATTAGCAGGCAGCTTCTTTTTGGTTCAGGATTCCAGTGTGACCAAGAAATTTAGTCCTTGCAGCGGTCTTGCTTGCGAAGGAGGCGAAGCCATGAGATTCGCGATTTGCAAAGGGTGTCGCCACGTTGCCCGATTTGCAAATGCAGTTCTATCAACATTACTTGTCTCAGGTGTCAGTGGGCATTTGTGACCCTTGCCGTACACTCTGGCAGTGCTGCCACTTGTCTTGCTGCAGACTCGACTGGTCTTACGCCGGCAGTCATCGCGACTACCAGCCTCGCCGGAGTAACCGTCAATGCCATCGGCTGCGATGTCGGTATCTTGGTTCCATCAGGACCTCCGAGATGGCAATTAACGGTGTAAGTGTCTTTGGAGCAAATGATCATGGCACTCCATTTCAAGTTCCAGCAATATTACGAAATGGAATCGACCATCTAGAGCAATGGCTGCTCCTAGCCAGTCTAGCGCCTGGTCAGCCGCGATAAGATTCTTGAAAATGAAGGTAAGAATCTGTTGGATCCTTTCCGAATCACGAGTCCAAATGACGTTATCACGTATCCTTCGTGGTCCAACCGAAGATGGGCACCTGACCATGGTGGGCTATCGACATGCAGATCAGCTTCGGTAGCACCCAGGGTGAAGTCGAGTTCTAACTCGTGACCTCTGCTCTTTAGCTGCTTGGCAAGTTTTTCGAGGTCACGCTGGCGAAAGAGTACTGTTTGTCCACTTTCAATCGTCTCCCTGAGTGAACTCACGTTGAACTCAGTGGTGTGGACCGCAATTCCACCAGGTCGAAGACATTGCATCTGCGCGATCACGAACGCGAGGCCTTTTTCAATGGTTCCAAGGTGTTCAAATGCACAGGATGACCAGGTGAAGTCAAATTCCCTCAAGTTCCTCGGGATCTTTCTCATATCCACTGTGCGAAAGCTGACCAGCTTCTCGAACTGTTCGGGATCACAGATGGCCTTTTCATTCATAGCGGCTAGACCACCTGCAAATTGATTCGATTCACTCCAGCCCGCCGCTCCTGCTGATTCCGCTGACTGGTCCGTCGCCACAATCTTAGAACCGAGTGAGGCAAACAGTGGAACTAGGGGCTCCTTGCCGACACCGAAGCCAAGTCCAGTGGTCCCAGGTCTCAACATGTCATTTTCCGCCAGCGCGCTGGCGATAAAGGACCACTCCCAGATCTTGCGATGCAGCGGTAAGTCAATGCCAGATTGTGTTTCATCCCAGTAAGGGCGCATCTTCTCCGCCCAATGTTTCAGCTTGTCGGACGAAAGCGACGAGTAGGAGCATGCCTGGGAAAGAGTCTGTAGCGGCTGTTCAGGATTTGAATTCACAGTCAGTCTTCCGATCCTTCACCAACGTGTATTCTAGCAGCTAAATACCATGTTTTTTCGATTTTGAAAGTCAAGTTAGTTTCGCGTTACCCAGTTTTGTTGGTCGACATGGTGGGCGCCAGCGCGTCCGTGTTGATATCCTCCCCACGCATGCCGCTGTCCACATGGAATTCGAGAACGTAATTCGCGGCTTTGCCACCCCTTCCGTTTACCTCAAGTGTGAATCCAGGGACTTTGGTTACTGTTCCGGTTGATGTCAGAGAGAACCATGTCGCTCCGGGGTCATTGGAGGCAGTCCCAGGATTCGGAACGGTCATCGTCGGATATGTGCTAATTAACCTTTACGTTCACGTCAACTAGGTCTGGGAGAGGCACTAGTCTTTAAGGTGAATCTTGTCTTGGAGGCCTGTCGATGGTAACTGAGGTAGCTACGCCGGAGCTTGCGGAGACGGAGAAGAAGAGACGTCGCGTTGCCTACAAGTGGATAGCTCTTTCCAACACCACGATCGGGGTGCTCATCGTGACCATCAATTCTTCGATAATGTTGATAGCTCTGCCCGACATTTTCCGTGGAATCAACATGAATCCTCTAGTTCCGGGCAATACCGGATACTTGTTGTGGCTGATAATGGGTTTTATGGTGGTTACTGCGGTTCTTGTTGTCAGTTTTGGTCGAATCGGGGACATCTTTGGCCGTGTGAGAGTGTTCAACCTGGGATTTATTATATTTTCCGTCTTTTCGATACTGTTATCAGTCACTTGGATGAAGGGAACCTCAGGTGCCGTTTGGCTAATTGCGATGAGGATTCTCCAAGGAGTGGGAGGGGCATTTCTTTTTGCGAACTCGTCGGCGATTCTAACCGATGCATTCCCGAAGAATGAACGTGGACTCGCACTTGGAATCAATAATGTCGCCGGTATAGCGGGATCGTTTATTGGTCTGGTGCTTGGAGGTTTGCTCGGTCCGATTGATTGGCATCTTGTGTTCGTGGTATCGGTTCCTTTTGGAGTCTTGGGAACGCTTTGGTCATACTGGAAGCTGGAGGAGCATGGCATCCGGACTCCTTCCAAAATCGACTGGTGGGGCAATCTCTCCTTTGCCGTGGGATTGATCGCGGTCTTGGTCGGGATCACCTATGGAATAATGCCCTATGGTCACAGTTCAATGGGATGGACCAATCCTTCGGTGATGCTGACGTTGGGCTCTGGGTTACTCATCTTGGTATTGTTTATGGTTATTGAGACGAAGGTCGCTGAGCCGATGTTCAGACTCTCACTCTTTCGCATAAGAGCCTTTGCGGCGGGCAACATAGCCAGTCTGCTGGCATCTCTGGGGCGTGGGGGAATGATGTTCATTCTCATAATCTGGCTGCAGGGAATATGGCTGCCGTTGCATGGCTATTCTTTTCAAAACACTCCGCTCTGGGCCGGAATATACATGCTTCCGATGACTGTCGGCTTTTTGATTGCCGGGCCGGTGTCTGGCATCCTTTCTGACCGCTTTGGCGCCAGACCGTTTGCCACCGGCGGAATGGTCGCGGCTGCCGTCAGCTTTCTACTTTTCACCGCTCTTCCGATTAACTTCTCCTACATTTGGTTCGCGATCCTGCTATTCCTCAATGGCGTGGCCATGGGAATGTTCGCATCCCCCAACCGAGCTGGAATCATGAACAGCCTGCCACCAGACCAGCGTGGGGCCGGAGCTGGCATGGTATCCACATTTCAGAACTCTGCGATGGTGCTTTCGATAGGCGTGTTTTTCACCCTCATCATCACTGGACTTTCTTCTGGTCTTCCCGATGCTTTTTTCGCCGGATTGACAAGTCAGGGAGTTTCCGCTTCATCGGCCAATGTGATCGCACACCTGCCGCCCACATCCACCTTGTTTTCGGCTCTGCTCGGATACAACCCAGTCCAGTCTCTGTTGGGTGGTTCGCTCTCGCATTTGCCCGCCGCCAAGGCGGCTTACCTGACGGGAAGGCAGTTCTTTCCCAAGTTGATAGCGTCGTCATTTCGCAAGGGGTTGGATGAGGCGTTCTATTTCGCGTTTATTGCTTCTGTTGTGGCGGCCGTGGCTTCGGCTCTACGGGGTGGCAAATATCACCATGAGGACGATGAGTCCGAAAGGCTTTCCGAAGTGTCGGCGCTTGTTAGCGAGACCGAGTAGCCGACTTCAATGGACGCAGGGAGCTTGGTCCATGATCGGAACGCGTGTGGTACGGTTAGTGGGGTTCGACGGATGACGGGTGGATTCGCTGGATGACTGAATCGAATGAAGGATCGGCACTGACCCGCATAGGGGCAGTGGCGGAGCAAATCGGGATATCGGAACGGACGCTTCGGTATTACGAGGAGTTTGGGCTTGTCGCGCCCAGCGCCTATTCTCGAGGTGGGGCGCGTCTCTATGATGCGAAGATGATTAGCCGCGTTAGCCGCATTCGCACACTGCAGTCTCTTATGGGATTTAACCTGGATGAGATTAAAGACATCCTTGCTGCCGAGGACCATCTCGACGAGATCCGAATTGAGTATAAGAGCGCGTCGGCGCCAAAGGACGAGTTGCTGGAAGATGCTGTCAGGACTCTGCGGGATCTGCGGTCTAAGGTAATGGAGAAGCAGGACAGGCTGCAGATGTTTCAGGATGATCTTCAGATGCGTCTAGCAAAGATTCAAGGCATTCTCCAGGACAAGTCGCGCAAATGATGGCCTTATAGGCTGAACGTGGGCCTTGGAGGCCCGTCGCAACTACTTTGTTTTTTGCGCAGCTACCATGAGTTATGGACAGGACATCGTCCAGTTGTTAAGGGTTGGCTGAATTCAAGCGTCGTATTCAATTTGTCGTTGGGGGTCTTGATGACTTGGTTGGATGTAAATGGTGTGAGCATCAACTACAGGATGGAGGGAAACGCAGGAGGCCCTCTTGTGGTTCTGTTGCATGAGATCGGCGGGACTCTTGAGAGCTTCAGTGCTGTTGTCCCATCTCTTTCACCCGGTTACAGCGTACTGTCCTTTGACCAGCGTGGTTCGGGCCTGTCAGAGAAGGTGCGTGGTCAAATTGGGATTGATGATCTTGTCGATGATTTGGCGGAACTCATCTCCACCGTCGCCGGTGCTCAAAACTGTAATCTGGTGACGGTTGCGGCTGCAGGCCTCCAGGCGCTGAGGTTTTATGAGCGGTACGAGGATCGGGTTGATTCGATGACGCTGTGCAACCCGGCTCTTGGGGTCGACGCATCGAGGGCATCGGCACTTGTGGAAAGGGCCGATTTTGCGGAGAAGAATGGTATCAGAGCAGGCCTTGACGCGACACTCGAAAAGTCATATCAGCTGGAATTGAGAGATGACGAGGTGTTCCCTGCTTTTAGAGGACGTTATCTCGCTAACGACCCCTACGGTTTCGCTGAGGCGAATCGGGTTCTGGCAATGACTGACATGCGTCATGTTTTACCGGGCCTGCGCCGTCCAGTGATGGTTGTCGCCGGACGTCAGGACCAGGTGAGGCCTTTCGAGGGCAGTCAGGAAGTGGCAGAGAAGATTTTGGGATCGCGTTTTGAACTGATTGACGGTGGACATTTTCTTCCAATCACCTCCCCACGGACGTTGGGAATTCTGCTTATTGATTTCCTTGGTTCGGTCGGTCGCACCGGAAAAAGCTGATCCTTGGCACATACACACAAATAGGCATCAAGGATCAGCTTTTTCCCTTCAATTTAGGTTCATAAACGTGTCGGCATTTATCCGTAGGTGGGAACGAAAAGGTCGTCAACCGATACTGGATTTGCAATCAGGTCCTGGTCAACTAGATATGTCACTAGTGCCTCAAGGGTTTTCCTGTTTGGTTCGAGTCCATAGGGCCACGGGTCTCCATTGAAGACGTCGTAAATTTCGTCGATATCACGTGACAGCCAGGGAGTCATGTACTTCAATGCCCGAAGGTTGTACATCTTCTTCAAGGCGATCTTCTTGGATTCGACGAACGCATTGTAGAGGCTCGTTGCCACGAACGGATAGCGTTCGTAGATGTCCTTCTTGATGGCGATCAGGTGCATGATCGGATAGACGCC
Organism: Actinomycetota bacterium; assembly: GCA_027366165.1. GTDB lineage: Bacteria > Actinomycetota > Acidimicrobiia > Acidimicrobiales > Acidimicrobiaceae > SCQM01. The sequence continues at coordinate 17,985 of DAHXKX010000006.1, forward strand.
AGTATTCTTGTAGTACTCTTTTTCCAACTCGACGTAGTTGGGAAACAACCGATCAACGTTTGGATTGGTCCGGATTGATTCAGGGAGGCTGGTTCCAATGGTGCCATCGATAGAGCCTTCGTCAATCAGTTCGCTTAGCGACTTTCCAGAGTTATTGATCTCGATGTTTGCAGGTTTCAAGAGCGGCAGTATTGTCGGGCTGCCGTGGCTTCCGACAGTGTTGACGGCACCCTGAACCCACTGTATGTTTTTGACATCCACACCGCACTCGTGCTGCAGGTAACCACGTATGAAGATCGCAGCGGTGATTGTGTAAAGAGGAACCCCGATCCTGCGCCCCTCCAGATCTTTGGGAGAGTTGATGCCGCGGTCGGTTCGAATAGCAATGAATCCGGTTCGAAATGCCCTTGACGGAAAGATCGGGATGGCTACAAACGGACATTCCCTGTTTGCGAAGCGCTGGATGAATTCTGAACTTGAGTATTCGGATACATCGAATTCCAGGCCTCCTGACATGCGGTCAAATATGACTCTGGGCTCATCGAAATGCATGAAGTTCAGCTCGATGCCATCAGGCTCCACTTCTCCGGTGTATATGGCTTGCATCCTGTCATATAGTGCCGAGGCAAAGGAAAGCTTTAGCTTCGCCATTTATATCCCCCTGTCAGTTGATGATGCGGCTCAGATTAGCCGCATCGTTGGTCGGATTTAAAATAATGCTGGAACTTCTCTCTGCTGCTCTCTCATTGGTCATGCCTCGTCCTTGACCTCGTTGCGCAATATGCCAACGCCGTGCACCTCAACCTCAACGACATCTCCTGGAACCAGGTAGACGGGTGGAGTCTGATGGGCACCGGCACCAACCGGAGTTCCAGTAAGGATAATATCGCCAGGAAAAAGAGTTATGAAGGTGCTGATGTAATTTATCAGCTCCTCAAAATGCCAGAACATGTTCTTTGTGGAGTCGTTTTGGCGCACGGTACCGTTGACCCTTGTTGTCACTATCAAATCTTGTGACGGGTCAAGCTCGTCGGTTGTGACAATCCAGGGGCCGATACTGCCCGAACGTTCGAAGTTTTTCCCCTGTGTGACATTCTTGGTGGCGTGTTTCACCCAGTCCCTGATCGTTCCTTCATTTGCGCATGTGACGGCCGCAATGTGCTGATAGGCCTTGTCACGGGAAATGTGTCTACCGAGCTTTCCGATCACAAGGGCAACTTCACCTTCGTAGTCCAGTTGATCGGAGATTTTTGGCCTGATTATAGGTTCTCCGGGTGCAGAGAACGATGAGGGGAATCGGGCAAACAGGTTGGGATATGAGCCTCTCTTGATCTCGCCTTTGTACTCCTCTTCGCGCTCTGGGTAGTTGATTCCCACACAGATGATCTTTTCACCACCCTGTACGGGCAGGCGGAGGCTTACCTGGCTGAGTGCATAGTCTGGCTTTTCCTCGGAAACCTTTCTGGCCGCATCGATGGCGTTGGCACGCAGAAGGTCAAGTAGGGTCTTTTGTTCCAGGCGCTTACCAAGATCAACTACCCTGTTGTCCTGAGTAACGATTCCATATGAATCCCGGCCATTTACATTGAACGATGCCAGTCGCATACCTTTTTCTCCCTTTAGTTTCTGAAAATCTGTTGGCTAGGCCGTGAGTTGAAACGAAATCCCCGATGCGGCATTTTGAGCCACCCCATTTTTGCCATGAGGTGGCGTTGAAGTTTCTAGGGCTCTAACTGAATCACATTTCCGCTATCGTCCTTGCCCTGCGCACGGTACTGGCCGATGTTTCTCATGAGCGCGGCATCGGAAACACTGTAGAGAATCGCATCCTCACTGGCGGTGTTGACGTGCCGTCTCCAGAGGAAGTTTGGTACTGCGATGACATCGTTCGGCTTCCAGTCGAATCTTTGGCCGTTGATTTCCGTGTAACCCTCGCCGTTGATGACTACGTAGTATCCGCTGGAAGTCTCCCTCTTGAGGCGGGTTGCCTCGTTTGGACGCAGTAGCTGCGCTCCGTAGCGTAGGGTTGGAAACACTGACTCACCGGTCACGGGATTTACTAATTCCATTTGAATTGCTTCATAAGGATCACCAGCCTCGTCCTTGAGATCGACCAGTGAGTTGCGGATGTCAACTCCGCTGTAGTGAAAGAGCGGTGTGAGTCTTTGACTGAAGCCACGCTGATGCGAAACAAATGTCGGCCTCATGCCACCATTTTTATAAAGCTTCTGCGAGTATCCGTCAACGTGTCTTACCGATTGCGTTCTGTCAGTGGTGCCAGTTGCTGCCTGGTAGTCCTGATCGACCCAGGCGCAGTCGAGGTATTCCATGAGAGGCCAGTCAAGCGTGTCAATCCAAACCACCGGCTCTTCGCCGTCATTTCCGTGGTCATGCCAGGTGCCGTTTGGAGTCAGTATCACATCTCCACGTCGCGCTTCGCAACGCTCGCCTTCGATGTTGGTGTAACCACCATTGTCTGTGAGGATGGTCCTGCTCGCGTTGGGGCTGTGAACGTGCGCTGGAGCAATGTCGCCTGGGTTGTATATCGATATTGCGCAGCGGATCGTGTTTGTCACCTGAATCCGTTCGGTCAGACCCGGGTTCATCAAAACGATGCTTTGTCTATCGGCAAATTCAACAGGGGCGACGTCCGCACCCGCCGCTATGTCTGAGATCTTCTGCAGGTACGGCCGGTAGTCGCTCCATCTCCAGCGATAAGGGACGGCCTTGAGCTGGTTCTTCCCTACCTGGCCAGAAGCGAGTTTGCCTGTGTGGTCCGCATCTGCCGTCGAAAACCAGGGTTCCTGGGCGGGGGCGTTCTTCTGGGTACGGATCCAAAACTGCAGCTTTTTGGCTTCAGGATTTAGGGCCTCCATCTGGTCCCGTGCGCTGATCCTTTCCTCATCTGACGCTTCCCTGATCGGGTTCATAATTTGCATGGCGTTTTGTTGTACGGTCATCTATTCGCTCCTTTCATTATTGATGGCTGATTTGTTTACAGAAACTATTTGGCAATCGATTCTACGGCGATACTTTTACAGGAATTCTGTCAGGGCAGATAGAAAGTCTGCTGAGTTCTCAAGGTTGCACAGGTGCCCAGCTCTGGGAATTGTCTCAAAACGCGAATTTGGCGCCGTCTCACTCAGGATCCGAGTTCCGCCGATTACCGCGTCGTGCTCTCCGGCCATGAACAGGGTTGGCACGGACAGCCTTTCGAGGCCAGGCAGAAGATCAAACTTCGCCAGGGCATGTGCCGAACCAGTGAAGCCGGATACCGGGGTGTTTCTGATCATTGCTGCGACCCTGTCCAATATGAGGCTGTCCTGTGTAATCGTTTCTTTTGTGAACCATCTTTCGATGGTTTCCTCGACTATTGCATCCATCCCTCCAGCAGATACCTTGTCGATCCTTCCCATCCACTGCTGGGCGGCCCGAGGATTTGAGGTCGGTCCGCAGTCACAAACCACAAGTTTGTCAACTCTTCCCGGGTGTTTTTTGGCCATGGTGAGTACAGTCATCCCTCCTATTGAAATTCCCACCAGGCTTGCTCTTTGTATGCCAAGCGTATCCAACAGGTTGATTAGGTCCTCAGCAAGCATATCGATTGAGTACTGCCCGGACGGGGCATCGCTGAGCCCGTGACCACGCTGATCATATCGCAGGATCTGAAAGCGGTTCTTCAGTTGCTCGACCTGTCCATCCCACATGGTCAGATCGGTGGCGACCGAGTTTGAAAAGACCAGCCAGGGAAGATCTGCTTCACCATTCACCAGGTAATTCAATTCGATTGTTCCGATGTTCGATCTCATACAGTGCTCCCGGGTCAAGGTGTGTCGTTCTTGGTGCGACGGTTGGTTCGAATGGCGCAGAGTGCCTCAGCCTTGACCTTCGCCACATCCCGCGCCCGCGCGACCTGCGATGGGTTCGGTTGAATTCAACAGGTGGCCAGAGTCACCGACGTGCTGTCGGCGCTTCGGGCGGCCGATGTTGCCCACGGCCCCATACGGAGTTTCGCGACGAAATGAGGTCAGCCGACCTAAAGCAAGAGTCCCGATGGTCTAATTCGCTGTAAAGGTAACAATTTCTTGCCGCACCCCCTCGGCGTAAGTTCTAACTGTCATTAACCATTATTGACTCTAGAGAGCCAAATTCGGTTGCACCCGATGGATTTAATTGATAAAACAATATCACCATTGTGGCCGCTTTGGGTGTTGTTACGTTGCGATGGGGCGACTTTTAAACTCTTGAATGCCGCGAACATTTGCGAATTCAAAAGTGTACAAAGCCTTAATGCTGTTCCAAAAAGGACTTCATTTCATTGTCGTAACTCTGAGGGTTAAGATTCCATGATTCCAGGTGCCCAGCTCCAGGGGTTGTGATGTACGTGATGAGATGCGGTCGTGCATTGGCCATTTCCTCCGAGGTCGTAGCTGGCACCGTTTTGTCACTCAATCCCTGGAAAAGCAGTATCGGCGTCTTCAATTGTTTTACTTCGGTCAGGTAGTTGAGCTGGTTCCATGCGACGCCGTAACGCCAAGACGAGATCCATTTTGCGACGTCAGTGAGGCTCTGGGGCAGGGGAATCCCGATCAGGGGAAGGCTCATTTGGGAGGCGTCGAAGTCGACCGTCGTTGAGAAGTTCTCCATAGGCGCATCGAGGACCACGGCGCTCACTTTGGAGGCCAGGCTGGACCTGAGCAGGAAGTTCGTTACGATACCTCCGCCCATGCTGTAGCCGAGAAGTACAACGTGTTTTGCACCATGGGAAAGGGCGTAGCTCACCGCAGCCTGGAGGTCCTGCCACTCGGTCAGTCCATACCGCAGAAGGTCAGACTTGGATTGTGGCGCGCCTGGATCATTACGGTAGCTAATCATGAGGATAGGCATTCCCAGGCTCTTTAGAGTTGGGACGGCCTTCATGCCGTCTAGGCGTGTCATCGCGTTTCCGTGAACTGTAATTGCCCATGTGCTGCTGGTGCCTGGGATGTACCATGAGGGGTAGTTTCCGAGCGGCCCTTTGTAGCTGACGTTCTGATAGTCGATCCCAAGTGCAACTTTAGGATTGTCCGGGAACGCCTCTGAATCGATTGCCACTTTCGGCCCGGGTCGTGGATTCGTTCCCGTTATAAGAGTGAACGCTCTTTGAATGGCGTGCGCAGACTGTTTCTTGATGCTGGTGATCTGCCCATATCCAGATGGCCACTGCAATCCCCAAGTGCCGTTATGGGTTACTTCGCTGGGCGTGGCTGAATTTGTGTCAAGCGTGATGGAGTTGGTCCCCACCGAAGCTACCTGTATGTTGTACGAGGGTTGGAGAGATCTCCTGGCAGCACCCGAAAGGCCAAGTGTGAAAAGCTGGTTGGAAAAGTACCAGCCGCCTCCTCCATAGAAAAGCACCCCAAGAACCACGACGAGGATCAGCGACCACTTTGCGATCTTTCTAAGCTTGGACCTGCCACGGACTTTTCCAGGGTCAGCCCTTTGGGTTTCAGGTGCAGTGAACATGGTGGAATGTGCCTCCTTCTCCTTCTGAGGGCCCAGTGTAGTCGCGGCCATGGATGCTCTAACTGGATGCCTCAATGCCGGAGCTACAATCATTGGCCTGCGGTCTGCTCGTGGCCCGGGTCATCATGGTCCGGTGATGCAGGTGGTATCCGTCGCGCTGTTACGTGTGCCTGGGGACCGAGCGGGATTGAATGAGGCCACTCGATGAGATGAGGTGTCCTACCCGAGGTCGGTCGGTGCGATGAATTCGGTTCGTGATATCACGGGCTTGGACAGATCCCAAGACTTGTTCTCTAGTGTGACAACCGTAAGTGCGGCCGTTGGGTACTTGAGCGAAATCTGACTTTTCAGGCTGCTGGGCCGTGTCAGCAATACAGCAAGAGCTTGGATGCCCGGATTGTGGCCAATCACCATTACCGACTTGGTGTTCGCAGAGACTTCTGATAGCCGCTGGAGGATGTGATTGACGTCAAAGGTGTAAAGCGTGTTTTCGATCATGACAGCTTTGGCTGGGCCTAGCGCTGGTGCGATGGCTTGAAATGTTTCGGTGGTTCTCCTCGACGAAGAGCAGAGCACGAGGTCCAATTGGACTCCATTCCGTTTGAGGTAGACGGACATCTTTTTTGCGTCGCGTTGTCCCCGGTCGGAAAGCGGTCTATCGAAGTCAACAACGGTTGGATCGCTCCAGAGTGATTTTGCGTGTCTTAAAAGATAAAGGTATCGCATGCGGCCTCTTTCGCAGAACACTGAGAGTGATGTTAGCAGCAGGAGATTTTCGTCGCAGCTGATCGACCTGCCGCCAGCGCCAACTCAGAGCCGTCTGCACCTGGTCTGGCCGTCGGACGGCAGTGTTGAATCCTTGTAGGTAAATCAAGGACTTTTTATCCCCCGCTTCGGTGATCAAAGCTCATGGAACCTGCCCGGGTTCATATCCCCGAGGTGGTGTTGGTGTTAGCTCCGCTTTCCCGTATCACGGAGCCACTTCTGTTCAAGTTCACCCATTGGAGTGGCCGGAGGCCCTTGGATGAAGGTCCAGATCTCCTCGGCAATCTTGCGCCAGTTTGCCGTGGCTCCAAGCCTTGCCAACAGGGCGTAGAGGCCGAGGTTAATTCTTTGAATTATCACGAAATATTCAGGCACATCGATGTATCGGGAGATTCTTGAAGAAACGTCAAAGGTGTGCCTAAAGATTGCCGAAGCAAACTCCGATGACAACTCCACTTCCTCTTCTGAGGTGAGAAAGGCGTAGAAATGCTCGAAGTACTCTACAATTTCTGAAGTCGCCAGCGGTGAGTCTGGGGGAATCAGGCCTGCAGATTCTATGACTTTGCGGAACTCGTCAGGATTTGGTTCAATGAGTATTGTCTTTATCATCGATTCAAAGACATTGAGATGCGCTGGCTTAAACACCTTTGTCAGTCCAAAGTCCAAAAATGTCACGCGGCCCGCTTTGTGGAAGATGTAGTTACCGGGATGCGGGTCGCCATTGAACGCGGCGATCCTGTAAAGCGAGCCGAACACGAATCGGTATATCGTTTCGGCGGCGAGATTTCGCTCTTGAGCCGACCATGTGAGGGCATCCTCGAAGCTGCTCCCTGTCACCAACTCCGTCACCAGCAGTCGCTTATTTGATAGTTCCGGGTGGATTCGAGGAATATGAATGAACGGATGTCCCCTGTAGTAGTTGTAGAACAGAAGCTGGTTTCTAGCCTCGATTTCGTAGTCGAGTTCTTCGAGCATCCTCTCTCTGATCTCGCTTACAACGCGCCTGGTATCGATATTCGGAAATGCAAGGCCTATGATTCGTGACATCGCATCCGTATTTGCGAGATCTGCGGCCATGGTGCTTGCCGCGTCAGGGTACTGTACCTTCACAGCAACCGCGTTGCCTGATTTGGTTATTGCGCGATGGACCTGTCCGATGGAGGCTGCCGCTATCGGATCGAGATCAAAAGAAGCGAAGACGCTTTCAAGCGGCGCTCCGAGTTCTGCTTCAATGGTCCTTTCCGCGAGTTGCCTGGTCATGGGGGGAACACTGTTGTAAAGGGTCCCGAGGGTAGCTTTCACATTATCTGGGATGCCGTTGTCCAGATAACCTGCCATCTGGCCCAACTTCATCATGACGCCACGCATCTGGCCAAGCGTTTCCACCACCTGGGTTGCGCTCTTGATCTCAAATTCCCGGTTCAGCTCCTCTTTGCGCGATGCGTTGGAGAAAATGGTCTTTGATTTGAAGGTCAGGTAGGTTCCGGCAACTCTCGCGGTCAAGGTTGACATCTTGGCAATGCGTTTGAATCTGGTAGCGACGGACCCCGTTCGCATTCCTGATTTCCTCATGGTTCTTCCGCGTTCATCTGAGTAAGTCTGACAGTGCATCTTCAAGATTGGGGAAAAGAAACTCAAAGCCCACTTCTTTGAGCGCAGTCGGAGTGACCCGTTGTGAGACGAGAAGCATCTCGTCTGCAAATTCCTTTCCCAGAGCCAACTCTAGAACAAATGCCGGTGCGTTGAAAAGCAGCGGTCTTTGGAGCACTTTGGCCAAGGTCTTCGCGAATTCCCTATTTGTCACGGGATTGGGAGAGACAAGGTTTAAAGGTCCGGAGATCTCGGGGTTTGTGAGCGCAAGGATTATGGCTCTCACCTCGTCTTCGAGATGGATCCAGCTTAGATACTGCCGGCCGTTGCCGAGTACGGTGCCCAGACCGTATTTGAAGAGTGGCAGCTGCTTTGCGAGTGCACCCCCATAGTTGGAGAGCACAAGTCCAGTTCGAACTAGTGCAATCCGGGATGCGACGGACTCGGCGCTTCGGGCCCTCTGTTCCCAGTCAAGAGTGAGCGATGACAGAAATCCGTTGCCAGGTGTGGACGATTCGTCGAGAATCTCGTCGCCCCTATCTCCGTATACTCCGACTGCGGAGCCAGCGACAAACACCTCGGGTTTCAGGTTTGCCTCGTTGAGTAGGTAGATCAGGAAGTCGGTGCCCTCCAGGCGGCTGTCGACGATCTTCTGTTTCTGGATTGGTGTCCAGCGCTTGCTTGCTATCGATTCACCTGAAAGATGGATCACGCCATCGAGCGAGTCGATGCTCTTGAGACTTCCGGTGCGATTCTCAATGTTCCAAGAGAGCTTCTTGGGGTCATCTGACGAGGAACGTCCAAGAGTGTAGACTTCATGACCTGCCAAGGTCAGTTCCGCGACCAGGGCTGAGCCAATGAAACCGCTCGCTCCACTTACTAGGACTTTCATGGCGCTACCTCCGATGTGATCGCCAAGCTTTATTCATAGTCATGATTTAAAGTGTCAGCTTCTCCAGCATTGTGTGCATTTCCGAAATTGCCTGATTCTTTGTGTTTTGAAGGTGTCAAGTATTTCCTTTGACTCCGTCGAGCCTTTTTGGATACTCTTCTTTCGGCGCCAGTGAGACGAATGGATTCTTCTTCCAGATTTTCGACTGAAACACTACCACCCTGAGCCATCAGGAGGCCCTTAAAGCGACCTTGTCCCAGCGGCGGACCTATACGGCATCAGCTTAGCCCAGTTGTCGTCAACTGTTGTAGCTGCAGAGACTAGGCGATAGAGGGAGTACTGCTGCTTCCACCTCCAGAGTTCAAGAATTCCTGTGTTCAGCCTCCGAGGATTTCGTGGACTTCGGGCCTGATCGGTGTCGGTACTCTCCAGCACCTCGGCACCTTCGGGTTCAGATCCACTGCGCCCTGTTTCACCAAGCGCTAAAGCGGTGTGAATTAACGGGTCACCGTGATTTGGCGTAGTAACTGTTCACTTGTACATCCGTATTCTTCTAGAGACAACGGTGCAACACCCGCATGACCCAGCTTGTCTAGGTCGGCTTTATTGCCATTGAGGTGGGTGTTCTCACTACGATACCCCTGTGCCGCCCAGAGAGGGAGGCACATAGATCAAGCGGAGCGAACTCTAAAGACAAGACGGCCTATGGCTTGGCAAAGTCACATGGACTCGAACCACCTGCCGGCTTCACCTTTTAAGACCATCGCCTGGGCTTGCCTTTCCAACAACGAATAGATGACCAAACCCGACAGATGGCGCAAGAAGAGAGCTGTGGAGGGAACCGATGGCAATGCGAAGTAATAACCGACATAGGATCGGGACTCAACATTTGAACAAGACATCACCAATGATGTGACCAGGATTGTCACCTTGTTCTTTTCATGGCTCCGTGGGTCCCGAAGCAACAAGGACCGACACGTTATCGAACAGCTTCGCCAATTGACAAAAGAGGTGGATGTGTCGGTCTGGCTGCCCCACGTGCAAGACAAAGCCGAGTAAACAAAGTTCTCCCGGACTTGCTGGTCCTTTAGGCACAGAAAGAACCAAGAAAGCAAAATGGCGTATGCCTATTTTGGAGGTTCCAACCATAAGTCAGTCAGTGCGGCCCACACCAGCCAAATATGTACCGATCGGGAAAATCACAGCTCAATGTCCCAGGGGGCGGTTCCCTTTGGAGATGTCAGAGCCTTGCGATCAATTCACGTGTCAGTTCTGCGACTGTTTCAGGTCGTTGTAGGTGCACTCCGTGGCTTGTATTTCTGATGATCCTTAGCTCCGAATTGGGAATGTTATCGGTGAGAAACTTGGCACCTTTCAAATGTCTTTCCGCGGCGTCTTCTGATCGTGCAATGATGGTGGGAACGGCTATTTTGGTTGGATCGAGCACCGGTGAAAGATTTGCCATGGAGGTCATTTCAGATACCATGGTTATCCCTTCCGCTTCTCTTTGGCGTTTGGTCGCCGGAGGCAGCCTATTCCAGTTTTTCTCTCCGATCTGGAAGATCATGAAGCGCCTTGCTTGCTGCCTGGCCCATTCGGGGTCGATTTCCTCTGCCGGGTCGGTTAGGGTGTCGGTCCATGTTGACCAGTTGTGAAACCAGGAGAGCGGGCTTTCGAATGAGATAATTCCCAGGAGATTGTCAATTTGGCGCTCTGCGGCCAGCAAGGCAAGTGTGCCACCATAGGAGTGTCCGAATACCACAGTCGGCTTCTGGGCAACTACTTCGGTAAGATCTTGGAGATGGATTTGCCAGCTGACTTTGCGTGGAACTCCGTTCTCATCAAGAAACGGTGAAGAGGCATACCCACGCCTGTCATATGAGATGACCTCGTATTCGCCGAGGTGTTTTGCTGATCTTTTGAATGAACTCGATCGGTCTATCGTGCCATGGACCATCAGTATCCTTGGCCAACTTGTGGCCGCTGGTACCGGCGAGAGTGCTACCGTGGTGAGTGGCGGCAGGTTAAGATGAGTCACTGATTGCCTGTCGGACACTTCCCGTCCATCTTGGATCATGTCCTTCACCCCTGCCCCCCAAGCATCAGAGTGGTATCTCCATCTTTTTCAATGTGGGTGGTGTGGTGACGAGTTTCTTTGAAAGAGCGCGTCATTGCTCTGATTACATCAGTCGGGGGACTTTGACCGAATGACACTGCACCTCCAAGTTGAAAATTCTGGTCTCATGACTGAAACACGCATCATCCATGGTAGCTGTAGCCCGTGCCATCGAGCGGGGTACCGCAAGTGTTGTTTTCGATTATTAACAATTGAACGGATGCATGCGCTCACTATTATTTGAGTCCGCGCCAGAGAATTTAGGAGTTTTTAACAATGGTCTTACTAGCCTGTTATATCGGCTCAAATACTCTAAAAAGGTAGGTTACGTCTAAGCTCATGGCGAACAATAGGTCGTTAACTTATGGGGCATTTGGCCCTAATGCATGGCTCGTGGATGAAATGTACGAGCAGTTCTTGAATGATCCGGATTCAGTCACTCCAAGCTGGCAAGAGTTTTTCGCAGATTACAAGCCGATTTCGGAACAAGTTGCTCAAGTCAATGAGGAAGTATTAGAAACTAGTGCTCAAGTGGCGGTTCCGGTGACGAGCTCTAGCAGCCAGGCGGCTGCTGAGACGGAGTCAAGCGTGCAAGCGACTTCAAAGGACGCGTTGCCAGTAGAGAAGAGCCCTGTAAATGGAACCGCTTTAGCGGTTCCGACCGCTGCTCCGGCTCGTGTGGCCGCGCCGGTTGAAGGGGCCACTGTTCTCCGTGGTGCATCTTCCAAAATCGTCGTGAACATGGAGGCTTCTCTCAAGGTGCCAACAGCCACGTCGGTCCGTACTATCCCGGCAAAGCTACTTGAAGTCAACCGAACGCTGATCAATAACCAGCTTGCCCGGGTCCGTGGTGGAAAGGTCAGTTTTACCCACCTGATCGGATATGCGATTGTGCAGGCGATGAAGGCAGTGCCTGTGATGAACTCGCTCTTCGTTGAAGATGCCGACGGAAAAGGTAATCCGGGTGTGATCAGGTCGAAGTCAATCAACCTGGGTATCGCTGTTGACGTTGAAAAGTCCGACGGTAGCAGGAGCCTTTATGTTCCGGTGATCAAGGGCGCGGAATCCCAAAGCTTTGCCCAGTTTCTCAATTCTTACGAGAATCTGATCAGGAAGGTGCGAACCAACAAGCTCGTCCCAGACGACTTTGCAGGCGCCACCGCTTCATTGACCAACCCCGGCACCATCGGAACCGAGCACTCGATCCCGAGACTAATGGTCGGTCAAGGGGTCATTATCGGAGTAGGTTCTCTTGGATATTCTGCTGAACTGGCATCGGCTGACCCAAATGTACTGGCGGAATTTGGCGTTTCGAAGTCGGTAACCATTACTTCAACTTACGACCACAGAGTGATCCAGGGGGCTGAGTCAGGTCTTTTCCTGGCACGGATCTACGAGCTTCTCATAGGAAAGCATGATTTCTACGAAGATGTGTTCAATTCTGTGGGGGTGGTCCTCCGGCCCATGGCATGGCAGCAGGATTCACAAAGCGGAAATTCGGAGTCTTCCAAGGCCGCCAAGCAGGTCCGGATACAAACTCTGATCAACAACTATCGGGTTCGCGGTCACCTTATGGCGGACCTGGATCCTTTGGGGATATTGATGCCCACCTTTCCTGCGGAGTTGGATCCTTTCACCTACGGTTTGACTGTATGGGATTTGGACCGGATGTTTTTTACCGACGGTTTCGCTGGCAAGGAGAAGATGACGCTGTCAAGAATCATGGCGGTGCTGCGCGACTCATATTGCGGGACCATCGGTTACGAGTACATGCACATCCAGGACCCTGCGCAGAAGAAGTGGATTCAAAGTCAGGTGGAGGGTGTCACCGACGTACTTGACTCCGATGAGAAACGTCATCTACTTTCTAGGCTGAACGCAGCGGAGGCCTTTGAGAAGTTCCTACACACCCGTTACATTGGTCAGAAGCGGTTTGGTCTCGAAGGCGCGGAGTCGGCTGTCGCATTCGTGGATGAGGTGCTGCAAAAGGCCGCTGACTCAGATTTCGAGGAGTCTGTAATAGGCATGGCCCATAGAGGCCGTCTAAACATACTTGCCAACATTGTGGGCAAGTCTTACGGGCAGATCTTCAAGGAGTTCGAGGGGAACCTTGACCCAAATACTGTTCAGGGGTCAGGAGATGTCAAGTATCACAAGGGGGCCGTTGGACGATTCGTCGCGCGTTCCGGCAAGGAATTGACCGTAAGTCTGGCATCCAACCCTTCGCATCTCGAGGCGGTCAATCCTGTGGTGGAGGGAATGGTCCGCGCCAAACAGGATATCCTCCGGGATAGGGTGACCTTTCCTGTTCTGCCTATTCTGATTCACGGAGACGCCGCATTTGCCGGTCAGGGCGTAGTCGCTGAGACTCTCAATCTGTCGCAACTGCCGGGCTATCGGACCGGGGGAACCATCCATCTGGTGATAAACAACCAAGTTGGATTCACCACAAATCCGGAACAGGCCCGCTCGAGTACCTACGCAACCGACGTGGCCAAGATGATTCAGGCTCCAATCCTTCATGTGAACGGAGACGATCCGGAGGCTGTGGTCCGGGTTGCCAGGCTGGCTTTTGATTTTCGCCAGGAATTCAAAAAAGATGTCGTGATAGACATGGTCTGTTACCGCAGATTTGGCCATAACGAAGGCGATGAGCCGAGCTACACTCAACCCAGGATGTATCAAGTCATCGAGTCTCGAAGGTCGGTGCGTAAGCTCTACACCGAGTCGCTTATCTCACGCGGGGATCTGACGGTCGAGGGTGCGGAAAAGGCGCTTGACGATTTTCTCGACAGACTTCAAGTCGCGCTGGACGAGACGAGATCTCAGTCTGCCCCCAATCCCACCAGCATTCCCCCTGCCCCATTGAACAACGTGCCGCTGGAAAGGGTGGCGACTGGAGTTTCGAGGGATTCGCTGCAGAAACTCTCTGATCAATTGCACACCTGGCCCGAGGGATTCACCGTCCATCCAAAGCTTTTGCGTCAGATGGAAAGCCGCAAGGCGTTGTTTGACGCCGGCCAAATTGACTGGAGTCTGGGAGAGGCGTTCGCTTTCGGGACGCTGTTGCTTGATGGAGTGGATATACGTTTTTCCGGTCAGGATTCCAGACGAGGCACTTTCAGCCACAGGCATGCCGCCTTGATTGACTATAAGACCGGCAGCGACTATCTTCCCCTTGA
>DAHXKX010000003.1 GCA_027366165.1 Actinomycetota bacterium
CTTTGTAACGCCGAGCACGTGAAAAATGTTCCTGGACGTAAGTCCGATCTGGCAGATGCCGAGTGGCTGGCAGACGTTGCAGCACACGGGATGGTGCGACCCTCGTTAGTCCCACCGCCAGAGATCAGGGAGTTACGCGACTATTGAAGAGGACCGTTCCGAGAGTGAGCGGCAAATCAATGAGTGCACAGCTCCTGGTGGACCAGACGATTACGAATTCGATTTTCGAGTTCGTTGGCCTGATCAGTCAGTGCATTGGTTGTGGGTGAGGGGCCGTATCGTTTCTCGAGATGACACCGGCGCCGGCAAAGTGATTCGGGGAGTATTAGAAGATGTGACGAAAAGGAAAAACATTGAACGAGCGCACGATCGTCTAATGCGTTTCTATGCCACATTGAGCGAAACAAATCAAGCGGTAATCTATGTTACAGACGAAAGAAAATTGCTTAGAACAATTTGCGACACAGCTATCGAACATGGAGCCGCTGACGCAGTATGGATCGGCTTTGAAAACGATGACGGAATGCTTTTATCTGATTTCGCCCAGGGCTCTGGAATTGACGGTTTTCTTGCGGAAAGACGAGAATTGCTAGAAGATCCCAGCTGCAAAATGCTTGACTTACCTTCGATTGCGGTACACGACAATCGTCCTGTGTGGCTGCGAGCAGACCGGGTACTCCCGCGAGATAAAATCGGAATAGGGGCCGTTGCTCGCGGGTGGCGCAGCGCCGCTTCAGTGCCTCTGCGACGCCGCGGAATCGCCCGTGGTGCACTGACATTTTACTCATACGATCCTGATAACTTTGACCAGGATTTGGATGGTTTACTTCGTGAAATGGCGGGAGATATTTCTTTCGCGCTGGATAATCTCCAGGATCGTCGAGATCAATTGCGACTCCGAGAGGATTTGAAGGCGTCCGAGCGTCGCTTGAGAGAGATTCTCGATCAATCAGTTGTCGGCGTGTATGTAGTGGAAGGAACTCAGATTGTCTACGCAAATCATCGTACAGCCGCAGTACTTGGTTACTCGCAATCTTCAGACGTAATTGGCCTTAATCTTTCAGATGTTATCGCTGCAGGTGATCGTATTTTCGTAGAAGAACAAGTTCGTCGCTTGGTATCGGGCCTAGTTGCGTCTATCGAAGTCCGATTTTCCTACAGTCGTCCGACCGGTGAAATCGTGCAATTGGTTTCCACCTCTGTGATTGGAACATTTGATGGACGACCCGCACGATTCGGTATTGTTCACGAACTCAATGATTAACAATTTCTAGTGGAGCCGCCCTTCCCCATAGATACCCCTGACCATAAAGTACGTTGACGCCGAGAATTTCACTCAGATTCAAAATCGACGAAGCTTCCGTGACTGTTTCAACACCTTCAGCAATTAGCAATGTTCCACTCGATTTGGCGAAATGCATAAGACCAGCTACTAGCGACGACTTGACTGGATTAGTGTCTACATTTCGAATAAGAGAGATGTCAATCTTTACTATCGCGGGTTCAAGTTCCATAATGTGACGCAGGCTCGCGTGACCTGCACCGGCGTCATCGACTGCCAAACGACAAGTTGGAAGTGCCGCAATTGCTCGTTTGAGGAGCGCATAATTGGCAACTGTAGCATGTTCGGTGACTTCCACGACGACCGAATTATCGACGTTTACAAGTAGATTTTCAAGTTCCCCTGCACATATAGTCTCTGGAGAAAAATTCAGACTAAGGAATCGTTCTATAGGTATAAGATGCCGCATTTTCAGCGCTTCTTCTGCGCACGCAATTTCGAGTTTCGAAAGGAGTCCCAGTCGATCAGCCTCAGCAAAATATGCATCGGGAGGTGCTTCGCCCGGAAATCTAGCGAGAGCTTCATAACCTACGATGTCTCTAGTTGACATATCAACTATTGGTTGGAAGACCATCGTGAATATTCGTGAACTAATTACTCGGTCAATGGCGAGACGATCAACGTAGTCCGCCGCATATTTTGAAGCTTGTGCACCGGCTATTTGACTCAGTGCCGCACCAATTTCGCGAAACGTGGCCAGTCGCTCCTCGAACTGGTAACCGAACTTAGGGTGTGATGATCCGATTGCGACAAAGCCAGTCAAGATTGTCCCGTCTGAAACCGGCACCAATGCAACAGATAGAGTTCCCCCACTCGTTAATTCGCCGATCATTTGGCGATACAACGTTCCTTCAATACGCTGTGAGGTATCTAAAAGAATTGATCCTTCGCGAAGTCGTTCCATGTGATCAGTAAATTCTGGGGGAAAAGGGTGATTGCCAAAGGATTTGCTCATGGTACGCGACCCGATTATCTCGGGAATGACTAGTCCATCTCGAGTGAGTGCAACGAATGACACCGAGTCGACTAGGGGAATCTCCATTATCTTGGTGCAAATGTTTTGAATCGTTTTCTCGATCGAATTTTCGGTGGTAACCGAGCTAAGAAGGTCTGCAACAGCGATTCGTTCGGCCATGTGCTGACGTAATTGACTTTCTAGGTCAAGTAACTGAGTTCGATCATGGAGAACGGCGACGTAACCCGATTGGCCGTCTTGCATAAGAATTGGAGAGATTGATACATCTTCGTACAAAAGGCGACCATCCTTCGTCCGATTTACCAGTTGCCCAGACCATGACTCACCTCTAATGAGGTTCGACCACAGCGCCACGTATGTTGAAGTAGGCGTCAATCCACTTTTGAAGATGCGCGGGCTAAATCCGATGACTTCATCTGGACCATAGCCAGTCCGGTCAAAGAGCACGGTATTTGCGTAGACGATGACCGAATTGGCATCCGTGATAACCACGGCGTCATCGGCATGTTCAATTGCATTCGCTAGCAGTGAGTTTCGCGCAGCAGTCTGTGACAACTTAGTCTCGAAGTTTAGTCGCTCAATTCCTCGACCTATTTGGTGGGCTAGTTCAGCAAATACACTTCGTGAATCGCCGTTGAACGCGTTCGGTTCCTCCGCGTAGATGGTGTAAGCACCGATAACGTTGCCGTCGACTTTAACTGGAAAAGAAAGGCTCGAGGAGAATCCGTGCACCAACGCTGCCTCACGCCAAGGATCAAACGAAGTAGTGGACTCCACATTGTCCACGACACATTCGTGGCCCGTTCTTATGGCCCTACCTGCAGGCCCTAAACTCAATGGTCCGCCATCCCATCTTACGGTAATTGAGTTGAGGTATTCGCGATGTTGACGGCTCATTGCTTCGAAACGGACCGATCCGTCGGTCTCTTTTGAACCGTACCAGGCGAAAACATACGGCGGATCTAAAACTGCAACGTTGCAGATTCCGTTGAGAAGTTCTTCCAATGAATGCGCATCAGCGACAGTTCGGGAGCCTGAAAGAAGTACTTTTAGAGCATTGTCTTTTGCCATTTCGAGATCGCGCGAAGTAAGCCCGAGCACCGAACCAACGATTACGTCGTCAATGACTATTGGTCGGGCCCGGACTCCGATCCAGGTGCTGGATTTAGAGGCGTGTAGAAAGCGTAAGCGACCTTCGGGAAGGGATTCGCCAAGAAGAACACGGCTTCGCCTTTCGCTGGCGAGAGCTCTACTTCGTTGGTCAATAAGGTCAAGCGATGATAGTCCAATCAACTCTGACGGGTGAAATCCAAGTAAATCGAATATTGAACTTGACGCCCAGGTAATGGCTCCGTCAAGACCAATCTCAATTACCGCATCAGTAACATTTTCCGCGACGAGACGGAGGCGATGAGTGCTGATCTCGTGGTGCTGGTCAAAGTTTGGAGACGGAATTCTTAGACCTCCCCGAGTTGCGTTACTTAAATAGGATATATCTAGATGCTTCGCAAAAGGTTTGCGTGTCAAGGGTTAGTTAATTAATTATTAGCCCCGATCGATCAATCTGGATCGGAGTTCCCTTCCATGTTTGCGGTTCCCAACCGGTATCTTGCTCGTCCTTTATCCCCCATGATACCTGGTCAGCTTGTTTGATTGCGCTGGCTGGTCCAACACGATCTAGTTGCGAAAGTCCGATTACCTCACGGATTTCAAGGGTCCTGAAGAGGTCAGAATTGGTGTATTTCACAAAGAATCGGGCGCTCCCCTAGCGACCTCACGTGCATCAGCGAGCGAGTCACTCAAATAGTACGGGAGATTCAAAAGCTTAAGTCGGACCAACATGGGAACAACTGCAAACCTCTTATAGGTGTTCAAGCGATATGGCGATTGCGAGTTGGCGACTATCGAGTTATCTACGAGGGTAAACACACGGAACTTATTGTTTTGGTGGTGAAAATGGCTCATAGATAAGCTTATCGGGGGTCTTTAGTTGCCTCCACCTCACTCGGTCCTTGGCAAGTTGTCGCATTCTGAATTCATCGCAACGGCGGGTGTCCAGTTAGTTGGACGAAATCCTGAAGTTTGTTCGGCTACCAGAAAATTGACTATTTGGACCAGTTGATAGGGATCCGCCACATCACGTTGCTAAAGTTCACCGCCTGAATCTCCGACTTCAGGGCCATCCATTTTCTGAAGCAAGACCATGCGAGGAGCCACTTGTCTCAACCAGGCCGAATCTTTCAAACGTTTGATAGCAGGTAAGAACATTTCGCTATTGTCGTTCATGGTTGGAGCCGGTATACCGCAGTTACTGTAGCTTTTACTTTCTGGGATCCCACTTGGATCGGAACTGGGGAAGGTAGTCCTGCCGTGGTGCTGTAGATCGAAGTATTCAGTGGTACCGATGATGGCGCCGCGTCATTAAGTGAACACAGCGCTCCGAGATGCATGCCGGCAGCGGTAGCCATCGCTTTCGCTTCAGTAGCTGCTTGGCTCACTGCTTTCGCTCTTGCCTGGTTGAACAGGGCTGAGGGATCTTGGACAGAAAATGCAATCTGATTGATACGGATTGAGTTCCCTGCTGCCTTTGCCGCGGAATCAATAATTGTGCCGGTTGAACTAACGCTGTGGATTTGTACGGTGACTGTATTTGTGACTTGATACCCAGTTATAGCTGGAGTTGGGCCTCCATAAATTGCGTGAAGAGAAAGGCCGGACGTTTGCACATCGCTTTTCGATATTCCGCCAGCAAAGAGTGTTTTGAGTAGTCCGTTGGTGTCAGCAGAATTTTGGTCAAGGGCAGTTGCGGCAGTACTGTCCTGTGTCTGCACCGCAAGATCAACCGTCGCCATGTCGGGCGTTCCCGAAGCGCTGCCTTGACCGTGGGAAGTCACAGTTGCGTTTGACGAGCAAGTGGAACTGTTGCTAGCTGCCGTGGAGGAAGTACCACACGCCGCCAGAGTCCCCCCGACAGCCAAAGTGATGGCGATGATACTTGCGTGCCGTCCAATCAACAGGTGTCCTCCTGATTCTTAGAGATTCAATGAGGTGGTCTCAGTGAGCCATGCCAGATCGTTGGTAGATAGGCTAGCAGCGTGTAACAGATTGTTTCCGATTGACAAAGCGAGGTTGGCTTGGGCAACTGGTGCGATGTCGGGAGCACTGATGGTTCGGATGAGGTACGCATCGCCCAGGATTGCAGTGATCTGCAAACGCGCCACTGAGGACTGGGATAGGGCGAGTGCAGTCGCAATCTCGAGCCTTGTCGAATCTGCGAAGGTTTATACATTTTGAGGGTAGTGACCTATCAGCTGACCAACAGGCGCGAACTTGAACCTAGCTTGTGTCAGACCAGTTCTTGCCATTTGCGATCTGAATCCAGCCTTCAACAAGGTCCGGCGATCGCAAATCCTATGCTGAACGTGGCTGCTTTGCCGCTCCTAACTTGGCAACAAAAATGTGTGAAATATGGTCTATATGGCCCGCGTATACCAGCTGGAACTAACACACAATTTATCGGGCGTTATCCTCAGCCGTTGGACAGCTGGTATGCCTAGAGCGGGCGACGAGAATCGAACTCGCGTTCTCAGCTTGGGAA